>JAKJJQ010000065.1:0-12721 GCA_021713415.1 Thiotrichales bacterium 19X7-9
ACTGCCTATACTATTATGGGATATTTACCAGAGATCAAAACAGCAAATAGAAAGCAACTAGCCGCCTTGGTAGGAGTTGCACCATATAATCGAGATAGTGGAAAGCAGAAAGGCAAACGATTTATATATGGCTGCCGTAGCCAGTTTGAAACATTCACCGGAAATGAAGGAGTTTTACCAACGCTTAAAACTTAAAGGTAAGCCATCTAAAGTTGCATTAGTGGCTATTATGAACAAGTTGATTGCTATTATCAGTTCTGTAATAAAAAGAAGGACACCTTGGATGAAAATAAATCAGATTAATGCGTGACTTTTATAACAGATGCTGAGGTTAATATGGCTCAGATAAATTTTTGTCCACGAGGCCTAAATGTTTAATTTTATAGTTGTATGATTATATGGCAAGATCATTTTGCCATATAATAGATAGTCATTTATGGATTATATGTGAAAGTCATTATGTTATTACTTCCAACAAGCGTAGTGGTATGAAGATAATGATCACCATTTACCGTTGTAGTAACACTATTACTATCTCCATCAATACTATAGGTTAAATCATTAAAAGAACCTGTAATATTTGTTGTAAGAGTATTATCAGATCCTAAAATTTGATCTACAGTTAACTCATTGGAATTACTACCCATAAATAATGTAGATATAACAACATTATTATCACCTTCAATATCATTGTAATCCAAATCATTATCGTCACCTGTTAAAGTAGCTAATAGCATATTTCCATTACCGACAACATCATGAAAGTCAATATCATTACTATTACCTGCCACAGTTGCTGACAATTCATTCAGATTTCCAACAACACTATCAAAATCTACATTATTATCATCACCTGTTAAAGTAGCTGATAGCATATTTTCATTACCGACGACATCATGAAAATCAACATCATTATCATTACCTGTCACACTTGCTGATAAATTGTTTAAATTTCCTGTTATATCATCAAAATCTAGATCATTACTATTTCCCATGACTGTTGCTGATAAATCATTTGAATCTCCATTAACATCAATGAAATCTACATTATTATCATTACCTGTCACACTTGCTGATAAATTGTTTAAATTTCCTGTTATGTCACTAAACAGTAAATCATTACTATTTCCCATGACTGTTGCTGATAAATCATTTGAATCTCCATTAACATCAATGAAATCTACATTATTATCATCACCTGTTAAAGTAGCTGATAAGTCATTTAAATCTCCATTAACATCAATAAATTCTAAATTATTATCATCACCTGTAATATTTGCTGATAAGTTATTTGAATTTCCAACAATATCATACATATAACTATCATTATTATCGCCATGTATATCGGAAAAGAAATTATTATTATTACCTTGATTTTCACCTACAAAACCCATATCTATAAGATTGGAGTTGCCTTCAATTGTTGCATTAAATGTATTTGTATCACCATCTATTGCTAGATTATGGCGATTATTATCTCCTACAATTAAAGCACTGCTTAGGTTATTATTTCCATCCAGATTAATTGCACCACCATTGCCAATGAAATTATCATTCCCTTCAATATCAACAGTAGAAATATTGCTATCACCATTTTGTGTAACTGTAAATTCATTATTATCACCGCTACCTCTATAGGTAAAAGCATTTCCCATTAATACTGAATCTTGATCTACTGTTCCATCAAGCTGATTACCAATTGATGTAACCGTACTACTATTACCTGGGCCTGATTGATCAAGTTCAAAACTAGAATCATTACCATTAACATTGAGTAAAGATAAATTACCTTCTCCATTTTGCACTAAGCTTAAAAATAAATTATCACCATTCCATATCGTTAAGGCTTTATTAGGATTAGCAATACTAGCACCTGACTGATCAATGAAAACATCATTATTACCGTCAATTGCTGGATTCACTAAACTTGTAATCTCACTTACTTGTATACTGCCTGATGTTTGTGAGACAGTCATTTGTACATTATTCATAGTTGCTGTTGTATCTGAAATAGCTGCAGTACTACCTGAGAGTGACTGATCTATTGCATTAACATCAACCAATGCATCACTATGAGCAGCATCAAATGCTGCAGATACACTAGTTGTTGCATTTGCATTTATATACAGACAACTGAATAACGCAACCCCTAGTAGGTTTTTACTTAGGATATTCATATCGTTCTCCAATTAGAATTATATTCTTTTATTTAATTTTTCTTTTTTTGTTTTAAATAGGACTTTTCACTTTTTCATAATGCACCTCCCTAAATAATTATTTTATTTGTTTTAAAACTAAAAATACCCGGCCCAATATATCTTTATAAAATATTACAAATTTTTTAATAAAATCTAATTAATCTTACATTTGCATCATTATATGGAGTAACTGTTATTCCATATAATGAATAGTCATTTATGGATTATATGTGAAAGTCATTATGTTATTACTTCCAACAAGCGTAGTGGTATGAAGATAATGATCACCATTTACCGTTGTAGTAACACTATTACTATCTCCATCAATACTATAGGTTAAATCATTAAAAGAACCTGTAATACTTGTTGTAAGAGTATTATCAGATCCTAAAATTTGATCTACAGTTAACTCATTGGAATTACTACCCATAAATAATGTAGATATAACAACATTATTATCACCTTCAATATCATTGTAATCCAAATCATTATCGCCACCTGTTACTATCGCTGATAATACATTTCCATCCCCTTCAATATCATGAAAGTCAATATCATTACTATTACCTGCCACAGTTGCTGATAGCATATTTTCATTACCGACGACATCATGAAAATCAACATCATTATCATTACCTGCCACAGCTGCTGATAACTCATTTAAATTTCCTGTAATATCATCAAAATCTAGATCATTACTATTGCCCATGACTGTTGCTGATAAATCATTTAAATTTCCTGTTATGTCACTAAACAGTAAATCATTACTACTTCCCATAATAATTGCTGACAAATCATTACTATCACCAGTAATCCTGAGCATTCTTATTCTATTATTATCTCCATCAATACTCGCATTTAATGTATTAAAATCTCCAAAAACTTGATTTGTATAAACGGTATTGACATTTCCAGAAATATCTATTGATACTATATTGTTATTTCCATCATTAGGGCTTACTCCTCCCATAGTAGCTTGGTTATTATTTCCCATAATATCTAAATTCAATTCATTACTATTACCCATAAACCAGACCTTATGCCAGTTATCATCACCTACAATGATGGCTTGATGAATATTATTATCTCCTAATAACCTAATGCCCTGATTCCAAACCATATTATTATTATTTCCTTCAACATAAATATTAGAAGTATTACTATCACCATCCTTTACAACTAAAAATGAATTATTATCACCACTACCTCTATAGGTAAAAGCATTTCCCATTGATACTGAAGCTTGGTCTACTATTCCATTAAGCTGATTACCAATTGATGTAACCGTACTACTATTACCTGGGCCTGACTGATCAAGCATAAAACTAGAGTTATGACCATCAACATTGAGTAAAGATAAATTACCTTCCCCACTTTGCACTAAGCTTAAAAATAAATTATCACCATTCCATATTGTTAAAGCTTTATTAGGATTAGCAGTACTAGCACCTGACTGATCAATGAAAACATCATTATTACCGTCAATTGCTGGATTCACTAAACTTGTAATCTCACTTACTTGTACACTACCTGATGTTTGTGAGACAGTCATTTGTACATTATTCATAGTTGCTGTTGTATCTGAAATAGCTGCAGTACTACCTGAGAGTGACTGATCTATTGCATTAACATCAACCAATGCTGCACTATGAGCAGCGTCAAATGCTGCAGATACACTAGTTGTTGCATTTGCATTTATATACAAACAACTGAATAAAACAACCCCCAGTAGATTTTTATTTAGGATATTCATGTTGTTCTCCGAAATTAGAATTATATTTCTTTTTTAGCTTGAATATTATTTTTCATTGTTTTCACTATGCACCTCCCTAAGTAATTATTAGTTATTCATTACACATCAACTTTTTATTTGTTTTATATTGCTGCTTGTTTCTTTTATACTAAAAATACCTAATTCAATACTATCTTGAATAAGCTGTTTAACAGATTCTTCTAGTAAGCTATTTAATACAAGAATCTTGGGTTCATTTCTTGTAAAGCCACCTTCAGCTTCCAATAATTTCTTATAGCTTACAAACTGAAAAACCCCTAGACTCAATCCATATGAATAAACTTGATCCGTCAAAACAGTAGAGCTTAAAATTGATCCTGTCTCAATATCAATTAATCTTAAACTTATGGTCATCTGATCAGCTCTATATTCAGTAGAACCTCCAATACCAAAATATTTTGCACCAAGCCCTCCTGTTAAGGTATTAGATTCATAGTCAATAATTCCACCTGCAAGTGCATAGCGCGAGTATTCAAGTTTAGAAAACTTCTCTCTGTTATTTAGTTCGGATAACTTTCTTTCAGTTAAAATATTTTTTAAAACAGTTCGCTCTAATACATTAAACCAATCACTTGCCAATAGTTTAGTAATTAAGACAGACTCTGGGTCTTGAGTAACTACTTTTGAATAAACACTTTGACCATTTAGTGCACCTTGATATTTCCCCGTATAATCTTTAAATTCAAAAATTGATACATTAAGTTTTTCTTTAGGAAAAGTTTTCATAAAAGCTTGTGAATAAACATTCTCATCATAAACAGGCTGCTTGATTCTTTTTTGGTTTGTAGCACAGCCTGTTAGTAGTATTAGAACCATAAACAGTGTAGTTATTTTGATATTATTAATTAGTAATTGTAATTTCACTTGACTCTCCCGTTACTTTATCATCTAAATCAATAATGAAGCTATTACCTATTTCTGTAACCGAAACAGTAAATGAATCCGTTTCAACCGAACCTGCACTTAAGTTACCATCATCATCAATCACATTTTTTAAGATTGAACTAGCTAACTGTGAAGCAATAACTGAATCTAATCTTGCCTTTAATCTCTCGGCAGCAGTATTTGCTGATGATCTACTCCCAGATGAAGGAGGTTTATGATCATCTTGTAGCTCAGCACTACGGAGTAGAAAAGGCCCATTTAAAGGATTGCCTCCAAATGAGGGATTGACAGGCTGATAAATTAATGTGGAGGCCATAGAATTTAAATTAAATACCAACAAGAAAGATAATAAAATAATTTTAAGCATCATAAGTAGCCTTAATTTTTTTGTTCTACATAAATATAAATATAACAAAATAAATTTTTATATAAGATTTGAAATAATAAAATAAATTTATTAATGGTGATATAAGTGTTTGCATGATTTTGCATTGCACAATATCGAAATATATAAACTTTATAACTGATCATTGAAATACATTTAAAATCAAAATAATTCTCCTTGTTTACCATTAAGATATTTCATTTTTACTTTATTAGCCAAATACCTTTTAAACACCGTCTTCCTATTAACCCCAATAATCTGCGCTATCTCATCTGCTGAGTAACCTTTATCAGCTAAATCCTGTGTTGCTTTACGCCTTAGTGATGACTCATCAATTTTGATATTTTCTTTTTGAATATATAAACGTTGACCACCAAAATGTTTAACTAGTTTTTTAAAGATATGATCAGGCAATGCTTTCTTTAATCGACCTATAGAGCCACCAGAATAAATTGGTATATAAACCTTATTTCGATTATTTGTCGCGGCAATATCATAAATCACATCGGCATACTTTCTACCGATTAGGTTCTCGATCATTTTATACCCGATTGATAGTGTTAGCTCATCCATCGTTTACCCCCTATTATTAGGTAATCTGTATCTAAAAATTAGAAAACTTTGACTACATTTTGAAGCTTGTAATGCCATTTATTGAGCTTGCACGACCTTCATTATAAAAAAAGAGTGTCTTAGAATTTTTTCTTGGTTTCTTTGATTTTTGTTGATAGGGCGTAGTCTCTCGATCATTCTTGTCTGTATTGTGATACTGCACTTGAAATTTCTTCATGCTTGCATCCAAATCATCTGCTGCATAAATATCCCTATCTGCTAAAGCCTCAGAAAGCTTAACTGGTTTAAATGATGCAATATCTTCAGCAGTTAAAGTTGGTGTCGTTTTAACATAGCCTATAATATATGTCTGTGATGGATTATACTTAGTCTGGTTAGCTGCATCTCTCCAAACTTCGTTAAATCCTATATGTTTTAATATTTTAGATAGATATAAACTTGAAAAATATGTCCCCTTTCCTTTATTATATTCATACTGATCTAAGTACTCTTTCATCTTTTGATCTGTAACTTCAACATCCATTAGTGACTTTATTTTCGCCTTAATGTCAAATAAAACATGCTGTAATTCAATTTGCCTATCATGCATAATCGTACCATGCTCACTAAAAAGCAACACCCCACCTTTTTCCATCAGTGCACTTAAACGTTGCAAACTTTCAAACTGGGCATTTTGATTTGGATAATGGTGCAATACATGATTAAGACTAATAACTTGAAACAATTTACTGTATTGATTTGTTTCACTTTTAAGTGCTAAAATTGGATCATAACCATCATAAAGTATACGATTAACATTCTCTTGTGCAATACCACAGTCACCTGCCCACATTGTCTGATCTTCAGCACAAAACAAGTCTAACCCAATAGTCTTAGATGCTTTGAAAATTTTAGATAACCTGCTTGTCATATTCATATCACCACAACCGACATCTAAATAGTTTGGTGAGTTTAATTTTGGGTTACTCTTTATAACAACTGATGCTAAACACATTGCTTTTTGATCTAAATAAGCTTCATGCTCTAAAGGGTAAGCTTTGTCTGCTTCTTTAATTGACCCATATATTTCAAAAATGATTTTTAGATAATGTTCATCTAAGCGGTATTTTAACTGCATATTTTGATGATTTTTATCCATTTCAACTATCATATAATCTAAGTATTTTTTAGGTATTTCAATAAAGTTGTAACGTAATGTATCTTTTAAATCTTCTTGAGCTCGTTTTGTTTTAAGCATATCATCAATGTTAAGTTTCACATCAAATCCTTAGGTCTTAGAAAAAATTGGTAATTATGAAATTTTTTGTATATTTCATAATTATCATACCTCTAAAACAACAAATAATGAAGCTTAGCGTTGTTTATTTTTTATACTTAAACTAATTGCCACATCAACAAGCGATTATTTGCAGGCATATCAATATCTTTTTGAAGTTTAAATCCACATTGAGAAAGCATACTATCTAATCTTTCAAATGGTTTAATACCACCATAACCTTGCTGTTTAAGGCTTAAGTCAAATGCTTTATTACTTTCACTTGTATAGTTACCTTGATAATTAAATGGGCCATAAATAATTAATTTTCCATTATGTTTTAGTGCTAAATGCACATGATTTAGGAAATATTCAACCTCATGATCTAACATAATATGAATGGTATTGGCACTAAAGATAGCATCATATTTTTTCGTTGACCAATCATAATCAACCACATCCAATTCAATTGGTAAGCTTAAATTAGACCGATTAGTATTTAATATGTTTTCAGCCAAACCAGCTAAATAAATTTTACGATCACTAAATTGCCACGCTAAATTAGGCATTGATTCAGTGAAATACACGCCATGCTGGCCACTGGAACTACCAATTTCAAGTATCGATTCATTTCCATTTAACCATTGGATTAATTGCTCTAATATTGGCGCTTTGTTCCGCTCTGTTGCTGGTGAAAAGTGCTGCATCTTCAAACTAATGTATTGATTATTTAAATACACTACAATAAAACTGTTATGTTAAAGTAGTTAATTTACGCAAATGAACGCGCCAGAAAAAATAAATATTTAACCCCATATAAATAAAATACGAAAGAAATATAGCAAAAATCATACCTTCTAATTGATAAAAGTAAGAGAATATCGCCCCTAAAATAGTAATTGCCACCATGGTTGTTAATATAATAAATATAATGGCAAAATGAACATTATTTGATACCTTTAAGCATGAAGAAAAAGGGCTTGTCATACCAATTAAAATTAACAAAATAAGTAATACCCTAAAATAACTAACCAGATCATGATACTCAGGCGCCATTGCACCAATTAGAATGCCAGAAAATAAATTAAACAATACAAATAAAACTAAACAAGCTGATAAGCCAAAAATAAATAATGACTTAACCGTTGAGATTACCTTATCAGGCTCATCAACTACTTTTGCTAACTCATTCACTGTAAATGTTTTTAATGGAAATATGGCAATTAACGACAAACTAAATAAAGCAATCAATACACCAAGCCTACCAACTAAATCTTCTGATCCTGAGCCAAATACTTCAAAGACAATCATGACTAAAGAAGAAAATAAATAAGGTAAAATCGCTAATAATGCAAATGGAAAAACTAACAACTTCCATTTAACAGGCGAAATGTTAAAATTAAAGGGTTTTTGAAAGTATTCAAGTTTTAAAATGATAAGCTTTAAAATAAAGAAATAAACTAAAGTAATTACATAAGCTAATAAATAGCATATAACCGGAATATAAACTGACTGACTACTATTTTTAAATAAAAGAATTAATATTAAAAATACAATATGCTTTACTGCATATAAGGTAGTTGATGCAATATATTTTGATTTTGACTTTAACAGTGTAAATGCAACTAAAAAAAATGACTCCAATAATATAACAAAGCACATTAATAGAAATGGATGGTTAAACTGCTCTTTTTTAAAAATAAAATAAAGACATAAAAATGTTAATGTTAATAACATTAAAGTGATTGTGACAGTTGGGAAGATTATTTTCACATAAAAGGCTTTAACTTCAGCCCATTCTTTTTTTCTTAAATGATGCTTTAATACTGGAATATATTTCGCCATAAAAGCTAAAAAGCCAAAGGTCGCTAATGCTCCAAAAAAACGCATACCTGCTACAAATGACTGAAAATCTCCAAAATCACTTTGTGATAATTGATGTGAGATTATTGCTGTTGCTAAAAATAATAAGACCTCATTACTACCAATAATAAGAAAGCTAATAATAAATACTTTGGCCATTTCTTTATAGTTCATTTAGTTGCCTTTAATTAATCAACCTCTATTTCTAAGTTAATACTTTTTTGAAAATAGTGCTTAATTAGATTGGTATATATAGCTAAATAAAATATAAGCGCTGTGTTACATATTATAGTTACACAATGTAACACCTGCTACATCCATCTTTAACTATCAATATTTTTAAATCATTATAAAACAATAAGTTAATCTTTGGCATGGAAATTGCATGTAAGTGGGTGAAAGAATCACAAATGTGATGTTTCACAACCAACAGTGTTACAAACAAACTACGAGGATAGTATCATGAAAAACAGAAAATTATACGCAATAATCACAGCAGTTATTTTTAGTGCCAGTGTATCTTATGCAGATTCATTAGATAGTGACTCAGCAACTGTCACATTAAATATTGGTAAATTTGCTCAGGTAACTAATCTTGATGATTTTTCACTAAATTTAGAAGAAGGCATGGTGGATGGTCAAGCTAACTCATTCTACTCCGGTACAGATACCTATAATTTAGAATCAAATACAGGTGTTACTGTTCAATTATCATCATTCGATAACTTATCTAATGGAACTGATGAGGTTAATACAAATTATGATATTGATATTGGTGGTAATGGCGCAGAATCAGCTAGTGAAATAGGTCGAAATATGGTGAATTTTAATACACAGGCTGACTCAGTACATAATCAAAGACATATTATTGGTGCAAGGGCGCAGTTAGGTGAAATATCAAATCAAAAAGCTGGTAGCTACTCTGCAGATATTACAATGACCGTATCAGCACTATAAGTCTAATCAACTTGTGAGGGCATTTAAAATGATTTTTAATATTAAAACACATATAAAAGTCATACTCTTAAAAGGGATTTTAAGCTTTTTTTCATACCTATATGCTGGAGAGCTTGGCGTTAGTCCTATGTATTTTGATTTTAATACTACTCCAGGGAGCACTCATGAGTTTGAACTCACTATCTCTGGTAAAAAAGATGGTCAACTTCAATTAACTCCCTATCAAGTTTCTCAAGCATCATCAGGTCATATGACTTTTATTAAAGTCTCTGATGACCTATCAAAAGATAAACTAACACCAGCAAACTGGTTTATCTTTGAGAAAACCAAATATAAATTTAAACAAGGTGAAACACTCAAAATTCCAGTTAAAGTAAAAATACCTAAAGGTACTCTAGGTAGTCAATTTGCTACTATTATGGTTGAAGAAGTAAAAGATCCTAAAAAATCTGATGGAATAGGCATCAAAGTAAGATATGCAGTTGTCATAAGCGCAAACATTAAATCAAAGAAAAAGCAAAGAGTTAAACTGAAATTAGATCAGTTAGATGTTATTTTTCATGAAGGAAAATTAATCGCAAAAATAAATGTTAACAATACCTCCAATTATCAAAGCATTATTGCAGGTAAAATCTACATTCGGGATGCAAATAAAAAGCTGATTGAAAAAATACCTGTCAATTCAAAATCCGCCTGGGAAAGACAATACCCTGCAACTTTAATCTATCCAAAAAATACAATTATGATGTACGGTATTGCTGAAAAAATTAACCTAGCAGGTAAATATCAAATAAGCTTTAGAGGACAATACGCTAAGAAGAAAGTCTATAAAAAAGGCTCTGTCAACATCACAAAAGCCATGCTGCCGGCAACAAACAATCAAAATATTCTATCAAATTCAGTTTTTAGCAACCAACAAATTACAGTTAAGCCGGATAAATATGGTCGTACATTCAATATTATTAAAATTCACAACCCTTATGATGAACCCATTACAATTAATTTGGTTAATAAGAAAAAGCAACCTTGGCAGAAATCTTACTCCTATAATACGTTAAATCAAATCATCGAACCAAAAAGAAAATCAGCTATTATTTTCAAACAAGAATTAGACCTATCAAAAGTTGAAAAAATACCAAAAAAACAACAAATACAATTTAATGTTCTCAAAAAAGATCAAACAATAACTGATCATATAAATTTAACACTTGAGGTATAAAGTCATGAAGTGTACAGCCATATATTTAACTATATTATTTCTGATCATTACCGTTATATCTGGCTGCGCATCTAACAATAAAGACTATGCACCACAATTAGCTAATGGAAGCTATAATGAGGTTTTATCTAGAATGCAAGCTGGCATTGGCGACCAGAAAGCAAATAAAAACTATCAACTAGATAAAGAAAGAATGGTCATCTATGGCAATAAAGATAAGAATAATAAGCGCCAATATAAACCAAAAATGAACTGCTTAACTAATGAGAAAAAACTAAATTTATCTGGTATTTCTAATGTAACACTCAATCTAATAGAAAGTGATTTACGCGAAGCTTTAATTGAGATAAGTATGCTAACTGATGTACCCATTGTTATGGATGAGTCAGTTGAAGGAATTGTTACTGCAAATATTAATGATAAATCGCTAGAAGTGGCATTAGATATGATGCTATCAATTGGCAACTATGCATATAAAGTTAAAGAAAATTACATATTAGTAGGTAGTGCTCAAGCAGATAATCCAACCATATCTCAACTATCTAATACCTGTATTTATAAACCTGAAAACTTAAAGCCTATCGAAATTGTTGAATTATTATCGCCCTATTATAGACAATATGTTACATTTTCAAAAAACTCACGCCATTTAACAATCACGGCTCCTAAAAATATTCAAAAAAAGCTTTCAGCTGATATTTTAAAATTAGACTTTCCACCTGAGCAAGTGCTACTTGAAGTTAGTATAATAGAAATAAGCTCAGATGCCCTAAGGGTCATGGGAATTGACTGGGGGCAATTAATGTTTGTTGATCAGAGAAATATTAATGCAACTAATATAGGGATTACAAATAGTGGTATTGATCAAACCGTTGACTTTTCTAGCTATATGAATGCATCTAATCCGTACATCACATTTCTATCAGCAGTTAAGTTTCTCTCTGATAAAGGTATGGCAATGGTAAAAGGAATGCCAAGTATTGTTACATTAGATGGCCATATTGCAAATTTTAATTCAACACAAACAATTTGGTTTACACCTGATCGAAACTATAGCCAAAATACAAAAACAGTAGAGTTAACTTATGGTATTAATTTAGAAATTATTCCAAAACTTGCCCATAATAATATGGTTAAACTTGATATTATTAAAGCTGGAGTAAGTGATCTTACTCACTCTTCTCGAGGTACAAGCCCAAAAGTCATCTCTCATAGCATTTCAAATACCATACGTGTTGGTAACGGCGAAACACTCGTAATGGGTGGATTATTACAGAAGAAAAACTATGTCAAAAAACTCTCAAATTCCAGGCTTAGGTGATATTCCAGTAGCTGGCTATTTATTCAAACAAGATGGTAAGGGTAGTTATACAACTGAGGTAATGATTGTAATTACACCAAGAATACTAAAAACCAATGAACAACTAACCTAAGTAGTTTAAGGATCAACTATGATATGCTTTAAACTGTGTGATTCATAAAGATCGTTTCAACATTTTCTGTTAATATTTATCTATTATGGAAGCTAAAATTAAAGCCCGTTTACAATGGGTTAAACTTTATGAATTAAAACAAGATGCTGGCTATGTTTGTA
>JAKJJQ010000066.1:0-12138 GCA_021713415.1 Thiotrichales bacterium 19X7-9
ACCTATCTCTTCGCAGATTGCCTTTAAACGGCACTCTACTTTTGAGATCAGCAAGGCCTTCCTGTATTTCACAGGAAAAACTATGTGGTAATGAGTGCTATAGGCACAATGAAATGATCTTACTAGCAACATTTTTTTAGTTTAACATGAAAACCTCTTCGGTTTTCAAACTTTCCCGTTTAATGTACCGCGTGGCAAGCCACGGGGTAATTGCTCAAATTTAGAACTAAAGAATTAAGAGATGCGATGAATATCCCATCAAATAATTAATAAAAATATGATGTTAAAAATTTACATCATATTTTTAAGTACAGTTTGTAAGATACCACCATTTTTATAATAATCTAGGTCAATATCAGCATCTAAGCGTGCTAATGCATTAAACTTAACCACTGAGCCATCAGCCTTTTTAGCTTCTACTTCAACATCTGAACGAGGTTGTACGGATGCTAAGTTTTTAATACTAAAAGACTCACTACCATCTAAGCCCAATAATTTGGCACTATCGCCTTTTTTAAACTGTAATGGTAAAACACCCATACCTACAAGATTACTTCTGTGAATACGTTCATAGCTCTCTGCAATGACCGCTTTTATACCTAGTAAATAAGTTCCTTTAGCTGCCCAGTCACGTGATGAGCCAGTTCCATATTCTTTACCTGCTAAAACGATTAACGGTGTATTACTTTCTTTATATTTCATTGCTGCATCATAAACATACATTTGCTCGCCTGTATCATGATACTTCGTAACCCCACCTTCAACACCTGGTGTTAATAAATTACGAATACGAATATTAGCAAATGTACCACGCATCATTACTTCATGATTACCACGACGAGAGCCATAAGAATTAAAGTCTTTTTTCTCAACACCATGTGATATTAAATATTTACCTGCTGGATACTCTGCAGGAATCGCGCCTGCTGGTGAAATATGATCTGTAGTAATACTATCACCTAGTACTAACAATGTACGCGCATCTTTAATATCGTTTAGCTCGCCACTACTATCAGCAAACCCTTCAAAAAATGGTGGGCACTGAATATAAGTTGAATCATTGCTCCACTGGTATAATTTACTTTCTGGTGCATCTAATCGCTGCCATTCTTCTGTACCTTTAAAAACCACTTCATAACAATCTTTAAACATTTCAGCATGAATCACTTGAGATTGAATTTCTGCTATATCATGATTACTTGGCCAAATATCTTTCAAGTAAACATCATTACCGTGTTTATCTTGGCCTAATGCATCAGTTTCAGGATTAAAATCAACTGACCCTGCTAAAGCATAAGCAACAACATGAATGGGTGATGCTAGATAATTAGCTTTTACATTAGGGTTAATACGCCCTTCAAAGTTACGATTACCACTGGATACAGATGCAACTACTAAATCACCTTCATCAATAGCCTTAATAACAGGCTCTGGTAATGAACCGCTATTACCAATACAAGTTGTACAACCATAACCGACAATATTAAATTTCAAATCTTCAAGATATTGTAATAACCCTGACCTTTCAAGGTAATTGGTCACAACTTGTGATCCAGGTGCTAATGAAGTTTTAACATAAGGTTTGACTGTTAAACCTTTTTCTACTGCATTTTTAGCTAAAAGCCCTGCACCAATTAGGACAGAAGGGTTTGATGTATTGGTACAAGAAGTAATTGCTGCTATAGCAACAGAGCCATGACCAATATTACAGTCCATACCTTCAACATTAATTTCTTTAGATAACTCTGTATCCTTTAAGCCAAAGCCATGTAACCCTAATTCATTTGTCAGTGCTTTTTTAAACTCTGATTGTAGCTGACGTAATGGTACACGATCTTGAGGACGTTTAGGACCTGCTAAGGTTGAATCAACGGTTGATAAATCTAAAGATAATACAGCGGAATACTCAGGCTCTTCAGCTGAGTCATGACGATAAAGCATTTGTTCTTGTAGTACTTTTTCAACACGATCAACAACATCTGAGCGATTTGATTGTTTTAAATAACCAACGGTTACATCATCAACTGGGAAAAAGCCCATTGTTGCACCATATTCAGGTGCCATATTAGCAATCGTTGCACGATCTGGCAGTGACATGTGCTTAATGCCTTCACCAAAAAATTCAACAAACTTACCAACTACACCATGTTGACGCAATAATTCAGTAATCGTTAATACCATATCTGTTGCTGTAACACCTTCACGCAGCTTACCTGTTAATCTTACGCCGACAACATCAGGTAATACCATATAATACGGTTGCCCAAGCATCACAGCTTCAGCTTCAATACCACCAACACCCCAACCCATTACACCGATACCATTAATCATCGTTGTGTGTGAATCAGTTCCAACAAGCGTATCAGGATAAGCAATTGTTTCACCATGATCTGTTTTTTCCATCACAACCTGAGCTAAATACTCCAAATTTACCTGGTGAATAATACCCATACCTGGCGGAACTACTTTAAAATCGTCAAATGCCTTTTGTCCCCATTTAAGTAAACTATAACGCTCTTTATTGCGTTGATATTCAAGTTTTACATTTAAATCTAACGCTTTATCATTACCAAAATAATCAACTTGTACGGAATGATCAACAACCATTGCTGTATCTACTAATGGGTTAATTTTATCAGGATTACCACCGGCATCTTTAAATGCTTTACGCATCGAAGCTAGATCAACTACAGCAGGAACGCCTGTAAAATCTTGCATTACAACGCGTGCTGGCATATGAGGGATTTCAGGACGAGATAATGCTTTAGCATCCCATTCTAAAACCTTCATTAAATCGGCTTCTTTAACCTTATAATCATCAATATTTCTTAATTGGTTTTCAACTAATACGCGAATTGAATAAGGTAGGCGTTTAATTGATTTTCCAGTAACTGCCTCTAGCTTTTTAAGGCTATAAGCAGAAATATTTTTGCCATCATCTAATACGATAGCTGCTTTTGTATTTTGTTTAATATCAGACACGATACTCTCCCTATATAGATGTACTTTTATACATAAAATGATTTCGTTATTCTAGCGAAGTTAATTAAACTTGTACAGTCAACGCAAAGTTGCAAATCGTCATACAATCTTTTACACTGAAATACGTTTTTAAGCTTTATGCGCATTATACCTATGAATATGCTTAAAAGCGTAATTATTTATCATTAATTTATAGTTAGATTTTCTAAAGGAAAATCAGAATATGCATGACAAAGAAGAACGTTATAACATCAGTAAACGAGTTACCTTAGTTGGCTCAGCCATTAATTTTGGTTTAGCAATCATTAAACTTTTTGCCGGTTTTTTTGGACACTCCAGTGCTTTATTTGCCGATGGTATTCACTCATTATCAGATCTTTTTGGTGATTTTTTAGTTTTAATCGCTGCAAAATTTGCTAAAAAAGGCGCTGATCATGACCATCCATATGGCCATCAACGCATAGAGACTTTAGCAACGGCTGGTTTAGGTATTTTTCTTATCATCATTGGTATCGGTATTATCTATGATGGTATATTAGAAGTTGTCACAGAAGATGCACTTCGTCCTGATTACTTTACTTTAATCATTGCTGTTATTTCAATTGTTGCTAATGAATGGCTATATCGCTATACCATGAAGGCAGCAGATGAAATTCACTCCGACTTATTACGTGCAAATGCCTGGCACAGTCGTAGTGACAGCCTATCATCAGTAATTGTACTAATTGGTCTAATTGGTTCATTACTGGGCTTTCATTTTATGGACCCAATCGCTGCAATTATTGTTTCATTAATGATTATCAAAATGGGAATTAAATGGGGTTTGCGTGGCTTATCTGAATTAGTAGATACTGCAGTTGACCCAAAAACTATTGCTGAAATTGATGCAATTATTGCAAAAACAGAAGGTGTTCGAAGTCACCATCAGACAAGAACGCGATTAATGGCTGGCCACATTTTCTTAGATGCACATATTTTAATTGATCCATTACTGACAGCATCTGAAGGCCATTATATTGCTGAAACAATTCGTGCACGATTAGCTTGTGAAATTGATCATATTGAAGATGTTACTATTCATATTGATGTTGATGAGCATCCAGAGCGAATCCCGACACTTTCTGAGTTACCACCATCACGGGAGAAAATTCTCAATGAGTTAATGCCAAAACTGAAAAACTTAATTCCAGAAAATGCAATTGAGCGAATTGATCTTTATTATAATAAAGCTAAAGCTAATGTTAGCCTTATTTTAAATACTGAACACCTATCCTCTCAGGGCTCTTTAGATGTTTTAAAAGCACAGATCAAAAAGATAGCTCGTGAGATTAAAAGTATTCAATCGATTCAAATTCTCTATCTGATCTAAATAGTAAAGTCATTTATCAAACCTTTTCAATAATCAATTAATTTATTTCTATTGAAACAAATATTATTAATATTCTCATTTTATTACTCAGAAAATCACCTTTAAGCAAGCAAAGTTTTAGAAACAATATTCAAATAGCATATTGACTGGCTATTTTTTAAGCTGGTAATGATCATAACAATCTACACCAAGGAGGGATTTAGATGTTGTCTCTAAAAATTCAAAAATTCTTAAATGAACATATTGAAACGCTTACACATAAAATAAAAGCAATTGAATTGCTTGAATCCTCTATTAGAGTAGAAGATAGTATTTATGACTTAAGAGATACACAAGAGCTTTCTAATCAATATAAAACCTGCTTAACAAAAATTAAAAAATTTATAGACTTACTCAACCAAAAAGCAAATATGCTTCCTATCAAAGATAGCTTCTTACCTAGTAAACAAGATCAAGTTATTGCTCGATTAAGAAATTTATATTATCTACAACAAGAATTGAAAAGCTTAATACCTGAAATTTCTCAACTCAGTGATGAAGATACATTTCATAAATCATTAACTCAATTATCAAGAATACCACAAGAGAGGTTAACTACAAATGACGAATCTTTTTCTTTTGAGAAAATTCCTTTTAAAACAAACAGTACTAATCATATAAATGAGCGAGAAATCATTGAGCTATACAAATCTATACTTCGCTCTACCTCTGATAATGACTTGCCATATAGTGAATATTTTAATTATATCCAAAAAATAATCAAAGCATATACAACTGATAGAGAGCAAGATGATCATACTTCATTTATCAAAATGTTTATTAATTTATCCAATAAATTACAGGATCATAACCAACCCGAAGTTTTTTTAAAAAATCACCTCTTTGTTGGTACTCCCCTTGTAGAAAATATTATTGAAGTGAATAAAGCATTTTTTAATAAAGAGCTACAAATAAAACTAGATCAATTACCTGAAACATTACCAGAAGAGATTAAGACAGCTTTAAAGCATGTTTATTTAATGTCAGCTGACTATCAACCCGATAAAAAACGCTCAGAACTTGCAAGTATTGTATTAGCATTTCATAAAAGAGATAAAGAAGAATTTAATGGCTATTTATACAAAGCATTAGAAAATACGCTTTTAAAATATGAGTCATCCCTTTATGGCTATACCGTTGGTTTCTGTGATGCTGAATACCATATCAATATTAAAAAAGCTAAAGAAGTATTTGAACAATTAAAGGAGGATACGATCACTAGCCCCTATGAGATATTATTTATGATCAGTGACAACTGGGATGATAATTCATTTAATGTACTTTTAATGAGTGAATTATTAAAAGTTTTAACGAATGCTACTGATGAGGTTGATTTTAAAACCATAGCTCATGAAGTTTTCACTTTAGTTCCATTGAGCTTAGAAAATAAAGCTTTTGTTTGTGACGCTGAAAAACCATGTTCTGATACTAAACAATCAATTCCAAATATTTTTTGTGATGAAATTATGAAGTCATATAGCCAACCTCAACTTGATGAAACACCAAACCCTTGATAAAAAAACAAATTTTCCCATCCAAACGATTAATCAAACAATTGATTATAAGTCAAGCATATTATTTACTTTGTAACAATATTAGTTCAATTTATTTCATTTCTATGGCTATATTTCAAGCAATAACTTCACTTAAGTTTAGTTATAACTTGTAATAACTTTTAAACATTTTCATATAGTAGAAGAAGGCTAAATATTCTAAGCTATTAAGCGTGTTTATAATCTTTAACACAAGATTTAAAAGGAATTAAAAACCAAACGACAAGGAGTCTGTTATGTTACCTAAAGAAATACAACAACAACTTGATAATTCAGAAAATGAAATTTTAGCATTAAGACGACAACAAGATGAAAAACTAACAAGAAACCAAAAAAATTGGCTTCAAGCATTAGAGCAATTAAGAGCTCTTTTTGAAGAAAAAATTGACACTCAACATGGTAATGGGCAACGTGAAATCGATACTATTAATGGTGAAATAAATGAACAAATTCATAAATTTAGTTCTCATTTAGTTTACTCAGTAGAGAGCTCAGTCAAGGATATCAATAGAGCTATTGATATAGGCGCCTATTTAAATACACATCAAGAAAAGCAAGAAATACAGCCTAGTATTATGACACCTGAGCCAACACCACTTCACCTATCTGCCTCAATTGAAGTAAAACCAAACCCACAAGTAAAAGTAACTGAAGAAGAAGTAAGCTCAGTTGATTTAGGGCAACCTAAAGTCGAAATGCAAGTCAAAGACAAGGTCGAAATAGTTGAAACAGATATCAAAGAAAAAGAAGAAAAGATTGAAATACAGCAAGATTATTCCAAACTAACTGCCCAAGATGCTATTGGCTTAATTCAAAAACAATCACCTGAAGATTTAAAAGTCATCGTATTAGCTGCAGCAGAACAAGCATTAAAAAACTTTGAATCAACGATGTATAAATATACAATTGGTCAACTCCCTGGCAGTGAATACCAAGCTCGTGTTGATAAAGCCAATGAAGTTATACAAAATTTGAAATCAGATAATATTACAGCAAGTGAAGCTTTTGAAGCTTTAGGTAAAAATGGAGAGCACTGGAATCAAAAAGGCTGGGTCCATTATAACTCATATAATTTAGATTTTGTAAATTTAACATTACAAAATATTACTCAAACAAAACAAGACTTTGGTCCTATTGCTCATGCAACCTTTGAAACTATGCACCCTCAAGCAAAAGTTGAATCTACGCCTGAAGCATTATTCCAAAAGGAAAAAGAGAAGCAAATAGAAAATACCGCTACATCATCATTAGAACAATAATTATTTATGATTTTTTATACGTAATTAAATATTTTCTAGATAAAACAGCTGCCAATAATAAAACAATAATGTTAACAACCAAAGCTAATAAGGCATACATCCTATTATATTCTAATGCAACATAAATAGGACCTTGACCAATTAATGGTTGATATTTAGGAAATTTAGGAAATTGATATTGCTCTACCAAATCACCAATATCACGTACATTAACAATTGGAATACCTTGTTTTAAATAGCGTACTGCAACATCATCTACCTTGATTAAATCAACTGGCAAGCTTGTGACCACTCCAATACTAATCGATTTTGGCTTAACTGATGAATCATCAATTTGTTTCAAGCCAATTGCAGCCATAGAGCCACCAACATTAATAAAAGCTTTAACACCGTCTTTACCTTCATGTTGTTTATATAACTCCATTCGCTTATTGATTGCATCAATAGTACTTTTACTATCGATAAAATGATAACCAGAGTCTTTAATCGTATCTTTAATAATTTTAATACCTTCTTTTGATAAGCCATAACCATAATCTCGACTACCACCAATTGAAACACCAACAGGCGTATAATCAAAGGTACCTTTTTTAACTAAATATTGATACATATCAAGCCATGTAAGCCCTGGAATATTCGCACCATAATTCGATGCACCAACAGTAAAGACCAATAATGGTCTAAGTTGTAATTCTTTAATAGCCGCAAGCATTGCTATATCTAAAGCAGGGTAGGAGCCTGTCATTGTAACGGCAACCGTATCACCTTTTTTTAAACCTAAATCACCTTTTAACCATTGAACAAAAATTGCAGCAAAGTTTGGATTTATGCTCGCTCTTTTTGCATAAATAGAGCCATAATCAGTTGTAGTCGGTGATTGTTTTTCGCCGATAAGTCCTGATTTTGAAGGGTCAAGTTTTGGGTCAATTTTAATACCTTTTTCAACGCGCAAATGTTTAATTTCATTATAGGCTGTATAGGTTGTTTTAGCTGCCGCTAGTTTATCATAGAAAAAATCACCATAATGAATGGTTTTAAATGTTTGTACTAAGTACAAACTTAGTAAACTAATCAAACAAATCAGTAAAATTATATAGCTTGGAAATAGTTTTCTATGCCAATACATTTTTTTCATCATAACATCCCTTAAACAACTGAAATCGCTGAGCCCATAAGAATAATTAATAATAAACGCACTAAAACAGATGCAATTAATAATGAACCTAGCGTTTCAATAATCCCTTGTCTGTCAATTGAAAGCGCAATCAACCCTGGAATAATATAACCAATGACCTTATATGCTTCACCAAAACGAGAAACAAGTTCATTTGTCGCTAAAGCATCATTAATAATAACCCCAAGTATAAATGCTAACAATACCGTTAATGCAATACGCCTTCTACCATAGATAATTAAAAAATTAGACAAGAATCTAACAATTGCATAGATTAATAGTGCAGAGATAAAAGTGACAATCACATTACCAGGATGATTCATCTCTAAAGCTATATACCCAGGTACGACCATACCACCAGCGGATAAGCCAAAGAATGAAACAAAAATTAAACCAACAACCAAACCAACGCCGATTGATAAGGTCAATATATCCATTAGTTTTCCTCTTCTTTATTCTTTGTATTTCCATTAGCTTGGTGCAACTGAATAAAATCAATTAACTTTAAGCCAACACCATAAATATTCCCAATCCCTACAAGCAGTACACGCTTAGCTTGAAATTTTGCAGCAATTGCACTTGTAATTGCCTGCTCATCTTTTTCTTCCAAATCAATAATTTCTGTCTGAGTTTTTGCCCTACGCTTATAAGCTTTACTAAAAACATCACAACCTGTGCCAATTAACACAATTGCTTTAGGCTGTCGCCACTTAGGTATTACATCAACAAATTGCAATGTCCTATCTTGGCGATCCTCTCGACAGTTAAGCATTAAAACTGCTTCAAAACCATCATGATACTCATCTAATAGCTTATGCCATAAAATCTCAGTTGAAACAGGGTCATTGGCAGCAAAGCCATTGGCAAATAAAATTTCACTACCCTCATAAGCTATATCATGCTTCGTCATAGCCCCTGGATCAGGTTTTGCATCCCACATCCCTTTTAAAGCAACAGCTTTTGCAACACCTAAAGATGCACACACTTTTAATGCTAAGGCAATATTTTCTTTAAATTCTGCATAGCAAAACCCTGCAACATCTTCATCGGTTATTGCATGAATATCATTTTCTGAAATATGAAATAATTCACTTTTTCTATCTTTTGTTGCCATTTGAAACACTGGTAGTTGAATACTTTCAGGCGTAAAAAATTTCCCCCTTACTGGTACTGTTGCAGCTAGTGCTAACGCAACATCTTTAGGTTCAGGACCCATTACATCTAAGTGATCTGGTCTCGCATTGGTTAAAACACCATGGGTAGAGCGAACAATTTTCAATTCACATAATGACTGTAATAATGGCTGTAGTGCCATACACTCAATTACCAATGCTTGTGTTTGTAGTTTACGTGCTTTACGAATGATTACAACCTGCTCAATAATATTGGTAAAGCCAACTCGAAATACGGGTATTTCATTACCTTTAGTATCAATAAAACGCGCCAATGTCCCTGTTGTTTTACAGCAAGTTGTAATGCCCCCAGCTCGGAGACCTGCTGCAATTAATCTTGCGACTGAAGACTTACCACGCGTACCATTAACATGAATTCGATACGGTATTTTTTTTAGTGTATAAAGATGATAAAGCTCCTCTAAAATATAAAAGATTACTAATAATAAAAACAATATAGTTAAAATCAGTAAGATCGGCTTATATTCAAAAAAAGCAAACATACCCTTGTAGCCCACAATAATTATTATTTCTCTAATATGTAAATGTAGCACAATAAATGCTATTTGAGGGATAGAATTATTAATTGTTTGAATAAAGATATTGAATTATATTTATTTTATAGGCCAATTAAGCATTGTTTGAAAACGCTGTTCTGGGGCCACCTTCACATTTCCCATTCTCATAAAAAAATATAACTGGTAAATCAATAGCACCTTGGACTGTTTCATTTGATAAAGAACATTTTAACTGCAAGTTAGAAATTATCTCACTCAATTCATATTTAGTAGTTTGTGGCTGTATAGTATTTGAAATCCTTTGAACTCTGACAAGCTGCTGCATATTTAAATCATTGCCTAATAACTCATCACTATTTATCTGATCATTACTTATTTCATCTTCAAGATTTCTAATTAATTGATCTTTATAATTATTTAATTTTTCTATAATATCAACGCATTGACTATTATCACAAAATTTAATTTTAGAATCTACGTCATAAATCATACCGTATAATCTAACCTTTTTAGAAAACCCTTCAACTCGCTCAATTAGATGTTCAAGCATTTCAATTGCATTTTTACTATCACACCAATCAAATTGGTGCATTTTTTGTATTATATGATCTTTAAACTGTTTTAATTGTCTAAATATACCTTCATAATCTTTATATTTATTATTTATTAACAATAATTCAGCAAAGCCGGTAGTCGACTCAGTTAGATGTTCTAAAAGCGTTTGTACATTATTAGATGAGATCGTTGTATTATCTCTAGAAGTAATATGAGCTCTTGCCATATGAGCTAATTGTAATGGTTTACTATTTTTAGTCACTGGCGAAAAGCGCATTGATTTCAAATTATCAATAAATGCATCTAGCGACTCCCTAGCCAATGCTTTTGCTAATGAACCTAAATCAACATTATTTTCCAATTTAACACTTTTCCAGTGTGACACAATATAATCATGATCAATTTTTGAAAATTTTTGACTTTGATCACTTTCTCCACTAACGCCAATATTTTCAGAATGTAAGTCCTGCTCTTTTAATAGTGCTGCTAATAAAAGTACTGTTACAAACCCACTAGGAATATTAAAATCATTTTTTTCTAATAACAATTTATATGACTTAAACTCTGGAAGCCCCTTTGAAGCACTACCAATAATGTTCTTCTTATCATCAATCACAAATAGTGATTCTGAAACATTAGCAAAGTCTCCAGCTAATAACCTCCATAAGTTGGCATATACCATTTCATCAAGTACAGCTTGAGCTTGTTGCTTAGGGTTTGTTAAGTCAAAGTATTTTACATAATATTGATTATTACCATCATCTTTATATTTATATACTGCATGTGCTGATTTACCAAGACGTTTTCCATCTTTTAAATCTGTCTTTAATATTTTTTTAATTTCAACAAATTGTTTAATATCATGGGCTATTGGGTCTGTACTATTATCATCTTGTAGAAAAAACTGATCATTGAAACTATTTTGGTTGGTATAATGTTTTTTAATAGTTTCTTTTAATTGATTTCTACCATCTGTATTGTTACTCAATAGGGTATTGGCATCATTTTTAGCAATATCAATTAGCTTTGCTTGCTCACTTTCACTATGATTAACTGCTTGTGCTAAGTTAATAGTAAGTAATACATCTTTTAGTGCAATTTTATCAGCATTTATATAAGCTTCTACTAACTCTTTAAATTTAGCTTCATCGCTAATCTGTATATAGTATTTTAATTTTTTAGCTTTGTTAGTTTGTTCATACTTATCAAGTGGATGAGAAGTATTACCCTCTTTACTCTTAATATAAATATCAATTACATCAATAATATATTTTTTATTCATCATGCGACCCCTCCTGTCTAATTTATAGACAAGAAATCATACATGACAAATAATTAAAACGCAATGCTTCATTAATAAGAATTAGCAAAGACTTAAAAAAATAGAAAAATAAATATCCCCGCGGCAAGCAGCGGGGTATTAAAAGAGTCGCAATTGCGCTTCATCCAGTTTTAACCCTTGATTCTTAACATACCGCTCCACCACTTTCCAGTTACCTCCTTCACCAACTGTCCCA
>JAKJJQ010000067.1:0-11985 GCA_021713415.1 Thiotrichales bacterium 19X7-9
TCTGGGTCTAACCCTGAATTAATCATTTGTTGAGTAGCACTCATAGTCCCATTCTCAATTGATTCGGTAATACCCTTTTGATCTTTAAGCGGGTCTATCCATGAAAAATCACGAGTTTGAAAAGTAATCGTATCAATTAACAGGTTAAAGGTAATCTCATTGATATTACCTAATCTACCTGATAGGTATTCAACCTCTAACCAACTTTCAAATACAGGTCTTACTAATGAATCAATAATTAGTGTTTGCAGCATTCTCCACGCATCACGTTCATTCAATAAGCCTTGTCTTGCACTAGAGTAATTAACATTACTTAAATCATTTCCCAAATTAATATAATTAATGCCATAACCTAAGCTTGAGCTAATCGCTTTTAAAATAGATTCTTTAAATGGTGCAAAAGTAGTGCTTGGAAACTGACTATTGAATGTTGATAGCTTATAGCCTGGTTTTAGCAGATGAAACTGCGCACGATCATCAACCGCTTTCATCTCAAATGAATTATCATATGTCTTATCATCTCGATCAGCTAATGCGTTATAATCGATTTCATTTTCTGGTAAATTTAAAAATCCAACACTCTTAGCATTACTTCTTGCATTATCAACGGCTGATGTTTCAAATTCTTTTAATAAGCCAAGACGAATTAGTGCTGTTGCAATCGATGAAATACCTCGTTTTTGACCTACATATTCAGAAATAAAGCCATGAATAACATTTTGAGCCACTATCCTTTGAGTACTTTCAGTATCATCAGTTAAATAATAAGCTAATGGCCGACCAAAACGATTAACTTCAATACCATTGATGATTTTTTTGCCATTTGCTAGCGTTGCACGTTTAGTCACATCAATACGTGAGTTATCAATTAGCTGTAATTGCAATTGCCCATCAATCACATGCTTAATAATGAAAAACTCACCATCTCTTAATAAAGAACGTACACACAGAAGCTGAATATCGATAAAAGATAGGCTACCAGAAACATCACAATTACCTTTTCTAGCCCAGCGATTAAAAGCAGCTTCAGTTAAGTCATTTAATCGTTTGCGTTTGATTTTACACTGAATACGTATGCCTTGATGGCCAATAATATTGGTACAGGCTTGTGAGATATAACCTTTGACATAATCATTATTGGCATAAGCTTCACGCGCACGTCGTAAAATAGCACTTGATTGGCCTTCAATGATTTCATCGACATTACCACCTGTAAAAATATCACGTAATAATTGTGATGTTGCTGATTCATAACCTCGGTTATATATTGGTGGTAAAGAATGATGAATATTTTTATTAACTGTCTTATTACGCTTAAATCTTGATAATAATTTCATTACATCACCCTAAAGCTTGAGGTGATGAAATTAGATTGCTGTTGACCTAACTTAATTCGTTCAAGTGAATCTATAGCATCTAAAATTTTTCTTTCTTCAGCGCGTAATTCAGATAAGTTTCGATAACCAACTGTACTCCCCCCAGCAGCATAAGATGCAACCCCACCATTACTTAAAAGCTTACTAATTGATGATCTAACACTTTTCAGCTCTGCTCGTTTTTGTTGTAGCTCTTCTTCGATATCCATACATTCCCCCATATCTTAGGGTTATTGTATGAGACTAATTAGGAAGAGTTTGGGTAAGATTGAATTAAGCAAAAGGTAGCATTTAATTTATAGATACCTTTAAACAGAATAATTCATACTACACTATAAATACCATGATTATTAAAATAGATATACTTTCATGAATAATGTAAATATGAATTTAAAACTTCGTCCTATTAGATTTGTATTTTTAGTACGACCTACAGATCAAAAAAATATTCTTGAGATCTTTAAAATTAATACATGTTTATGGGGAGGTATGTATAACCCAATAATTCCATACTTCAAAAAAAAACCTAATTGGTGGGAACGTGATAATATCCACTCTGAAAGTGCTAGAGAGATTATCAACGGTTATTTAGATTTTTTTGAACCTGACTATCTAGTAGAGGCAGAAAAAGGGCTTGCTAATGAATATAAATTTGATCCAAATAGAATACTTCAATTAAAGGATATTTTTCAACTTAATGAATACAATGAGCTAAAAACTTATGGAGTAGATAGTTTTCATATATATCAATACCTGTATAACAAAGTTTTTCAATTTAAAATTTTAGATAAGCCAAATATTATCTATGTTAAACCTAATAATGTTAAAGATAATAAAGTTAGAAATTTTATTGCTTGCAACTTCGGTGATTTTTTAAGTCATGAAAATTTCAATTTTTTTAAAACAGCTTACAATGATGCTTTTAATCCAAGAACTATTGCTTTAAATAGCAATGAGTTATTACGTGCATATGAAAACCATTATATATCTCCTTTAGATATTGGAAGTAAAACAATTAACGTTATAACATATTACTCAAAGGAACCTACCCTCTATATTTTTAATTTAAATGAGTTAAAAGACTTAATTGACTATTGGAACTTACGCATAATTTATCGTCAAATTATTGCCATACCAATACAATGGATTAATGATTTAAATAGTTATTGTAAAAACTTTTTAGAGAAAAATTATAGACCTCTACCAGGCAATCCAAATGGAGTAATGATCCAACCATGCTTACTCTTTTCTCGCTCTATATCTAAAGAACAAATTAATCAATGTAATAGTAAGCTACGAATAAAAGGAATTGAACACATTAGTCAAGATTTTTACCCACCTATATGGCGCAAACCCCCATGCTATAGTATAAGAAAAACTCGTTCTATTATAGAAGCTGATGATAAACAATTAGATGTTAATCTCAAAGATGATTTAACTATTAAATTTAATACTCTAAGTCCCAAATTTATTAAAAATAAAACTAGAAATTGTAATTGGGTAAATGTCATAGATTTACAATCTTATAACTATAATGATTTAATTGGAGTGCTCTTTCCTTATAACTATAGGAATCCCAAATTTCCAATATTTGATACAGTAACAAGACATCCTATTTTATCTACTTCTGAAGGATTAATTACATTTTCTGACACTATGAAACTACCAAAGCGTTGGCAATTATTTAATGGAACAACATACATTTCACAATGGCTCAAAAGTAATAACTTTAATACCAACATATCTGATGCTGGAAAAATTACCCAACAAATCATTAAAATTTTAGGTGGATCATGGAATCTTTCCTTACTAACAAATGAAGATTTTATTAAATTACTTAATGAAATATCCCGTAAACACCTAAAATGCATGAATGTTAGAGAACTTAAAAATAAAATAAAAAACTGTGATAATAATAAAGTTTGGCAAAATAGAGTTATTAAAAATTTCATTAAAAATAAGATATTTAAGCTTGGTTTAACTATTAAGTGTGATAAATGCAATAAGAGTAGCTGGTATGATATTGCTACACTAGATTACATATTGAAGTGCGAATTTTGCCATAAAAATTTTGACTTCCCAAGTATAGAACCTAATCATAATAAATGGAGTTATCGGTTAACAGGGCCTTTTGCCTTACCAAACTATGCTCAAGGTGCATATGCTACAGCCTTAACAATACATTTTTTTGATAACATTATGGGAGGTGTCCACTCTAAGTCTTCATGGTCACCTGGGCAAGAAATAATTATAAATAAAGGTGAAAAGATAGAAACTGATTTTATTATATGGCATCGAAAGTTTAATTTTAATGTTATAAACAATAACTCTTTTGATATCATATTTGGTGAAGTAAAAAGTTTTGGCAGAAACTCATTTAAACATGAAGATGTTAAAAGGATGAAAACACTTGCAAAAAAATTTCCTGGTTCAATAATCGTGTTTTCTACTATGAAAAACATTGAAGATTTTTCTTCTAATGAAAAAAAAATTATAAGAAGTTTAGCTAACTGGGGTAGACATTATATTAAAAATACTAGACAAAGTCGTGCACCTGTTATTCTTCTCACTGGAATAGAGTTGTTCAGCAAAGATATTTATATTACCTGGAAACAACAAAGTGAAAAACATAAAGAAATGGTAAAATATACTGGTATTGATATCAATAACCCAAGAACCTTTGCTGATTTGACACAACAATTATATTTAAACATGACATCATATAGTGAATGGCTACGGTCTAAGAAAAGTTCTAATTAGATATATTATATAACTTCTTTTTTTAACTGTTCACACTTCAACACCAAATCAACGTTAGTAATTCTAAGTGCTGCTAAAGCATAAATATAAGTATCTAAAGCCTCATTACGTTTATCTGGTGCATGTAACTGCCATTCATATCTAGGGAAGCCTTTGTGGTATCTAAGTACTCGTTTTTCTGCTGTTAGCTGTGAAAAATAGCGTTCATCACAGACATCGACATTAAAATGAATAATACTTTTATCAGATGTTTCTTCAAGTTTTAGACGATTAAATAAAATACTTTTACCTTCATCTGTGCCAACTGTATAAAGATCAAATGCCTTTTTATTTGGTACTCGCTTTCTTGATGGCGCTGTTACAAATGGATATTCACCCCCTCGGCCTTTAATCGCAAATGGTAAGCCAATTCGGCTATGTCTAACATAATCATAAGCCTTAGATGTCATATTATTTGTACCACCTGTATCAAGACAGGCAAATGCTATGGGTAGTTCTTTACCACATTCATGTAAATATCTTTTCTTATTTAAATAAAGGGTTAATTCTTGCCATACTTGACCTTCACTTGTTTCGCCATGAAAAACTTTATAATCAATTACCCATGATTCTTCATCAATACCCCAACCAACAGCTTGTAATTCGATTCGATCTTGCTGAACATCAATACCTGCTGTAATGACAGCAACACCCAATGGTAATTGATCCCAGTTTTCAACTCGTGCTAGCAAGCTATTAGGCTCTATTTGTTCACCAGATTCTTCCCACGTTTCAGCTAGTGATACGTTGACAAATGTCTTTAAATCACCTGTATGCTTTTTCTCTAAGAATGACTGCACAATATCGCTAAAAGTACGAAATGGACTGTATAGCTCATTAAGATGAAAACTTGCATGTCCATTAAATGGCATTTTAGCTCGCCATTGACCTTGTCTTAGCATCGCTAGCTTTTGACCATCATTAATTAAACTGCCACAATTTTCACAGGCATATTTGGCTGATTCAATATCATGATTACCATTTTCACTTTGCCATGTGACATTTTTCCACTGTAAGGTTTGGTATTCATTACAATGAGGGCATGGTAAATAGTATTGTCTTTGATCACCTGATAAATAACTCATTTCGACAAATGATGCACCTTTATGTGTTGGCGTACTAGCAATAATGAGTTTACGTTTACTACCAAATGTTGCGGCACGTTGCCATAATAGATTAACTGGATGACCTTCACTTGTACGCTCATAACCATCAACTTCATCAGCATAAATCTTAGATGCTGAACGACCACGCATGGTATTCGGTGATCCAGCCCAGCTAAGCATTAAAAAGCCTCCATGATAGGATTTCATTTTTTGGTTATTAACACCTTCCCTACTCCTTGGTTTAGCTAGGCAATCACTAATTGATGGACAATGATCTACCATTGGATTGAATTTAGTTTCTAACCATGTTTTGACATCTGACTCTGACGGCTGCATCATAATTTGTGATTCGGGTTGGTGTTGGATGTAGTAGCCAAGTGCATTATTAATAATTAAAGACTTACTTGTTTGTGCTGCAAACATCAATGTAATCTTATTGATCTTTGGGTTCTCTATCGATTCAAACACTTCCTTTTGATAAGCAATTGTGCGCCATCTTCCTGGTACCGCTGATACCCCTGTTGGTAAATATACGTTTTGTTCAGACCATTCAGAAATGCTTAAATCTTTGACTGGTTTAAAATGCTGTTGAAGACTTTTAGTTAATAGATTAGCAAGTACATCAGTCATTGTTTTGCCCTTGACTAAGTATTTTACTGATTGTTTGGCTTGAGTTATCTGATATATCAAACATGGCTTCTTTTAATTCATCAAGTAGTACTTTTTTAAACCTATTTTTATCGGTTTCACCAACTAATCTTGATTCTACTCGCTCAGGAATACTTAAAAGTTTATTACGCATTAATCCAAAAATATCAGCTAATACACTGGATACTAAATCTGCATCAATCACTTTATTAGCTGCTAAGCGTGCTTTTATTTTTTCATTATCGGCTTGTGCATCAGTTAAACGTAACTTTGCTTGCTTGATCTTTAAATTAAGCTCCTCACCACTTGGCATTATTTTTTCATTCTGATTAACTTCTTCTTGTAAACGCCACTTGAATAAATCAGCTGTGTTAAATGACCAAGCTCGGCCTCTACCTCCTTTTTCAAGATAAGGACAACCTCGCCTTACCCAATCATCAATTGTTGTGACATAAACACCAAAAATATCTGAAGCTTGCTGCCTTGTTGCAACTTTTCCTTTTACAATCGTAGGCATTAAAATCCCCTAGCATCTTAATAGTAATTGCCTAAATTATAAGAAAATAGATGTATTAACTTTGTATCACTTAAAAGCATACTACGCTTGGAAAAGTAGCTTTAAAAGTCACCTCCTAGTCCTTTAGATATAATCACCACGCAGAAAATATTTCTTGCGCGTCCAAAACCCCCATGGTTACTGGCTTCCAGAAGTACCTTTTAATAATCATAAAATCATACATGGAACATCTTTTAAAATTTGGACAGCACAAATAAAAATAACATACTATAATAAATAAAATATATAATAAAATGATATATTTAATAACATGACATCATTAAATAAAAGCAAAGAGTATACTGCACCAGCAATTCCTGGTAATGAGCAAGATCGATTAAGAGATTTACTATCATTAGGTCTCCTTGATACACCTAAAGATGAAAAATTTGATAATATTACTAAATTAGTTTCTATTGTTTTGAATACTGAAATTTCTGTTATATCTTTAGTTGATAAAGATAGGCAATGGTTTAAATCTACCTGTAACTTAAATGCAACAGAAACATCAAGAGAAGTTTCATTTTGTGGACATACTATCTTACAAAATGAATTATTTATAGTCACTGACACCTTATTAGATAACAGGTTTCAAAACAACCCATTAGTTATAGATGAGCCGTATATTAGATTTTATGCAGGGGCCGTCATCCATGGACCATCAGGGCATCCAATAGGGACATTATGTATCATTGATACTAAGCCAAAGCAACTAACAACTAAAGAAAAATATATATTAAATAAATTTGCTAAGTTAGTAGAGAATGAATTAAAATCGTTAAATCAAATACATACAAAAGCAACAAAGTTATCAAAATCTTTACTCAAAACTCATTATACACACCCTATATTTAAGCTACCAAATAATAGGCTTTTATCAAAAATATATATAAATGAAACAGATGGTGAATTAAAACTAGATCATACCAATATAATTTGTTTATTGTTAAAAGTAATCATACCACTATCATTAACAAAGGTAGACTATTTATCTTGTATTTCTGATTGCTATAAAAATCTAGAATATTGGTTAAAAAATAAATATTCTTCAAAAGTAACTTTAGGGTTAAAATCAGATTTTGAATTGGTTATTATCTTAAATATTAGTAAAAATCAAAGCCATGAAGACCATGCAAATGAAATTCATAATTATTTTTCAAAATTACTAAATAATTTTTTTGAAGATACTCTAATTAATTTAAGTAGTACTAGCATTCCAATAAAGGGAAGTCCACAATACTCGGAAATAATTGAAATTATGAACTTTACTTTAAAGTCAAATAACTACGCCAACAAGCATATTTTCTTCAACGAAGAACACTTAGCACAACTTCAAAATGAAAATATTATTGCAAATAAATTGAATAACGCACTATCAAATAAAAAAATATATTTTGAGCTACAACCTAAAATAATAATATCAAATAACAAATCAGAAATTCATGGATTTGAAATGCTAATTAGATGGAAAGATAAGTCAGAAGGACAAGTATCACCATTATGCTTATTACGTATTGCAGAAAAATATGACCTGCTAAAAAAAATTGATTTATATGCATTAAATTATTGCAAAAAAATAATTAACGCACTATCAAATAAAAAAATGCTTTCACCATTCTATATTTCAGTTAATTTATCTGCAAATAACCTCAAAAGTGCTTCTTACATCAGTTTGTTAAAAAAAGAGCTTTTAAAGTTAAAGTTACCTAGGAATATACAAATTGTATTAGAAGTTACTGAATCTGGCTATATAGATAACCTTGATCAATTAATGACACTCTGTACAAAAAACATATCATTGTCCATTGATGACTTTGGAACTGGATATTCATCATTGAAGTACTTAAACACACCATCATATTCTGAAATTAAGATTGATAAATGTTTTGTAGAAAATATTACTCAATGTAATAGATCAAAAAACCTTATATCTTTTATTAATTCATTTGCGCATCAGCTTAATGTAAGAGTAGTAGTTGAAGGTGTTGAAACTCTTGAACAATTACAAGCTTTAAAAACTCTTGGGTGCAATATATTTCAAGGTTATTATTTCTATAAACCTATGCCACTTAATGATTTAATTTCCTTACTAGAAAATAGTGACAAATTAATTAATTACCCTCAGTTATCAAACAATTTTAAAACAAATATTCTTTAAACTATATTTTTTCAAAACAATTTCCCCTGCCCACTATCAAAACTAATATTATCCTTCTCTTCCTCCAAATAACGATCAAATACCGTCTTCCTATTAACCCCAATAATCTGTGCAATTTCATCTGCTGAGTAACCTTTATTAGCTAGATCTTGTGTTGCTTTACGCCTCAATGCTGACTCATCAATTTTGATATTTTCTTTTTGAATATATAAACGCTGACCACCAAAATGTTTAACAAGCTTTTTAAAGATATGAGCAGGCAAAGCTTTCTTTAATCGACCTGTAGAACCACCAGAATAAACTGGAATATAGACTTTATTTCGATTATTTGTCGCAGCAATATCATAAATCACATCGGCATATTTTCTACCGATTAGGCTCTCGATCATTTTATACCCGATTGATAGTGTTAACTCATCCATTGTTTACCCCCTATTATAATGATAGGCCAAATTTGTCGTTGGTAGTTTTGATTGTAAAAACTTTGATATCATCTCGTTTTTGTATAAAATTTTATGCTTAGCAATTGGTAATTCTAGTGCTTTTAATGCAGCTTCTTGCACAGATAGTTTTTGTTTTGATTTAATATTAGAAACTGTATTTTTAGGCAAATTATACTTATCTTCAAACTCACTCATATTGTTAAAGTAAGCACCATCAACTTCAAATCCTTGACGAAATTTAGCACTGCCATGATAATGCTTTTTAGTATACTTAATCGTATTTAACACATTTCGATTATTCTTCTTTAAAGCATTGATAAAAAAGTTATATCCACAGCTAACAATACTAATCGACTTTAAATATTTAAATATCGCGACCTGTGAATAAAATACTTTATCCTTATATTGATATCTCATTATAAACCCTTAAAAACAATCAAGCTACTTTGGATTCAATCATTGGTAAAATACCTACAGACTTCAATTTGTTATATAAAAACAAGCGACCTCTTTGTGTCCATTTAGACAGCATTTTAACTCCAGTTAAATCATGATTATAATTAACATTTATCATTCTAATATGTGTATAACTTTGTGTATAACCTTTTGATTGATATTGACTATATAACAGCCATTGATTATTAATTTTGTACTGAATGCCTATTTCATGCAAAAGCTCATTCATTGCACGACCACTCATACCGTAGTCTTTAGCTATTTGAGTTATGGTTACTAAAGAAGTTGAGTTTAATATTTGATCTAAATACTCGGCTTTTGGCTGATATTCATCAATTAAGCATGACTTTTTCTCATTATCAATTCTTAGCGTTAAATTTTCTTCAACTAAATTAGCAGCTAATCTTAATGCGTCAGGTAAAGTTTGTGGTACTTGGTGTTGTATTTTTATTTTTGCTTCTAATTCTTGCCAACGTTGTATAATGCGCATTCTGATATCTGTACGATAACCAGCCACCAAACATAACATTTCATCTTTTGGTAATAAATAGCATTTATGTTGTCTACCTTTTGAGTCTATATATTTTGATTCAAATTTAATCGGCTCAAATTTGAGCTCATTAAACATATGCTCAATATCCCTAATTACATTTTTATGTTTCTTATTTGTAAGTTCAGCAATTTCACAACTAGAAATAGTTAACTCTTGATTATTTAATACCGCTAATTCACTCATGACTCTATCCTTAATTTCATTTACTTAATCAAAACACTTGGCTCACCCAACTCAAGCTTTGCTCCTAATACAATTTCACCATCAAGCAGCTGTCGTTTAATCTTTGCCTTATCTGCTAAGACAGAAATTTTTTTGAACTCCTTTGGTAAAACTTCTACATTTGATATTTGAACCTTCTGCATTGGCTTTTTATAACTGACCATAATTTGTGTATCCTTGAATTTTTCGCCCTCCCTTAAGTTATTTATTAAATAATTTTTCAGTGATTCAACACGGTTTTTGATTGAACTTTCCCACTGTTGAAATTTTGATTTTTCATGATTAATTGCTGCTTGTTCAGCACTTAGGTTTTTAATCAATTTGGCAATATTCAAAATTTTAACTTCACGTGCTAGATTTAATTCATCTAACTTTTCAATATCCAAATCATCAATGACTTCACCTGTCTCTTCATCAATAGAATCAGATAGTGTTTGTATAATTGCATGATTAATTTCATAAAGATTCATGATCAATTGCCTTTGAATTTTGATAATCTTGAAATAACTTGTTAAAGCGATTTAATGCGCGCCAGCAACTGTCAATATCATCTCTACTGAAGTTAGCAAATTTAGCAAAATCAGGTATTTCCTCATCACTAAGACCATGCGCTTTGATTTTTGTATAAAGCTTGTTTATGACCAGATTATTTTTCTTTTCTTTAGTTATAACATCCGTAGTTTCTAAATCTGGCAGTTCATCTTCCATATAGGGGATTCCACCTAATTCAAGTGGAAATGCCAAACGAAAACCCTGCGCTATGACAACTTTTTTAAGCATTGTGCGTGGCTTTGTAGACCACATTTTATTTTCTTGTTTATACTCCTCAAAATAAACTTCATGGTAATAAGGTTCACTCCAATCTCTACGTTTAATTTCAACACATGCCTTTAAATCAGGTTTGTTACCTTCTGTCCAAGCTCTCCAACCTTCTAATTGACCACTAGCTTCTGCACGCTTTAAATAAACCTCAAAACCAACAATGATATTAAAATTATCTTTATAACTTACCCCATATATTTCACGCTTAAATGGATTAAGATTAAATGCTTTTGCAAGCTCTATAAACTGCGTTTGATGTTCAGGCTTTAGGTTACTTCCCATTGATGACAAATACGTTTTCAACTGCTGCTCTGTTACTACAGGACTTTTATAATTAACTACTTGTAACTGCTGATTCATTTTATTTCCTAAATCGTTAATTTTTGGGTACACCCCAAGATAAAAATGACTATCTCGGAATGTAACTCCCCCCGAAATACCTGCTATATTCCTATGCTATCAATAATTATTCTTTGAGTTTGGGCAAGATGATTTTTTAGTTAGTACCCAAATTGATTAACTTGCATCACGCCTCAGAAACGGAATGATTGAAAAAATTTTATCTCTTTTTGGTTTCCTTTTAATGCCATTGAAAAACTGTATTTCTTTTGGCTTTTCAATCAATTGATCTTTTTCATACTCCTTACGGTCACACTCAATTAAATCTTCTACTTTATTTTTTAGTTCAGTGTAATTTGGCTTAAACATGGCTACTCTCCTAAAAATCTTTTCGACGTTGCATTGTTGACTCACTCCTAAATCGATCAATTTCTTCGAGTGTAAATTTTTTGCATTTCTCATGTGGATCAACTGGAATTAACTGCCCTTCATCAACATAGATATGAA
>JAKJJQ010000068.1:0-11875 GCA_021713415.1 Thiotrichales bacterium 19X7-9
TCTTTTAAAACCACAGTGAATACAACTACTTTTATTTACTTTAGCAATATGCATAATTAAAGGGTTTGCACAAACTGATTTTAGGACTTTAAAACCAGGCAAAAATAATCTATTATCAAATTTAGGCACTTGATACTCCTATTAGCTATGTTTTTCATACTTTCTAGCTTAGGTTAAGTAATTTCAAGTGCCCCTCTTTATGACGTAGAGCCAAAAGATCAATGGTCTCAAAAATATGCAGATGTCGTTTTAAGCTCATTAAAACGTAATATTTTTCCCTTTGTTAAAAATAAACATATCAATGATATTTTACCAACTGAAATGCTTACTATATTAAAGAAACTAGAAGCTAAGGGTAAGGTTGAGGCTACAAAGAAAGTTAAGCAAACCTGTAGTCAAGTATTTCGTTATGCAGTCGCTTTAGGGAAGTGTGAGCGTGACCCCACACGCGATATCGGTGATGCATTAAAAACGGCGAAATCCACCCCCTATGCTTTTTTATCTCACCCTGATGATATCGCAAAACTGCTAAGAGATATTGATCAGTATCATGGTCACTTTATTATTAAATGTGCTTTAATGTTAGCGCCACTTGTTTTTGTAAGGCCAACAGAGTTAGCACAGGCCCAATGGCAAGAAGTTAATTTTGATACGTGTGAGTGGCATATTGCTGAACATCGTATGAAGATGAAGCAAAAGCATATTGTGCCATTATCGCATCAAGCAATTAAGATATTAAATGGATTACAGCTTTATACCAATACCAGTCGTTATATTTTCCCAAGCCCAAGCAATTATGATAAACCAATGAACAGTGAAAGCTTACGCGTTGCTTTAAGACGCATGGGTTATTCAGCAGAAGAAGTGACAACTCATGGCTTTAGGCATATGGCATCGACGCGCTTACATGAAATGGCTTCTGATTTTGGTTGGCATTCTGATGCAATTGAAAGGCAATTAGCCCATGCTGAACGTAATAAAATCAAGGCAGCTTATAATCATGCAGAGTATTTATCTGAAAGAAGACGCATGATGCAAATCTGGTCAGATTATCTTGATGAGCTAAAATTTGGCACAAATGTGGTCGATTTAAAACAAAAACAGTCTTAATTAGCTTTTATAAGACTTCGTTTGCTTGTATCTTTTTGATTTTATGGTATTTATATCTAGCAGAAGTAAAAAATTAAATGGAATTAATATGGATACTAATATAATGGATTATTCATTGACGATGCTTGCTGATGAGTTGGGTATAAGTCAGAAGTATCAAAATCGTTTTGATCAAATGAAGGTAATCATGCGTTTAGTTCAATTACCAAGTTATTCTGAATTGGACATAAGAATGCCCATAAGCGGCCCTTTAACGGTTTTTTCAATTAAATTTGATAAAATTACTAAGCCAAGTTTATTAAAGGATGCTCATGAGGTAACTAGAACAATCTTGACCCAAGATTTAGTTTATGAAACTGGCTTAACCATAAAAGAGTTCTATAGTCAGTTGAAGTATTCACTATATGAAAGAATATCTACCTCTAGCAAGTATATAAACTTTAAAGAGATCAGTATTGATTATTTAGGTCATATTGACATAAAAGGACGTATTCAATATCGATTTAATTCGCAAGATAGTTTATCTATAGTATCTGATAAGAGGCATGATGGTGTATATATAGAGTATTTTACTGCTCATGAATATATTAATCCTGATGATACAAAGGTTTTAAGGTTTCGAGATGGTATTGAAGTTATACCAGATAATATATGCCTAGGAGAAAACGCAGTGAAAAAAGTTTCTCTTCTAAGTAAAAGGCTTGACAAAGAACCAGTGAATAATACCCACTCACAGACACTAGGCTTGTTTGAAAAAATGATTATGGATTTTAAAGATTCTGAATACTATTTGGATTGTCAAAAAGCTGGAAAAGCTATGAAGAAAGCTATAATTGAAGAATTAATTTCTGAGCAATATAAAGAATTTAATATATCAAGAGAGGAAGCACGAGTTGTTGCTAATATGATAAATGAACATTACAAAATTAATACTCGTTATATAAAAAGATAATATTTCTATACGCGAAGTTACTTCGCATGTCACATTTTATGCATAAATTAACAGTCTAAATCCTTTATAAAATATAGTGTTAAAAGCTTGCGAACCTCATTTTGATGCGACTATTTTCATTTTGTTGCAAACTGTTTCTTAGAAGCGCTTCTCGACTAATTTAGTTTAATTAAAAACCTTTTAGGAGATATTATATGAATGAAATTTTACGCTTAAAGCAAGTGATATCCATAACTAACTTATCACGTGCAACGATTTATCGTTTGATTCATCAAGGTGAATTCCCAAGGCAAATCAAACTTGGTGAACGTTCAAGTGGTTGGGTTCAAGATGAAATCAATCAGTGGCTTGAAAGACGTATTCATGCCAGAGATGAACAGCTTAAAAAGACAAAAAATGATTCAGTTTATTTACATAAATTAAATAAAAATGGGGTGTGCTATGAGTAATGATCAAGTAGAGAAAATCAGAAGTGCATTAACTTATTTATCAGCGGATTGTTCACGCTGTGAATGGGTTGAGATTGCAATGGCAATTAAATCAGAAATTGATAATGAAGTAGGTTTTGAGTTATTTAATCAATGGAGTAGTTTAAGTGAAAAATACAATCAAAAAGAAGCATGCAATGTTTGGAAGAGTATTCAATCAAATGGCAAAATTACTATTGGTACATTGTTTTTTATGGCTAGAGAAAACGGTTGGAGTAAGCAGATTTCGAATAATTCTGAATATTCTATTCATAGTGATGTTAATGATAATTGCAATAGACCTAATAGGCAGAGTAATGGCACTAGAAGAAGAATTACTAATAACAACTCAGAATCTAATGTTAGCGAGAGCTGCATAAATGATAAAGAAGCTCAATATCAAGAAATGGCGACTATTGCTGAGAAAATCTATCAATCTGCAAAAGATGCATCAAACGATTATCCATATTTAAAGAAAAAGGGCGCACTAACTCATGGTATAAAAATTCTGAATGAAGATGTTAATGCATTTGCTGGTAGTTTTGGTAAAAAAGGGCACTTAATTATTCCTTTGTTTAATATTAAAGGTAGTATGCTGAGTCTATTGAGTATTTTACCGAGTAAAAAAAACGGTCAACCCGATAAGTGTTTAATGCGTGGTGCTAAAAAGTCAGGTTGCTTTTATCCGATTGGTAACTATCAAAAGGATAAACCAATTATTGTCAGTGAAGGCTTTGCAACGGCATCGAGTATTTATCAGGCAACTGGGTTATATACGATTATGGGGGTTGACGCAGGTAATTTAAAGCCAGTAGTTGATAGTTTAAGTGGGCTTTATCCTGAGAATAAAATTATCATTGCCTGTGATAATGATCAATATAAAAGCACTAAAAATACAGGGATTGAGCAAGCAAAAAAAGCCGCCCAATCAAAAGCAAACGTAAGTCTTATTATACCAGAATTTAAATCAACTGTATCTAAACCAACTGACTTTAATGATCTGCACTTATTAGAAGGCTTATCGGTAGTCAGAGAGCAAATTATCGGTGCGACAACGATCATACCGAAAGATTATTTCTATGCTAAAGGTCGTCTTTATTTCCAAGATGAAGCGGATGAAACCCCATTATATTTAGCGGATGAATTAAAAGTCACAGCGGATATTAAAGATCATGATAATCAAGGTTATGGTATGCGCTTAAATTGGTATGACAAGTATCATCAAAAGCATGCTTGGTCGATGCCATCAAAACTATTAGCTGCTAGAGGCTTTGAGCCAATTGAGCAAGAGTTACGTGATGGTGGCTTAAACATATCTGATAGTCCTGATGCGAAACGTTACTTAAAGCGTTTTTTAAATCACATTCAGCCTCGCCAGTGTTTAACCTCGGTATATAAAACAGGTTGGTATAATCAAAGCTATGTCTTAGCTGATAAGGTATACAATCAACCAAAAGTGTTACCTTATGTATTCAGTCAAGATACTGTCACTACAGTTAAACAGCATCTAACGAAAGGTGATTTAGAAAATTGGCAAAAAGAGGTTAGTCGTTATGCGATTGGTAATCCATTAATGATTTTAGCGATATCTTTTGGTTTTGTTGGGCCATTATTAAATTGGATGGGTATGGATAATTTTGGCTTACACTTATATGGTTCATCATCAACAGGTAAAACGACGTTAGCATCTGTGTTAGCGAGTCTCTGGGGTGATCAAGATTTTATCAAGCGTTGGCGAGTGACAACGAATGGCCTAGAGGCTATGGCTGTTAAACATAATGATGGCTTGTTAATTTTAGATGAGATTGCCCAAGTCAATGGGCATGAAGTTGATCAGATAGCTTATATGTTGGGTAATGGCAGTGGTAAAGCTAGAGCGAATCGTAAAGGTAACTCTAAAAAAATTGAAACCTTTAGGCTTGCTTATTTTTCAACTGGTGAGTTATCGATTGTTGAGAAAATTAAAGAGTCAGGTAAGCGAGTGCCAGCAGGTGCACAGATGCGCTTTATTGATATCAATATCAATCAGAAATATGGCGTATTTGATAACTTACATGGTTTTCAATCTGGGGGTGATCTATCAAATCATTTAAAAGAATATTCAAGAAAGTATTATGGCGTTGCCATTGATGCATTTTTGACTGAATTAACGAATGATCTTGATTATTGGAAATCTGAAGTAGCAGAATTTATGGATGATTTTATTGCAGAATTAAAGACTATGACTATTTCAAGTCAAGCTATGCGCGTATTAAAACCATTTGTATTAGTTGCTGCAGTAGGCCAAATTGCGACTATGATGGGTATAACTGGTTGGTCAGATCAAAAAGGTAATGCAGGGCAATCAGATGCATATCATGCAGTATTAGAGATATATAAAAGATGGCTTAATGACTTTGGCAAAGGTGATTTAGAAGAGCAAGAAATGATCACAAGGTTATTTGATTTTCTTGATACTAATAGTCATCGATTCGAGATTAAAGGTGAATACTCAGCTACACCAGCTAATAGAGCTGGGTTTTGTGATAAAAATAAAGGTCAGTATATGATTCATAATCGCATCTGGCGTGAAGAAATCTTTAAAGGCTTTTCAATTGAAACAGTAAATCGTACTTTAAAATCTAAAAAGATTTTGGTGGCTAATAAGTCTGAGTATTTTGATAAACATAGAACTAGGACTTATACAGTGGTTAGAAATTAATTACTTTTGGAACAATCAGGATATGGTTGAATTTTGATCTATTGGATATAATTATTTATTCAATATACTTAAATTTAAGGGGATTGTATGACTGAGTATAAGAATATTAGTGGTAAGTCTGGAATTATAGAGTATGAAATTGGTGATAAATTTATTAAATTAAGATTTCATAATAATGACTCTACTTACTTATATACAGAAGCAGCATGTGGCAAGACACATATCAATAGAATGAAAGAATTAGCTATAGATGGTCAAGGATTAAACTCTTATATTAATAAAAATAGAGATGTCCATGGTTGTGGAGAGAAATTATAGTGTTTATTTGATGTTCTTGTAACTTAATCTTGGAACAAATGGAACATGGTTATATTTTGATCTTGTTCCATTTTTATCATTTAAAACCCTTATAAGTTAAGGGTTGCAGAGGATTTGGAACATGGAACAAGTGGAACACGCTTTTTTGATCAATTCTGCATTTAGCATTATGTAAAAATGATTAAGCAAACTAATATTATATTATAGTTTTAATTAGAAAAATTATGATAGGTAATTAAAGTGGTATTTAATTTATCAGATCTAGATGAGTTGTGTTTGAATGTTATAAATGACGAGTCTAGGCAAAAGTTTAAAGAAGCAGTTATTTGTTATAATTCAGGGGCATATAGTTCTGCAGTTATAGTATGTTGGATTTCACTATGTATTGATATTATATCCAAAATTCAGGAGTTAAGTATTGCTGGTGATCCTGAAGCTAAAAAAATTGATAAAATACATAATGAAATTCTTAATATTTCTAACTCAGATATTGATAAGAAAATTGTTAGGAGTCAGAAATTTGAAAATAATATCCTTAAATATGCTTGTGAAAATTTGCAATTGATTTCACCAGCTCAAAAGGAGCATTTAAGATTATTGCAGAAAGACAGACATCGCTGTGCACATCCAACATTTTCTGATTGTGGGCAGCAATATCAACCATTGCCTGAGCAAGTAAGGTCACATATAGCTAATGTGGCAACTTATGTATTAATTCATATACCAACTCGTGGCAAGATTTTTGTTGATGATATTTTTGATAAAATTTGCTCTTTATCTTTTCCCACTGATTTTGATAAAGCATATCAATATTTGTCCTCTGAAAGGTATCTTGGTAAAGCAAAAAACTCATGTGTTACTAATTTACTAATAAGACTATTAAAAAGATTTTTTACTAAAAATGAAAGTGATGTAGATTTAGAAATTTTTAAAAGAATAATGGCTGCAATGTTAGCTATATCAAAAATTAACAAAGAACTTTATGGAAACGTATTACCAACTAAATTAAATCATATTTTAAGTAGTGCCAGTGATAGTATTTTAAAACGTTTTTTCTTATTTTTAATTGATATAGATGACTATTTAAATTGTATAGAAGAGTCTATTTTAATTAATTTAAATGGAATAATATCAAACACCAATGTTCGTGATTTTAAGAGATATAAACTTCTTAATTGTGCATCAAAACATAATTTATTCAGAGAGCAGATTTTATCACGATTTGAAGAGTTTAATGATAAAGAGCAGGAAAATATAATGAATATAACACCATCTGAATTGACAAAAGAAAAGGCAATCAAAAGATTTATTGAATCTAATTCTTTTAATGATGCAAATGAATATGGTGTAAGTTTGATCCTTCCTCATGCAAGATATTTTGATATAAATAATATTCAAGAAATACTAAATGGAGTGTATGAAAATGATCAAATATGGGGAGCATATGAAACTAAGGAGCTACTTACTAGTTTGTACGATGAAACCAAAATGATATTTGCTACTTCTCAAGATCAGTTTAATTCTGTTTGGATAAATTTTTCTCAAGCTATTAATCAATCTAAGGCAGTTTCAAGAGTTGGTTTATTTGATGTACTTGAAGAAAAGTTAAGAGAAGATAATCTAATATAAAAATGACAAATTAAATATAAATTTGACTGTTTTATATAGCATTAATAATTAATCAAGACATTTACAGTTAGTAGCAATTAAATACAGAACATGCAAAAACTACATGTTCCAAATGTTCCATGTTCCAAAAACTGCTGTAAGCCTTATTATATATAAATTTCTTTATTCAAATTCTGGAACATTCTTGGTACAGATGGAACATTTACGGGGGTGAAGGTACTTCCTAGAGGTATAAACTTATCGGGTTGATTACGCGCAAATAAAACTTTCTGCATCGTATTTTGAGTTTGCAGGGCTAGGACTAGGTGATTTAGAGATTTAACTGTTAAATAGGTGGGCTCAAATTTGAGCTGACCTCTTCGAATGACCTAAGGTATTTAGATACTTGGTATCTTGAGAAATATTTTACAACCAATAAATTTAAAGTTTATGTATGAACTACCGAGGAATTCTCGGTACTTGAATTGAAGCAGTAATTTTTTCAGTCGGTTATTTAGGATTCCCCAAACTTGGGGCACTAAGTTAGTTTAAGAGGCCATGTTTTAAAAAATAATTTACTACTTTAGCTTTAAAGTAGGCTGCATTTTATTTCTATGACTAAAGGTTGCTGATTTCAATTTTTTGTTTTCTTTATCTTTGTGTTTAGTTATATAATTTTTACTAATTCAATATTTTGGTATTGAAATAAATATAATAACATCTCGATTGACTATAATATAATAAATCAAGTGACATAAGGTGTTATATGATTAATATTTTTGTTGATTCAAATATATTGTTAGATTTTTATCGTTTGAGTAATAATGATCTTGAAGAATTAAAGAAATTAGAGGATTTAGTAAAGAAGAATCAAATAACATTATGGATGACACAACAAGTCAAGGATGAATTTTATAGAAATAGAGAGTCAAATATACGTATTTCTATAGATTCTTTGAAGAAACATATGAACAAAGAATCAATGCCAAATATGGTGAAAAGTTATAATGAAGAATACAAAAGGTATTGTGATATTAAAAAGGAATATCGTAGTATAATGACAAAGCTGATTAAGCGTGTTGAAAAGGATATAGTCGATGCGTCATTTCAAGCAGATGGTTTGATTGAAAGATTTTTTGAAAATTCAAAGTGTTTTGATGTAGATGATGAGCTATATGATAAATCTATAAGGAGAGTATATAAAGGAAATCCGCCAGGAAAAAATGGCTCTTTCGGGGATGCGATTAACTGGGAATCCTTATTAAAATATGTTCCTAATAAAGAAAATTTGTATTTAATTAGTAATGATAAAGATTTTTCTTCAGAGTTGAATAAGAAATACATTAGACCTTTTCTTGAACATGAATGGCGAACTAGAAAAGGCAGTAGAGTTATTTTATGTACAAGTTTAGGAGAATTCTTTGAAGATGAAAATCTTGATATTAAACTTTCTGATAACTTGGAAATGAGACATAAAGTAGGGCGCTTGATAAACAGCAATTGTTTTGCAGATACTCATTCAGCAATTAGAAGTTTATCTAAGGTGATCTCTGATCTGGATCAAGAAATGTTAGAATTAATAATAGACGCAGGATTAAATAATGATCAAATTAACTGGATTTTAAGTGATGAAGATGTGTATGAATTTTATTCAAAAATATTAGAGCAACCAATTATTAGTTTAGAGAATGAAAATGTAATTAATTTGAAAGACCAGCTTAACTCAGTAGATGATTAATTAGGTTTTCATTCCATTAAAATTAAAAGGTACTTTTAACCCAAAACTTGGTGGGGGTGATTCACCCGCCGAAAGCCTATTCTGCGTCACAAAAAAAATCGATTTCGTTTCGCTTTTTTATTCTAAAAATATGAGTCCATAAATAATCATTAAAGAATATGAATGATCATAACGTCTTAAAATTTTAGGTATAATTTGATCAAAAAAACGAAATGGGTTAAGAGGTGATTTCGGTTTTTAGCATAAAATATTTAAAGCTATGGAGTTTTAAGTTGTAGTAAATCCCATAGATTGCCATATAGGTCTTTAAACACAGCAACAGTACCATATTCTTCTTCTGAAGGGTCTCTAACAAATTCAACACCTCTACTTTTCATATTATTATAATCACGCCAGAAATCATTTGTATTTAAAAATAAAAAGACTCTTCCACCTGTTTGATTACCAATAAAAGTATGTTGTTCTGGTTTAGATGCTTTAGCAAGAAGGATAGAAGTGCCTTTTGAATTAGGAGGAGCAATAACAACCCAACGTTTATTTTGTTTAGGTTGGTAAGTGTCTTCTATTAATTCAAAACTTAGCTTTTGAGTATAAAATTGGATAGCTTCATCATAGTCTTTAACGACAAGCGCAATATGTACTATTGATTGTTCAACCATATTCATGGGTATTTTCCAAATGTGAAATTAAAGATATCACATGATAAATGACGATAGTTATATACGTCAATTTAGAAAATTTTCATCATCCTTATTTTCGCTTTTAGCGATTTTCGCTAATAAGGTGAATTTTAATTAGCGGGGGTGAAAATAAGAAAACGCCTTATTTTCGATTTTTGCCATTTTCGAAAATAAGAGATATACTTCATGAATAGATTTAAATGAGAATTAGTTGATCAGTTATGGAAATTCGCAATTCACCAGCAGGTACAATTACTAAAACCTTAAAGGGGTATTATGCCTATAAACCAAATCCATTACCGCCAGAGATTAAATGGGATACAGCTTTAATTAATAGCCTATCTAGGGCTGACCATATTTTGGGTCGATTGTATATGGAAGGTGAAAAGCTGCCAAATCCTCATTTACTTATGCGCCCTTTTATTACTCGTGAGGCTGTACTTTCAAGTAAAATTGAAGGAACTCAAGCAACGTTAGGTGAGGTATTAGCCAATGATGCGGGTGTTCATGTTGATCGTAATAAAGATGATTTACAAGAAGTACAGAATTATATATTGGCTTTAGATTATGCATTAGAGCGATTAGCCCATTTGCCAATGTCGCTACGATTGATAAAAGAAATGCATGAGATTTTAATGCAAGGAGTTAGAGGTTCGCATGCCACACCAGGTGAGTTTAGAAAAACACAAAATTGGATAGGCACACCAGGATGTACTTTAAATTCAGCAAAATTTGTACCACCAGAACCAGGTGATTTAATGAATTGCTTAGGCGAATTTGAGTCATTTTTACATGATAGAAGTTTACCGCCTTTAATTCATATTGCTTTATGCCATTACCAGTTTGAAGCAATTCATCCATTTTTAGATGGTAATGGTCGTATTGGTAGGTTGCTAATTACATTATTATTAATAGAGCAAAAGCAATTACCTTCACCACTTTTATATTTAAGTGCATTTTTTGAAGCTACTAGAGATGAATACTATAAACAGTTATTTAATATTAGTAGCCAAGGCCAGTGGAATCAGTGGCTTAATTATTTTTTAAATGGTGTAGCTATTCAGGGCTTAGATGTATTATCCAGAGCTGAAAGAATTAATACTTTAATTAATAATTGGCAACTTCAAGTAGCAACTAGTTCATCTGATATTGCTCAAGAGATTGTAAAGTATTTAGCCGTGAATCCATATTTCACAACAAGTAAAATTGCTGAAATGTTAGATGTTGCATTTACGACAGCACAACGTGCTGTCTCAAAGCTCGAATCACTGAATATTATCAAACAAACGAGTGAAGGTGAACGAAACAAAGTGTACTGTGCGACAGATATATTAACAATTTTAGAAGAACCAACGAAGCTCACTGAAACAATGGATGGTGATTTATATTAAGTCCTTATTTTCGTTTTTAACGATTTCCGCTAATAAGGCGAATTTTAATTAGCGGGGGTGAAAATAAGAAAACGCCTTATTTTCGATTTTTGCCATTTTCGAAAATAAGAAAAAATCTAATTAAAGTTTCTTTAATAAGCATTAGCCTAATTAAAGGAAAACAGCTTATCCTTTAATAACGCAGATTTTATGACATTAAAATAACAAGTTATTGGCAATATAATATATTTAGTTTGTTTTACTCTTAAAATGTCTAGTATTACTAGAATTTTGGTAAGTAGTTTAAACTCATCAATTAGAATTTGGCCTGTTGAGTTTATTCTAATCTTAAAATCTAAAGTATCACTTTAGAATATGCGTCTATTTTAAACTATAAGATGATTTAGGATGACTTAAAACGAATTGATTTCGCACTAGCAAAAAACTTTTTTTAACCCTTAAGTAAAAAAATTAATGTGGGGTAACTGTGGGGGTAACATAAAATTTTAAATTTAAAAATATATTATAAATTAATTATTTAAATATAAGTTGGTTTCCCTCTCTCTCCGCCATAAAGGCGTATTTTTACATCTCATAAAATCCCAAAAACTACTTCAAACCCCTGATTTATCGGGGTCTCCACGATAAACGGGGGCACTTCACTTAACCACAAGCTATTTTAACTCTTAATCGATAATTTTCAAAATTTCTAAAACCGTAAGCTCTTCTTTGGGTCTCCACGATAAACGGGGGCACTTCACTTAACCACAAGCTATTTTAACTCTTAATCGATAATTTTCAAAATTTCTAAAACCGTAAGCTCTTCTTTGTATTAATTTCATCTTTCGATGGAAGCCTTCAGTAATGCCATTATTCTTAGTAAATCTCCACATTCTAGCAATCTCATCTTTCCATTTATATAAAGTATTTC
>JAKJJQ010000069.1:0-11697 GCA_021713415.1 Thiotrichales bacterium 19X7-9
TCAAATGGGAGGGGTTTAATGTCATTTATTCCATTAGTTTTAGGTGCAATCCCATTTAGTGTTAATACAGCAACCTATAATAAAATCACTAAAAGTTATTCATCTAAGTGGGCAACACAAGATCGAGTTAATAATAGTCCAGCGCTACAGAATACAGGTGATCAAGCTGAAACAATGACCATATCAGGTGTTACATTTCCACATGATAATGTAAATACAAAAGCAACTTTAATAGCTTTAAGAGAGTTAGCAGCAAGCCAATCAAGTAATTTCTTATTTGATTTAGATGGCTTTATTTATGGTAAATGGGCAATTACCAATATTAGCCAAGAAAACACTAATAATAGTAATACAACTTATAGTATTAACCTTGAACGTTATCCAGATACAAGTTTACTTGATCAGGCAAAAGCTTTTGTTAAGGGGGTATTTTAATTGGCAAAATACACGACTAAAAATGGTGATATGCTAGATTTAATTTGTTTTAAATACTATGGCACAACAGAGGTTACAACTAAAGTTTTAGAGGTTAACAGAGAGTTAGCAAAACAAGGCCCAATATTACCAGCAGGTATTGTCATTGATTTGCCAGAGATAGAAAAGCCAACAATTAAGCGTAAGGTAACGTTATGGTAGTTGACTATCAAATCTTGGCAGATGATAAAGATATTACAGATAAAATTAAGTCAGGTTTAGTTAGTTTAACAATTACCGATACGACAGGTGATCATGCAGATGGTCTAAGTATCAGATTAGTAGATCATCATGATTTAATTCAATTTCCAAGTGATAGTTCAAAATTGAATGTGCATTTAGGTTATCAAGATAATTTACATGACTTTGGTTATTTTTTTGTTGATACGATTAGTTATAGTTATCCACCGAATCTTTTAAATATAAATGCAAATAGTGTACCCTTTACAGCGTCAAGTACTTATAAAGCCATGCAAACGCAAAGAACAAGATCATTTGATAATATAACCCTTGAAAGCTTAATTTCTGCGATTGCAAAAGAACATGGTTTAGAGTTATCTATAAGCACAGATTTAGGCAAAATATTAATTAAACATATTGATCAGACAGATGAAGGCAATATTGGCTTTTTATATCGAGTGGTTAGACAATATGGTGGAACTTTAAAACCAACCCATACAAAACTTATTGTACTAAATGAAAAAGGTAAAAATACTAAAGATGAAGATATGCCAGAAATAAGTTTAAGCTTAGATCAGATATCGCAACTAACATACTCAACCAAACGAGAGGCTAAATTTAGAAGTGTAACAGCTAAATATCATAATATAGATACAGCAGAAACTAAAAAGGTAACAATAGGTAACGGCCAACCAGAGTTTTTATTGTCATATACGTATGAAGATGAACAAACAGCAAAAGCAATAGCAAAAAAAGTACTAGATGGTTACACACAAGATACAGATACACTAAATATTACGATAGTTGGGAACCCAGAAATTATTGCTGGAGTACCAGTTATTATTAAAGGCTTGCGTGATGATATTCCGCAACAGTGGTATGTAAAGACTGCTACACATAGTTTAAGCAAGCAGGGATATCAGACGAATGTTCAGTTGACACTAAAATAAGAAAAACTCAGAAATTCTTGTTACCTATATGTTACCTTTAAATAAAAAACAGGTCTGAACTAATGGGCTAAATTATGAGTTAAGTTATTGAATTATAATTGGTGTCCCGAAGAGGATTCGAACCTCTGACCTACTCCTTAGGAGGGAGTCGCGCTATCCAGCTGTGCCACCGGGACATTTTAGTTAAAAATAGATTTTAACGAAGATAATTTAATAGATAGCAGGTTAAATTTCAAGCCATTGGTCTAATTTAGCAGTGAGTTTATCCAGTCCTGTTTTTTTCAGTGATGAAAAGTGTTGTACGGTAATTAGATCATTTTTTTCACCGATGGCACTATAGGCTTCATTTAACGCAAGTTGGCGTTCTTTATTGGTTAGTTTATCTGACTTTGTTAAAAGAATATGTAAAGGTTTTTGAACCGTTCTTGCCCATTGAATCATCATTAAATCAAATTCTTTTAAACTATGGCGTGGGTCAGTTAATAAAACGATACCTTTCAAACATTGCCTTTGGCTAACATAGGCATCAATTAAAATACGCCATTGATTAATCATTTTTAAAGGTACTTTAGCATAACCATAACCTGGTAAATCAATTAATCGACGCTGTTCATCTAGCGGAAAAACATTGATTAACTGAGTTCTGCCTGGCGTTTTACTAACGCGTGCTAACTGTTTTTGTTGTGTTAAGGTGTTAAGTGCGCTAGATTTTCCAGCATTTGAACGCCCTGCAAACGCAATTTCATAACCATCATCTGGCGGGAGTTGGTCTATTTCAGCAACACTTTTAAGAAAGCTTGCACGTTGATAGTTCATTCCCATTTTAGGTCTCTTTATAAATTTTTTTATTGATTGTATAGCAAAATATAAGAAAATGAAGCATATTTGTTAAGTTATTCAAGATTGAAAAGGTATTTGATTATGAGAATACTCATAGTAGGTGCAGGTATAGCAGGGTTAAGCATGGCACGAGTTTTGCGTAAAAACGGGCTTGATGCAATGATTATTGAAAAAGAAACGACATTAACTCAGTCAGGCAGTGGGATTGCTTTACCCGCCAATGCAACAAGTGCAATGGAATATATGGGCTTAAAGTCGCAGTTAATGAATATTGCCCATCAAGTAAAAGAGATTATTTATGCAAAACCTTCAGGTAAAGTTTTAAGTCAAGCAAGTTTATTAGAAGGGGATTTAGCCTATTCTGAGTTTGTAGCATTACACCGTAAAGATTTATTGAATCTATTATATTCTGATGAGTTAAACGTTCGTTTTGGAGTTACTGTTTCTGAGTTAGAAAATCGTCAAGATGAAGTATATACAAAACTAAGTAATGGTGAAGAACATACATGGGATTTAGTCATTGCAGCAGATGGTATCTATTCAAAAACAAGAGAATTTTGTTTTGGCCCAAGGGCACTTAAAAAGTTTGATATTATTAATTGGCGATTTATCGCAAATTTAGATACAAGTAATGTAGAACCAATTTATTATTTGGGTAAAAATACATTATTTATGATTTATCCAATATCATCTAATCAAGTGTATTGTTATGCGCATTTATGTAATCCTGAGTCAAAACATACAGATAATCCAAAAGCGACATTACTTGAACATTTTAAATCATATACTTCAATTGTTAGTGAATTAATTAATCAAGTTAAAGATGAAGATATTGTATGTAGTCAATTACAATCTGTTCCTGAAATTACATACTATAAAAATAGAGTTGCATTTATTGGTGATGCATCTAATGCATGTAGTCCAATTCTTCAACAAGGGGCTGCTGCTGCATTTGAGGATGCAATTATTTTGGCAAACAAGTTAAAAACTTTGCCTATTGATCAAGCATTAGAACAATATCAAGCTGTAAGATTACCTAGAGTCTCTTGGATTGTTGATCGCTCAGATAAACCTTTAGAAAAAATCTTAAATAATGCCTCTTGGCTAACAGTACTTTTAAGAAATGCTTTTATAAGAAAACATGGCCCAATTAACATTCAAGGTTGGCGAGCGCTATTTAAAGAAAATCCTATTGAAGAGTTGATGAATTAATTTGATCTATTGTATTTGCAAATTGGTAAGCCACTGATTAGTTGAATCTTGAGTTTTACCAAAAAATAATAAATGTGATGAACGTCGGTTAGCTTGGTTGTGAATTGCATTTATTTCTACTTCTAAATTTAAATTTTCTTCACTAGTAAGTCTTTCATAGAAATTTTTGACCCTTTGAGGTACTTCATATTCTTTTCCATCAATTGTCACTTTATGACTGCTTCCAAAAACGCCAAGATCAAACCCTTGAATGATTTTGCGTTCAAACTCTTTAGTTAGTTTTTGCCTAGGTTCTAACTCAATATCTTTAAAAGTCAGAGTACGAGTAACAGCCTTATGATCACTAGCTGCTCTTTCATTACCATGTCTTGTAGTTATTGTATGCGTATGAGTACTATTAGCTTCAGCTGTGAATTGTCTCTCACCATTTTCATCATTATGGTGATTTTTAAAACCAATATTATCAAGTGCGCCTATTTTACGATTATGGGTAGCATCTTCTGATTGCTTAATATTTCCATTCCTATCAAATTTTAGATAGCTTAAAAACTCAGACTTTCCAAACATAAATCCATTAAAACCATCTGGATGACCTTGATTGTATAAAGGGTCAAATCGTTCAATTAATTCTTGGTGCAATTGTTGATGATTGTCTGTATCCTCTAACACTTGCTGATGAGTACTATCAGGAGCATGTTCATCAATATAATGATCAATATATTGAATAAAATTTCTATGATCTATATATAAATCACTATGTAGACGCTCATTTAAATCACCCATTAAGATAATACTATCCACATGATCCTGATGTTCTTCTTGATTTGAAAAATGATCAGTTAAAGCATTTCGTTCATCATTTCTATAATCTCCATTGCCAGAGTCAAAGTGTCCACCTACAAGACCAACTCTTGAATTGCCCATACGTAATGTTGTGTAGATCCCACCTTTATTAAATCCATGAATCCAACTTTCTTGCCCTGAGTTTTTCTTTTCAACAATAATTTCATTGAGTCGGTCATTTCTGACCAAAACAACAGAGCCAACTTTACCAATTTCCAATGGTTTAGTCATTGTACGAAAACTCTTATTGTAAACTAATGTATATCCTTGTAAGTCTCGACGTTTTGCAATACGCTCACCTAAGTTTTCACCATGCCAGCTATTGGCTGCTTCTTGAAAACTAATAAATATTGCATCTGGAGCTTCTTCGTCAACTTTTAAGGCTCTTGCAAGTTGATCAACAGAGTCTTTATGTAGATTACTATTTGCAGCATTAAAGGTAAGTGTTTTAATGTTATATGGCCCTGGCATTGCAACCTCCCATTATTTAGATATTGAGTTGTTAATTTTCATATGGTTGATTATTTTTGTAATGATGCAAGATGTCAAATGCATTTTGAAATAACAATTGATTGTTTAATAAGAGGAAATTAGGAAAAAAATTCTTATCTCTGATTATGAAAATTTAATTTAGCTTTGTTTTATAAACAAATGGGTATAAATTTTTGATTTGTGCAATTTTGACTTAGCTTGGAATAGACACTGAAATAAAAGTTATGTTAAATATGCTTACTTTTAAATTTCACTGTCAATATTTTTACAAAAGAGTAAAATATAAACCTTGCTATAAGTCACACTGAAAATAGATAGAACCAAGAATTAAAAATAGGATTAAATGTTAAGATGAAAGAAACTCAAGATTTGTTATTTGAGATTGGAACAGAAGAGCTGCCACCTAAGGCATTAAAAAATCTTGCAGAGAGTTTAGCATCCAGTTTAGAAAAACAACTTCAAAAAAATGGCTTTGGGTTTGAAAAAGTCTCTTATTATGCATCACCAAGACGATTAGCTGTTATTATTGATAAAGTTCAAGTTGCGCAAAAGGATAAAAAAATAACACGTCAAGGACCTTTTGTGACAGCAGCCTTTGATAAAGAAGGTAAACCAACACAAGCGGCTTTAGGTTTTGCTCGATCTTGTGGGGTAGAAGATATTAATCAATTAGATAAAGTTGATACTGAAAAAGGTGAAAAGCTAGCATTTGATGTAGTAGAAAAAGGTAAAATGCTAACAGATGTGATTGAAGCAATGCTTAAACAAGCAATTAAATCACTACCAATTCCTAAAATGATGCGTTGGGGTGACTATGATTATCAGTTTGTGCGTCCAGTTCATTGGATTGTATTAATGTTAGGTGATCATATCATCCCAATTCATTTATTTGGTCATAAGGCAGTGGATGTTACTTATGGGCATCGTTTTCATGCACCTAAAGCTATTACCATTACAGAGCCAAAAGCCTATGTCGAATCACTTAAAGAGCAAGGGCATGTTTTAGTTGATTGGGATGAACGAAGATCCATGCTAATTAATCAGGCTAATAAAATTGCAAATAAGTATCAAGCTAAAGTAGCTTTAGATGAAGATTTAGTTGAAGAAGTAACAGCAATTGTTGAATGTCCACATGCATTAGCGATTGAATTTGATGAGCATTTTTTACGTGTGCCACAAGAGGCATTAATCTCAGCCATGCAAGGTCATCAAAAATGCTTTCCAATCGTTGATTTTAATGACAAACTTAAAAATTATTGTATAACGATTAGTAATATTGATAGTCAATACCCGCAAGCTGTCATCGATGGCAATAAAAAAGTCATTACAGCACGTCTATCAGATGCAGCATTTTTCTATGATACAGATTTAAAAACGCCATTAGATTCGCATTTAATTCGCTTAGAGCATGTCACTTTTCAAAAAGCATTAGGTACGATGGCGGATAAATCTAGGCGTATAGCCGAATTAGCACAATGGATTGCTGATAAATTAAATGAAAATAAAGATCATGCTTTTCGTAGTGGTATCTTATCTAAAACTGATTTAATGACAGAAATGGTATATGAATTTCCTGAACTTCAGGGGGTTATGGGACGTTATTATGCCAAAGCACATGGTGAAGTAGATGAAGTTGCTAATGCATTATATGATCAGTATTTACCTCGATTTTCAGGTGACGAACTACCAAAAACAGTCATAAGTCAGTCAGTTGCTTTAGCGGATCGCCTTGATACATTAGTGGGTATTTTTGGTATCGGTCTAAAACCCACAGGTGAAAAAGATCCATTTGCACTACGTCGCCAGGCATTAGGTGTATTAAGAATATTAAAAGAATATGATTTAAAGCTTGATTTGAAAGCGTTGCTTGAAAAAGCTAAATCGCTATATGCTGTTCATTTAGATAATCAAAGTGTTTTAGATGTATTTGATTTTATGATGGAACGCCTAAAAGGTATTTATCGTGATGAAGGGGTTAATCCACAAGTTTTTGAATCAGTAAGAGCTTTAAATATTACGCACATTGGTGATTTTAATCGTAGAGTAGATGCGGTTTGTAAATTTATTGACTTACCGCAGGCACAAGTTTTAGCGAGCCTTAATAAGCGCGTTGCACAAATTTTACAGAAAAATTTTAATGGTGATATGTCAGATTATGTTAATGCAGATTTACTCAGTGAATCACAAGAGCAAGGTTTATATGATCAAATGCACCAAGTTAAAGAACAAGTATCTGACTTGTTAGAAACAGCGAATTATGATCAGTCATTAGCAGCATTAACAGAGTTAGAAACGGCCATTAGCCAATTTTTTGATCATGTGATGGTGATGACAGAAGATGAAAAAGTAAGGGTTAATCGCCTTGCTTTATTAAAACAATTACAACAAAACTTAAATCGCGTTGCAGATATATCTGAGCTGGCAATTTAGCTTTAATCTGTATGCTGATATCTGCTACAATAAACCTAGTCTAATAATTTTAGATTTTTATTTGTCAATTTAATCATAAAAAGGAATCGTTTAGTCATGAGTGATAGAACACAAGCGTTAAATGCAGCATTATCGCAGATTGAAAGGCAGTTTGGCAAGGGATCGATTATGCGTATGGGTGATCAACCAAAAGCACGTGATCTTGAAGTAATTTCAACAGGCTCACTTGGGCTTGATGTTGCATTGGGTGTTGGTGGCTTACCAAAGGGAAGAGTTGTTGAAATATATGGAGCAGAGTCTTCAGGTAAAACAACATTAACATTACAAGCTATTGCAGAGTGTCAAAAACAAGGTGGTACAGCGGCATTTATTGATGCAGAGCATGCATTAGATCCTGTCTATGCAGAAGCTTTAGGTGTTAAGGTAGATGATTTAATAGTCTCTCAACCAGATACAGGTGAGCAGGCTTTAGAAATTGTTGATATGTTAGTTCGTTCAGGTGCTTGTGATATTGTCATTGTCGACTCAGTTGCAGCATTAACACCAAAAGCAGAAATTGAAGGTGATATGGGTGACTCTCATATGGGCTTACAGGCACGTTTGATGTCACAAGCTTTAAGAAAATTAACAGCCAATATTAAACGCTCAAATACTTTAGTTGTGTTTATTAACCAAATTAGGATGAAAATTGGGGTTATGTTTGGTAATCCAGAAACAACGACAGGTGGTAATGCATTGAAGTTTTATGCATCCGTTCGCCTTGAAATTCGTCGTGGTTCACCGATTAAAAAAGGTGATGAAATTTTGGGTAATGAAACTAAAGTAAAAGTCGTTAAAAATAAAGTATCACCACCATTTAAACAAGCAGAGTTTGATATTTTATATGGTGAAGGGACATCATTTGAAGGTGAGATTATTGATTTAGGTGTTAAAAATAAACTCATTGAAAAAGCAGGTGCTTGGTATAGCTATAAGGGTCAAAAAATTGGCCAAGGTAAAGAAAATGTTCGTCAATGGCTTAAAGAAAATGTTGAAGCAAAAGCTGAACTTGATAAAGCCATTCGTGAGATTTCTCTACCTAAGAAAAATCAGGAATTAAATGAGGCGACAACACCTGATCAATTGAATGATTAATAAAGCATCGAAGCTTAAATATGCTAAAAATTATGCAATATCTTTATTAGCAAAACGAGAGTATGCAACGAAAGAATTAAAAGAAAAGCTAAGAAAGTATCATTTGGATAATCAAGAAATTGATAATTTATTGATCGAGTTAGCTGAAAAAGGATTTCAAAGTGACTATCGTTTTGCTGAAAACTTTGTACGCTTTAATATTGGTCAAAATCGTGGCCGTTATCGCATTTTAGGCGAGTTAAAACAAAAAGGTATTGACTCTGATTTATTTGAAGAGGTGATTGCTGAAATTAAGCCTAATTGGAATGTGCTATGCTTAAATCGAGTTGGAAAATATATCAATTCAAATGAAGCATTAAATGACTTTAAACTAGTAGAAAAATTAAAGCGCTATTTGGTTTATCATGGATTTTCATTTGATGAGATTAATGAAGCGATTGAGCAAATGAAAGATAAAGAAGTTTAAGTAGGTAGTAATATGATAGAAACTGACCGAATTGTATCAGGATCAGAAAAGCCAGATGACTTTTTAATTGATCGAGCAATTCGTCCTAAAACTTTGAGTGAGTATGAAGGCCAACCTAAAGTTCGCCAACAAATGGATATATTCATTAAAGCAGCTAAAAAACGCTCTGATGCATTAGATCATGTATTGATTTTTGGGCCGCCAGGGTTAGGTAAAACAACCTTATCTCATATTATTGCTAATGAAATGGGTGTTAACTTGCGTCAAACATCAGGCCCTGTGATTGAAAAAGCTGGTGATTTAGCAGCAATTTTAACCAATTTAGAAGCCAATGATGTATTATTTATTGATGAAATTCATCGTTTAAGTCCTGTTGTTGAAGAAGTATTATACCCTGCGATGGAAGATAATCAGTTGGATATTATGATTGGTGAAGGGCCTGCTGCACGTTCGATTAAAATTGATCTACCCCCTTTTACATTAGTTGGTGCAACGACAAGAGCAGGACTTTTAACTTCTCCACTAAGAGATCGTTTTGGTATTGTTCAAAGATTAGAGTTTTATAATGTTGAAGATTTAACATCGATTGTTTTACGTTCAGCTGATAAGCTAGAAATACAGATAGAGAAAGATGGCGCTAAGGAAATTGCTAAACGCTCTCGTGGTACTCCAAGAATTGCCAATCGCTTATTACGCCGAGTTAGAGATTATGTTGAAGTTGAATCAAATGGCATTATTACTCAAGAGAATGCAGATAAAGCATTAGTTATGATTAATGTTGACCCAGTTGGTTTTGATCATATGGATCGAAATTACTTATCAACGCTCATTGAAAAGTTCAGTGGTGGGCCTGTTGGTGTTGATACTTTATCAGCAGCAATTGGTGAAGAAAAAGGTACCATCGAAGATGTGATTGAACCTTATTTAATACAGCAAGGATATCTTATGCGTACAGCAAGGGGGCGTACAGCAACCATTCATGCTTATAAGCATTTTAATATTCCAATGCCAAAAGAGTAATGTCTAATTAACTACAAAAAAACACAATATTCATCTAAATTTATATATTAAGTATAATTAACTTTAGATGATAAATGCTATGCCATGTAAAGCCTGTGAAATAATTCCAGATAAAGTTATAGTGAGTGATTATGTTTTTATAAAATTTCCAATTGCCCATACCTATAAGAAGATAAAAGATAAGTTATCTAGTGAGGCAATATCATTTAATGCATCCCACAACTTAGGTTTAACTGTTAGTTTAAAAGGACTAGAATTAGATGCATTAGCTGATATTATTAGTAATACATTAACTCCAGTTGAAAAAGATGGCGCAATAGCTTGTTTCACAGAATTGCCTGGTTTACCTAGTGAAATTGATTTGCTAAATAGCACACCACTTAATGGTGCAGTTTCTAGGTTATCTGCAAATTGGTTAATTGATATTTTAAAAGAAGGGCGTATTTTAATGTATTATCAACCAATTGTTAACAAAGATAAGGTGATTATTGGTCATGAGGCTTTATTAAGAGCTAAAAGCCAGTCAAATGAATTAATTTATCCAAAGAAAATTTTTGATTTGGCTAATCATTCTAATTTATTATTTTACTTAGATAGAGAAGCTAGAGTGAATGCAATTATAAATGCAAAGCAAAATACGTTTAATGACTTAAAATTATTTATAAATTTTAATCCATCATCTATATATGACCCTGATTTTTGTTTAAACACGACAATTAAAGCAGCCAAAGAATCTAATTTTTTAAGTAGTAATATTGTTTTTGAAATTATAGAGACTGAGCGAATCAATGATTATAGCTATGTGGTAGAGATTATTAAGCAGTATAAAAAATATGGATTTAAAATTGCTTTAGATGATGTCGGAGCAGGTTATAGTTCACTAAATGCGATTATGTTATTAAAGCCGGATATAGTTAAAATTGACATGCAGTTGATTCGTAATATTGATAGTGACTCTGTCAAACAGGTAATTGTTCAGCGTTTAGTTGATGTTTGTAGTGATTTAGGCATTGTGTCATTGGCAGAAGGCGTTGAAACTGAAGCAGAGTATCAATGCTTGAAGAGTTTTAATATAGGCTATATGCAAGGTTTTTACTTTGGGAGGCCAGTGCCTAATTAAATGTGTGATTCATAAAGATCGTTTCAACTCTCTTAGCTTCATTTCAATGTAATAATTAGCATCTTGAATGTGCTCTTTTTTCCGATCATAATTTGCAAATACTTCCTCAGAAAGGGGAGTAATATTAGTTAATTCACTATCTCGTTGTGATGGTGTTTTACCATTTAAAGCACCATGAGGACGTTGCCAGTTATAATAAAATTGCCAACACCCTAATTCTTCACGAAGTTTTTCAAAGTTACTTAAATCAACTGTAGGGTAAAATTCTTCAAGATCAGTTTTTTGTGAGCGCTCAACCTTTCCATTTAAATGAGGAGAGCGAGGTTTTACAGGACGAAATTTAATTCCATATTCCATAAATTTTTCTTGAACTTTAACGGCAAAAAATTCACGGCCTCTATCAGACTGTATTCGTTGGATTGGAAATGGAAATTGTTCAAGCATTTTATCTATAAAATCTAAAGTATTATTAGCCGTGCGACGTGTATAAATTTCTAGTACACGCCAGCGCGTACAGTCATCAACAGCAGTATATT
>JAKJJQ010000007.1:0-88753 GCA_021713415.1 Thiotrichales bacterium 19X7-9
TTTCCTTAGGATTGCTAAAAAAAGAAGATTCATTTAAAGCAAGTATTCGAAGAAAACAACGAAAAGCTGCTGCTTGTACAGACTACTTAGCTAAGGTAGTTGCTGAAAATTAGATGCGTTTACCCTGTGGTATAGATGATTCCAATAGTCTAAATGTGATAATTAATGTGACAGCTGAGAATGATGCACCTTTTCTTGAAAATGATATTTTTCAACAAGTTGGTGGTGATATTGACGGTCAAGCGGCTAGTGATGCAGCAAAAGAAATTGCCATTAGTTCAGATGGCAGTATTGTTGCATTAGGTGCAGCTTTAAATGATGGCAATGGGGTAAATGCAGGCCATGTTCGTGTGTTTCAATATGATGGTAGTAACTGGCTTCAATTAGGTAATGAATTAGATGGTAGTTCTGCTGGTGATTTATTCGGTGTTTCAGTTTCTTTAAGTGCCGATGGTAGTCGTTTAGCAATAGGAGCAAATCAAAACGCTACATTTGGTGGTTCAGGTAATGGTTATGTGCATGTATTTGATTATAATGGTACAAACTGGCTTCAAACGGGTTCAGATATTATTGGTGAAGGCTTAAATGATTTCTTTGGTGTGGAAGTATCATTAAGTGATGATGGTAATACTTTGGCAGTCGGCGCTAATCAAAATAATGGTAATGGTTCAGACAGTGGTCATACGCGTATTTTTACATGGAATGGTTTAGCTTGGAATCAGTTGGGTTTAGATCTTGACGGTGAGGCTTTAGGTGATCAGTTTGGCTGGTCGTTAAGCTTTAGTTCTAATGGTAATCGCTTAGCAATTGGTGCAGTTAATAATGATGGAGCTCAAGGGGTTGATAGTGGTCATGTTCGAGTATTTGATTGGGATGGTACAGTTTGGAGCCAAATAGGTTCAGATATTGATAGTGAAGCACCTTATGATTGGTCTGGATTTGCAGTCTCTTTAAGTGATGATGGTAGTCGTTTAGCTGTCGGTGCTTATGTTAATGAGGCTGGGCAGGTTGTTATTTATGATTATGATGGTACTAATTGGGTTCAAGTAGGTGCAGATATTACGGGTGAGGCATTGGCAGATGCTTCAGGTCAAAGTGTGCTTTTAAGCGGTGATGGTTCTCGAGTATTTATTGGTGCGCCAAATAATGATGGTGGTGGTAATAATAGTGGTCATGTGCGCATTTATGATATTTTATCATTAACACCAGTTACTTATATTGAAGATGCAGCGCCAGTTGTGATTCAATCAGCGTTTCCATTTGTTATCGAAGATCCAGATGATACATTGATTGAGACAGCAAGCATTGCAATTACAAATTATGTTAATGGTGAAGATTATTTGGATTATATCTCAATTGCTGGTATTAGCGGACTATTTGACACATCAAGTGGTATTTTAACCTTAACGGGTAGTGCTAGTTTACTAGACTATGAAACCTTACTATCAACGGTGACTTATGAAAACTTTTCTGATACACCAACCTTAACGCAGCGAGAAATTGAGTTTCATGTATTTGATGGTGATGCTAATTCAAATACCATTAGTGCATTAGTTGATATTATGCCAACAAATGATCAGCCGCTTTTAGGCGCTAATACGTTTAATCCGTTTATACAATTAGGTAATGATATTGAGGGTGAAGCACTAGATGACCGCTTTGGGCGTGCAGTTGCTGTAAGTGGTGATGGTTTAAGCATAGCAGTCGGTGCAATTCGCAATGATACACCTGGCAATAATAGTGGTCAGACGACAGTTTATCAATGGGATGGTGCAAATTGGCTTACTGTTGGCCTTCCAATCGATGGGGACTCAGGTGGTGATCAAAGTGGGCGCTCAGTTGCTTTAAATGAAGATGGTACAATTCTAGCTATAGGCGCCACACATGATGATGGAGGTGGTAATAATAGTGGTCATGTACGGATATTTCAATGGGATGGCATAAATTGGCTACAAATGGGGTCAGATATCGATGGTGATGCTGCAGGCGATCAATCTGGTTCGACAATCGCTTTAAATGATAGCGGTGATCGTGTTGTTATTGGTGCGAGAAACCATGATACCAACGGTAGTAATAGTGGTCAGGTTAGAGTATTTGAATTTGATGGTGCTAATTGGAATCAAATAGGTAATGACTTAGATGGTCAAGCAACTAATGATCGTTTTGGTTTCTCTGTTGCTATGAATGCTTTGGGTGATTATATTGTTGTTGGTGCTTATACGAATGATGATGGCCCAGGTAATAATGCAGGTCAAGTGCGAATCTATCGTTTTAATGGTAATCAATGGATTCAAGTTGGAGATCCAATTAATGGTGATTCTGGTGGAGATCAATCAGGCTATTCAATTGCAGTAAATGCTAAAGGTAATCGTATAGCTATCGGTGCAATCAATGATGATGATGGTCCAGGCAATAACTCTGGACATGTACGTGTTTTTCAATGGACGGGGGTTATGTGGAGTCAAGTTGGCAGTGATATTGATGGTCAGGCAGCCGGCGATAATTCAGGCATTAGTGTAGATTTAAATTCAAGTGGTAGTCGCGTAATTATCGGTGCAAGACATAATGATGATGGTGGCAGTGATAGTGGTGAGATTAGAGTTTATGATTTTGATGGTTTAGATTGGAATTTATTTACAGAGATTAATGGTATCGAGGCAGATGAAGAGTTTGGTTTTGATGTAGCGATCTCTGATGATGGCAATAGATTTATTGTCGGGGCTCATCTTCATGATAATAATCGTGGCGTGGCACGTGTTTATCAAGCTCAAGCCATTGATTATTTTGAAAATGATGCAGCTAAATTTGTTTTTAATGATGCTGAAGTTATGGCTGTTGAATTAGGCCAAGATATTACAGAGATTGTATTTGAAGTCACGAATGTATTTGATGGTAGTGATGAGCGGCTAATTATTGATGGTGAAGCAATTGCATTAACCGACCTTAATACAGGCATAACGCTTATTAATGGTTATGGCTATACCGTTAATGTGTTGGGAAATATTGCTACATTAACGATTACGGCAACTTTAACTGAGTTAGAAACACAAACCTTAATTGATAATGTTTTATACCAGCATATAGGGGATGATCCAACTGAAATCATCAAAGAAATATCGATTACAAGTCTAACGGATAATGGTAGTAGTAATAATACAGAACTACCCGATATTTCAGCAAGCTTTAACTTAATTGCTATTAATGATCCACCAACGCTAAGTATTTCATCACTTGGTCCAATTAACTATTTGGAAAATGATCCTGCGACATTATTATTTTCAGGTAGTGATGTCTCTATGCCAGAGTCAAGCCAAAGCTTACAAGCATTTACATTGGTTGTCGATGGTGTTTTAGATACGTTAAATGAAGTATTAAGCATAGATGGCAGCGATATTGCTCTGGTTAATGGCAGTGGTACGACACTGATAAATGCTCTAAGTTATACCGTTAGCGTTTTAGCTTCAACGGCAACGATTAATATTACAGGTGGCACTTTATCAGAAGTTGATGCTGAAACATTATTTAATGCGATTTCTTATCGTCATTTAAGTGATGACCCAACAGATGGGGTGCGTGTTGTTTCGATTACTGAAATTACCGATGATGGTGCAATGCCAAATGGTGGCAATGATACATCAAACTATGCCTATGCAACAACGATTGATATACTAGCAGTTAATGATCCTATTGATATTGACCTCCTCCCAGCAATACCACTTGTTATTCATGAAGCAGAAAACATTAGTTTTAGAAATATCCAAATCAATGATTTAGATTCAGGGATGATACAGGGCCTGGATGATATGACAGCAAGTTTCTATTTTGATATTCTACAGGTGCCTTATGGTATTGTTGAGTATAGCACTTTACCAAGTGTGCTAATGAATTACTTTGGTGATGGTTCTGGAAATGGTTTTGATCATCGAGTTGAGCTAACAGGTACTAGAGAAGATGTAGAGGCTATTTTAAACACTATCAGTTACACACCTATTTTATCGAATACCATTGAGCAAAACCATCGATTGATTATCAATGTGACAGATAATGGTCATACGGGTGTTGATGAAGATACCTTACTTCCTGAAGAGACAAGCGATACGATAATTATCGGATTTAAAATTAGTAATCTAACTCCAGATTTTGTAGAGCGCTCTTATTTCTTAGCACCACAAGAGCAGCCACAGTATAGTTTAGCCTATCAACATGCTAATCAATTTGAGCAATTACCAGCTTTGATACTTAAGCCTATCGCATTTGATTTATCGAATAATCAAAGTATGATTATCCGTATCAATGATGCAATTATTACTTCGGGGAAAGGTAGTTTATCAGACCCTTATGTAATAGAAATCTCGAATCAAAGCCCCGTCTATTTATTTAGCCACTTTAGCCATCCAGCAGTAAGCTTAGAAGTTATGCCTTCCAATGATCAAATTGGGGCGTTACATGCTAGAGTTAATGGGGCTGAAAATCATATTATATTTATGCCAAATGCCAATATTGAAGATCAGGGTGAATATAAAATTACCTTATTAGATGACACTACAGTTAGTCAGGAAGTTTATTATAAGATTAATAGTCGTGAAGCTATGTATATAGCAAATACAAATGCTCAAATACCTCAAGGAGAGTATATTAGTTTGTCAGCAGGTAATAATGATTTTAATCATTTAGTTAGTAGTCGTTCTCTTGAAGATATTCAAAGTTTAGAACGTGACTTTCAAGGCGCATTAGCAATTAATGAGCCATTAACTTCCTTAGAAAACATTATCTCTCGTTTAATGCTTACCTCAACTGAGCTAGATGGTATTCAGATAGAATCAGTTGTTAATTTTGTTATTAATCAATCAAGTCAATTTAATTTAGCGATAGATGACTTAGCTTCTCTTTGTACACAAATGATTTTAGATTCGGAAAATACAGATAGAAGTATAGTAATAGATTCAATTATTGAAAATGACAACATTCATCAGGATGAAATTCAATCGATTCATAATTTATTATCTAAGGCGGATCCAGTCGCTGCTGAACAATTATTAGAAAAATTAAAAGCATCTAATTCTGAGAAAGCTAAGTCATTACTTAAAGAGACTGAAGTTTCTATTGTTAATCCTAGTTACCTACGTGAAGTGAAGTCATTGATCTTATCTGATAACATCGACACCACAAATAAGACGATAGATGACAAAGAGATGATTAATCGTTATCAAATTGAGCAAACTAAGCAACAGTTATTGAGCTTATTTAAGGATAAATAGATATCATAAGTTTGAAATATTTGAAAAATAATATAATATTATCTATAGGTCTAAACTATCTTTATAAAGAGAGATTTGATGTGAGATACTTTAAAATAATAAGTTTAATTATCATTGTTATGATTGGTTTTTATCCGCCCTTACAAGCACAAACTTCAACAACAGAGCAGTTTAGATGCCCTAATGGCCATATTGTTAAGTTAGGTGATAGTGTTAGTACAGTTGTTAAAGCTTGTGAGAGTAAAAAAACTGATCAAAAAGGTTATTTAGTTGCGAGGCCTTCTGTGATTCGTTGGAGTAAAATGACTACACAAGTAACCTATGATAAAAATAATCAGCCGGTGAAGACTCAAAAAATCAAAGAAAATCATGCCATTGTTATGATTCATGATCAAGATGGTAAAAATGTGATGGCATTTCAGTTTTTAAATGATCAATTGGTGAGTATGATTCCTGGCGATAAACTACCACAGAAAAGCAAAGTATTACAACCAAAGAAAATGGATTAAATATGTTCCTTTAGCTCTATTTTGTTACCTTAAGGGTCTTTTATATAAAATAGATAACTTATTTCTTCTACATCAAAATATCTGCCATAACGACATATAGTAGCTTCTTATGTTTATTGAGTTTTTAAATAAAATCGCTACACTAGCGATTAATAGTGAATGAGTTAAGATATTCGATATGCAACAAAAAGATAAAGAAACGTATTTAATTGATGGCGCAGTAGGCAAATTGGAAGTTGCACTGGATAGCCCAAATGAGATTAAAGATGATCAATTAGTGGTTGTAATCTGTCATCCGCATCCACTGTATCAAGGTACAATGGAGAATAAGGTTGTAACAACGGTTTCTCGTAGCTTTAATCAGTTGGGTATATTAAGTGTGCGCTTTAATTATCGAGGTGTGGGTCAAAGTGAGGGAGAATATGCCGATGGTATTGGTGAAGTCGATGATTTAGTTGCTGTGGTTGAATGGTTAAGAAGGCAAAATAAGGCTCAAAAAGTTATTCTAGCAGGTTTTTCATTTGGTGGGTCAGTTGCTTATAAAGGTGCAAGTCGCATTGATAATGTTATTCACCTATTAACCATTGCACCTTCAGTTATTCATTTTGATTTAAAAGAAGCACAAGAACCTTATGTACCATTTTTGGTGATTCTAAGTAAAGATGATGAAGTTGTACCTGCAAGTGATACATTAGATTGGCTAACAAAAGAGTTTAATCAAGCTTTTTCGTTGATTAGTTTAATGGCTGCTGGACATTTTTTCCATGGTCGTTTAGTTGAGTTAAAAAATGAAATTATCAATCATTATTCATTACGGCTTGGTTAATCATATGATTCATCGGATATTTTAATATTTCTATTGATTATATTTGTTTATAGTTTAGCATCAATTTTATAATAACTATTTGTGCATGAATAGAATTTTAAACTAAAATTCTAATTATAAAGTGATAGTTTTATTTAAGGATATCTTCATGAATATGCCAAGAAGGCCTAAATCATTAACCAATGCAATTAAGATCTTAGCGGTTTGGTTAGTTATCGTCTTTGTGATTGAAATGATTCAATTATTTGTTCATGGTGTGCCTCAAGTGGCCAATTTTGGCGCTGCAAAAGAGACTTTAACGGTACAGTTTTATATATTAATTTTAATTATTGTATTGGCCGTTCAATATTTATTTTTATTAGGATTATGGTGGGCTCAAAACTGGGTTAGAATGCTTTATCTTATTTTATTTGCTATTGGATTTTTAGGTTTTTTGTATTCGTTAGCCTGGCGTCCAGTACTCGATCAAGGGCAGATGTTTTCATTAATTATCACGACGATTAGTTGGATACTAAATTTTTATTTGATTATAAAATTGTTTAATAAATCAGCATCTTTATGGTTTAAGTCAGCAAAGTTAGAGAAAAAATAATATGTTATTGTGACGTTTGTTTTGACTGGAGTTGTTTAGGCTTTGCTTTAGGTTGAATAATTGAAGTACTACAATGATAGCCAATACCTGTGATTAATACATCACCATAAAATGGAATCCCTAAAAAAGTGCTTTGATGTGATTTTTGTTTGATAAGTTCAATATAGTTGATACGCATGTCCATTGCACGGTTACGAACCGTATTATAAGCACCAATGGTTAAATCTTCATTTGAAGTAAAAAGATTTCTAAGCATAAAGCCCTCTTCTGATACAATTGGGCCAACATATTGGCATTGTGTTTTTATTGGGGGTGTATTTGCAACTTTAACAGACTCTGCATTTTGTTCTAAGGCCCTAGGTGGCATAAATGTACAGCCCGTTAAATATAGCGTTAAAGGAATGATTGTAAGTATTGATTTAAACATAGTATATTAATATTGTTAATAGCGGATATAGTTAAAATTAGCATGGAATGATTATTTTGTGAAATATCATCGTTTGTACTGATTACATTAATCACGACAATTTGATTAAATAAAATACAGCGAAGTAACACATTTTACTTTAAGTTTGGATTTCAGCTGGTATACTTTAGACTTCAATTGAATTCCAAATAGGTAAATAGATGAGTTTTGATGCGATAAAAGATGCTGATGTTGAGATAATGGATACTTTAGATATCACAATAAATCAATCAAATAGAGAAGCTACGATAAAAAGACCAACAAAAGAACAAGCAGAAGCTGCCGTTAAAACTTTGTTATCTTTTATAGGGGAAGATATTAATCGAGAAGGCTTACTCGATACACCGAAGCGCGTGGTAAAAGCTTATCAAGAATATTTTTCAGGTTATAGTCAAGACCCTAAAACAGTCCTAGCGCGTACATTTGAAGAAACATCAAATTATGATGATATCGTATTATTAAAGAATATGCGCCTAGAATCACACTGTGAGCATCATATGGCACCAATGATAGGGATTGCACATGTTGCTTATTTGCCTAATAGCCGAGTTGTTGGTATTAGTAAAATTGCTCGTGTTGTTGATATCTATGCAAAACGCTTACAAACTCAGGAAGTACTAACAGAGCAAATTGCTTCAGTAATTTATGAAGAATTAGAAGCCAAAGGGGTTGCAGTTATTATTGATGCTAAGCACCAGTGTATGACGACACGCGGTGTTCATAAGAGCCAAACAAGCACAGTGACAAAGAGTTTAAAAGGTGTTTTTAAGGATAATACTCATTTACGTGAGGAATTATATCGTTTAATTTCTTGAAATATAATTAAATTTACTAATTAAATCCATGCTTATTATTGCGATAGCACAAAAAAATAATAAGCACATAAATATAAAAAACAATTTGTAAATCATCTGCTTAATAGTTTATGAGTCTAGGGTGTCAATTATTATTTATCCATTAATTTGCTGATAAATTTGCATTTTTGGTTATTTTTTGATCTAATTCTATTAATCTTTTTTAAAGATAGATGTTTAACGTTTGGTTTTGTATTTTGTATAGAGATGGAAACTGACAGATAAAGAGGCTAGACTAATAATGGTAGTAGAAGAAATGATCCGCGACTGCCCGAAGGTTGCATTAGAAGTTGTTAAGCAATCAGATGCGAAGTTAACACCCATGTATAGTGTTGTTATGTTAAATGATGACTATACGCCGATGGAATTTGTAGTCTCTCTTTTAGAGACGGTATTTCATCTAAATGAAAAGCAAGCAACAAAAGTGATGCTTCAAGCACATTATGATGGCAAAGCACTTTGTGGTGTTTATCCGCGTGATATTGCTGAAACAAAGGTGACTCAAGCTGTTGATGTAGCAAGAAAATGTGGTCATCCATTGTTGTGTGTGACACAGGCAAGTTAACAAAGTATAGAGGCTTTCTGCTGAAACAAAGGTAATAGCTTGTTTACTGCGTTGATAATTCGTATCAAGTAGGGTTAGAATAGGGTTATCAGCTAAATTAAGCAATTACTAAGAGGAAGCTTAAGTCTATGTTAAGTAAGGAACTAGAACAGACTTTAAACCTTGCGTTTAAAGAAGCCAGAGAACGTCGCTATGAATATCTAACAGTAGAGCATTTGCTCTATGCATTATTAGTCGATGTATCAACAAAAAAAGTTTTAACTGCTTGTGGTGCTAATCTTGATCGTCTAAGAGGTGAATTATCTCGTTTTATTGATGAGACAACACCTAAAATTCCAGAAAGTGAAGAGAAAGATACGCAGCCTACTTTAGGGTTTCAGCGCGTATTACAACGTGCGGTATTTCATGTTCAATCATCCGGTAAAACAGAAGTTAATGGTGCAAATGTATTAGTTGCTATTTTTAGTGAACAAGATTCACAAGCTGTCCATTTTCTCAAACAAGAAGGTGTTACACGCCTTGATGTTGTCAATTATATCTCTCATGGGGTTACAAAAAGCCATCAGAATAAATCTCAAGAAGAACCAATTGCTGATAGTGATGCATCAAAAGAGCCATCGCCATTAGAGTTATATTCTGTCAACTTGAATGAACGTGCGCGCCAAGGAAAGATTGATCCATTGATTGGTCGAGAAGATGAGTTGGAGCGTGTTGTTCAAGTTTTATGTAGAAGACGTAAGAATAATCCTTTACTTGTCGGTGAAGCAGGTGTTGGAAAAACAGCCATTGCAGAAGGTTTAGCGAAGAAAATTGTTGAAGAAGATGTGCCTGATGTGATTAAAGATGGCATTATCTATGCGCTTGATTTAGGAGCGTTATTAGCTGGGACAAAATATCGAGGTGATTTTGAGAAGCGCTTTAAAGCGGTATTAAAACAATTACAAGAAGAACCAGGTGCTATTTTATTTATTGATGAAATTCATACAATTATCGGTGCTGGTGCAGCTTCAGGTGGTGTCATGGATGCATCAAACTTAATTAAGCCATTATTAGCTAGTGGCGAATTACGTTGTGCAGGCTCTACAACTTATCATGAATATCGAAGCATTTTTGAAAAAGATCATGCATTGGCGAGGCGTTTTCAAAAAGTCGATATTGAAGAGCCATCAATTGATCAGACTTATCAAATCTTAAAGGGACTAAAACCCTATTTTGAAAAACACCATAATATTAAATATACTTTACCTGCCTTAAAAGCGGCATCTGAGTTATCCGCTAAACATATTACAGAGCGTTTCTTACCAGATAAAGCCATTGATGTAATCGATGAGGTGGGTGCATTTCAAAGAACCATGCCGCAGAAGAAACGTAAAAAGGTAATCTCTGTACCTGATGTAGAGAATATGATTGCTAAAATGGCGCGCGTACCAACAAAAAGTGTTTCAACTTCTGATAAAGAGTCACTGAATAATTTAGAACGTGATCTTAAAATGTTGGTTTATGGTCAAGATAGTGCAATCGAAGCTTTAGTCTCAACAATTAAATTAGCACGCGCTGGCTTAAGAGATCCAAATAAGCCGTGGGGTTCATTTTTATTTGCAGGGCCAACAGGTGTTGGTAAGACAGAAGTAACACAACAATTAGCACATTTGATGGGTATTGAATTATTGCGTTTTGATATGTCTGAATATATGGAGCGTCATACTGTTTCAAGATTGATTGGCTCACCGCCTGGCTATGTTGGTTATGAAGAAGGTGGTTTATTAACAGATCAAGTAATGAAGCATCCTTATTCAGTTATTTTATTAGATGAAATTGAAAAAGCACATCCGGATGTATTTAATCTATTATTGCAGGTAATGGATAATGGTACTTTAACCGATAATAATGGTCGAAAAGCTGATTTTCGTCATGTGGTATTAATTATGACAACCAATGCTGGTGCTCAAGAGGCATCAAGAAATTCAGTTGGCTTTACAGAGCAAGATAATTCAACGGATAGCTTAGAAGTCATTAAGCGTGTCTTTACACCAGAGTTTCGTAATCGCCTAGATGCAATCATTCAGTTTAGAGCATTGACAATTGATGATGTTAAGTGTGTTGTTGATAAGTTTATTGCACAACTTCAAGGTCAATTAGATCATCGAGGTGTGTCATTAGAGATTACTGATAATGTTAAAGCTTGGCTAGCCTTAAGAGGCTATGACGAAAAAATGGGTGCGCGCCCAATGTCTCGACTAATTCAAGAAAAAATTAAAAAGCCATTAGCTGAAGAAATATTATTTGGTCGATTAATCTCAGGTGGTCGTGTACGCTTGGTTGAAAAACAAGATGAGCTTGAACTAGATTTTACGAGTGAATAGTAAAGATAATTAATGTGCGTTTGTAAAACTAATTTAGGGAGTCACATAAGCAATGATCGCTGATGAAATAAAAAAACTCAGTGAATTGAAAGAAGCAGGCATTCTGACAGAGGATGAGTTTAACCAAGCAAAAGAAAAACTATTAGGCCAGGCTAATTTAAAAACCAATGTCTCTGGTGAGTTATTTGGACTAAATGAAAATATTTGGCTTACCTTAATGAATCTATCTATTTTGGCAGGTTTTGTTGTGCCAATATTAGGTCTGGTGTTGCCTTTTGTACTATGGCTTTTATCTAAAGAAGATTCACAGAAAGCAGATCAAATGGGTCGTAATTTAGTTAACTGGATTGCAAGTTTTATTATCTATTTTGTGCTTTGTATTATTCTAATGGCAATTTTTATTGGTTGGTTACTTTTAATTGCCCTAGTTGCATTAACAGTTATTTTTGTGATTATTGGTGCAATTAAAGCAGCAAATGGTGAAATCTGGCCATATCCTTTATCCATTCCTTTTCTAAAAGTTGAATCTTAAAATAAATAGGTTTACCTTTAAGCGTAAAATTCGTTATCCTTAGGCTTTTATTTTTGAGTAATTAATATAGGAGTGCTCTTTAAGCTATGAGCAGAAAATTATTTGGTACCGATGGGATCAGGGGCTATATTGGGCGTTATCCAATCACACCAGAAGTTGCATTGCATCTAGGTTGGGCTGTTGGTAATGTGTTATGTAAAAATAAAAAAAAGGCCAAAGTCGTTATTGGTAAAGATACAAGGCGCTCTTGTTATTTATTGGAGTCTGCACTTTCTGCTGGTTTAACAGCAAGTGGTGTTGATGTGTATTTATTAGGACCAATGCCGACACCAGCAGTTGCCTATCTAACACGTACTTTTCATGCTTCAGCAGGTATTGTAATTAGCGCATCTCATAATCCACATCATGATAATGGTATTAAGTTTTTCTCAGAAGATGGCTTTAAATTAGATGATGAGCTTGAGCTTGAAATAGAGGCATTATTAGAAAAGCCGCTTGAATGTGTTGTGCCAGAAGAGATAGGTGCGATTGATCGTATTGATGATGCGCCAGGGCGTTATATTGAGTTCTGTAAAGCATCAATCCCGAATTCAGTGATGCTAAAGGGTGTAAAAATTGTATTAGATTGTGCTAATGGTGCAGCTTATCATGTAGCGCCAAGTGTCTTTAGGGAATTAGGTGCACAGGTGATAGTTATTGCAGATACACCTAATGGCTTGAATATTAATGATCACTGTGGTGCTGTTTACCCTCAAGCAATGATTGAACGTGTACTTAAAGAAAAAGCAGATATTGGTATTGCATTAGATGGTGATGCAGATCGCTTGATTTTATCAGATAGTCAAGGTCGCTTAATCGATGGTGATGAAGTAATTTATTTATTGGCCGTACAAGCGAAAAAATCCAATCAACTACAAGGTGGTGTTGTTGGTACAGTTATGAGCAACTTTGCATTAGAATTAGCACTAAAACGGGTGGGTATAAATTTTGAGCGTGCTAAAGTTGGTGATCGTTATGTGATTGAAAAATTAAGAGAAAAACAATGGCGATTAGGAGGAGAGGCTTCAGGGCATGTTATTTGTTTAGATGCTAATACCACAGGGGATGGTATTATTGCTGCACTACAGGTGTTAGCTGTGATGATGATAGAAGAAAAATCATTAACTAAGTTACTAGAAGGGTTTCAAAAAATGCCACAATGTATGATCAATGTCCCACTAAATAAGCCGTTGAGTCAAAATGATTGGGAAAGCATTGAAAGTGAAGTTGCAGTAGTAGAGAGTAAGCTTGATAGTCACGGTCGAGTTGTCCTGCGCCCATCAGGTACTGAACCCGTTCTACGAGTCATGGTTGAGGCAGAAGATGAAAATTTAGCACAACAATATGCAAAACATTTAAGCCAGTTAGTAGCGCAGTTGCCCTAAAAAGCTTGTTATTAAATTTTATGACTTAGCTTCTGGCTGTGTTTCTTGGTTACTATGGTTACTTTGGCTTATTTGATGGAATAGTTGTCCAGGGTCAGTTTTCTGATCGAGTTCTTTATTATGAATTTCATTCATTTTTTGTTCAACTGTTTGGTTTAGTTTTTTGTATATGTTTTGAAGAAATTGAGGATTATTTATTTCTTCTAAAGTAACATATTCAGGGCGATTATTATTAAATTCATGTAATAAATTTTTAACAGGTTTGCCACTTTTTAATGCATCAAAGTCAGTAATATAAATTAAAGCTTCATTTTCTTTCATTTCTCCGAATATAATTTCTTGTTCCCTCTTTATCTTATCTATAATTGGAGATGATTCATCAGTACTCATAATAAGCTCTACGGCCATACTTGGTAGAGAAATTTTATGCTTAGGAATGCCAATTAATAGACCTGATTTTTCTGTAGTTAAAAGTGGTGCCCCTAAATATCCAGCCTCAAGGTCTTCAATACTTTTGCAGCCACCATAGACTAATGGCTTTTGTCCGTTGGCTTTATTATAAGCAACATATTCACCAATTTGCTGTAGTGTCATTGGGAATTCAAATGATCTAGCTTCAAGACCATTTTTAGGTGTGCCTGTATGGATACGATAGACCGGTTCACCTTCTGGTAAAAATAATTCATTTTGAGTTGCATAGTCTTGAACTGTTTGTCCTGAAAATGCCTTAATTAGCATGTCATAAGCAATTTGAGAAACTGCAACAAATCTTTCTATTGGTTTCATATTAATCTCCAATTAATTAATTATTGTATATTTAATATACTATATAATTTATATTAAATGCAAATAAAATTGATTTTTTTATATCAAAAATACTTAAATGATGATTTATTGTTTGATTTTGATGATAAAAATAATACAAAAATATTTTATCTGAATATTATAAATAAGATGGTTTCAAGTCTAAGTTTAAGTTAAAATCCATTTATCAAGTAAAATGAGTAGTTAATTTGGGAGCAAAAATGTGTAAACCATTGGTAATGGGTAATTGGAAATCCTATGGTAGCCTTGCTTTTGCAAAGAATTTATGTGAGTCGATTCAAAATATTAATACAGAGAAAGTTGATGTTATCTTATTTGTGCCATACCCTTATTTAAATTTTGTCTCAACAATACTAGATGCTAAAGGTATTGGCTATGGTGCGCAGAATGTTAGTGCCTATTCTGAAGGAGCTTATACGGGTGAAGTACACAGTCAAATGTTGGCAGATTTAGGCATAAATCATGTGCTTATTGGTCATTCTGAGCGTAGAAGTTTATTTGCAGAAGATAATCTCACTGTATCAAAAAAAGTCAAATTAGCGTTAGATGCAGGCTTATCAGTTGTCTTATGTGTTGGAGAGAGTAAAGATCAAAGAGAAAGTAATCAGCAAACTGAAATTGTTAAAATACAGCTACAAAGTGTATTAAGAGATATAAAAGATGATCAATTGCAACGATTAACGATTGCCTATGAGCCAGTATGGGCAATTGGTACTGGCTTAGCTGCAACGGCTAATGATGTTTTAGAAATGCATCGTTTTATTCGCCAAACATTGCAAAATCACAATCAGAAACTTGCTAAAATGATAAGAATCGTTTATGGTGGCAGCGTAAAACCTCAAAATGCTTCTGAGTTATTTCAGTTAGAGAATGTTGATGGTGGTTTAATTGGTGGTGCATCTTTAGATGCAGATAAGTTTGTACAAATTGTAAATATGGCATAGATACAATGATAGAATTGGTGCTTATACTACACATTATTATTGCAATTGCAATTATTGCTTTGGTTTTACTTCAGCATGGTAAAGGTGCAGATATGGGTGCATCATTTGGCAGCGGAAGTTCTACAACAGTCTTTGGTTCAAAAGGGGCTGCTCCATTTTTATTAAAATTAACTGGTTTATTGGCTGCTTTATTTTTTATTACAGCATTAACATTGGGGCATTTAAGCTCATTAAAAGCTCAAGAATCTCTGCAGCTGCCAGTAACGCAAACAACAACAAAGCCTGTAACAGCTAAAGATAAAACTGAGGTTAATCAGTTATTGGATCATTCTAATAGCAGTAATAATTTAATTGAGCAGATTCAAAAGCAGAGTTCTTCATCATCTGAAGATAAATAATCAGCGTAATATTTTAAAAGCTAAGTAGCGTCACATCTATGAAACTATTGCCGAAGTGGTGGAATTGGTAGACACGCTATCTTGAGGGGGTAGTGGGCGTATGTCCGTGCGGGTTCAAGTCCCGCCTTCGGCACCAAATTGGCCAATCTTGTTGAAGATATGATTTTAAGCTAAAGTTTGAGTGGAAATTTAAGCTTATCATTATATAATGTTGGCAGAAGTAATAGGATGTAAGGTTATCGTATCATTAAGGAATAGCCTATGTTGTATGAGAATTATCTACCGGTATTGGTATTTTTAATATTATCGTCTTTAGTTGGCATTGGTGCTGCTGTAGCAGGTAAAATGGTTTCTAAGTTTGTTGGTGCAGATCGTCCCAGTGAGGAGAAAAACTCACCCTTTGAATGCGGCTTTCCTGAGTTTGAAGATGCGCGAATGAAATTTGATGTGCGTTATTATTTGGTTGCTATATTATTTTTAGTTTTTGATCTTGAGATTGCATTTTTATTTCCATGGTCGGCCGTTTTATCTAAGTTATCATTAATTGCCTTTTTATCAATGATGGTCTTTTTATTTGTCTTATTAATTGGCTTTATTTATGAGTGGAAAAAAGGAGCGTTAGAATGGGAGTAAATGACAAACTTGCTTCTCGAGGATTTCTAACTACTAGTGCGGATGAATTAATTAACTGGGTGAGAACAGGTTCTTTATGGCCAATGACATTTGGTTTAGCATGTTGTGCAGTTGAAATGATGCAAGCAGGAGCTGCACGTTATGATCTTGATCGTTTTGGTGTGGTTTTTAGGCCTTCACCTAGGCAAAGTGATGTGATGATTGTTGCAGGTACTTTATGTAATAAGATGGCACCAGCATTACGTAAAGTATATGATCAAATGCCAGATCCAAAATGGGTTATTTCAATGGGTTCTTGTGCTAATGGTGGTGGCTATTATCATTATTCTTATTCAGTTGTCAGAGGTTGTGATCGTATTGTGCCAGTTGATATTTATGTCCCAGGCTGCCCACCGACAGCAGAAGCTTTATTATATGGTATTATTCAATTGCAGAATAAAATAAAAAGAACCAATACCATTGCGCGTGGCTAAAGGAGTAAAGCTATGATGACAGATCGCCAAATACAGATTAATTCAAAGTTAAGTGAGCTTTTAGAGCAAATTAAAGCGCTTGATTATGATTCATTAGCGATTGAGCATGCTTATCATGAGCTAACGATAACGATTGCAAAAGATAGACTATTTTTCTTTCTTAAACAGTTAAAAAAACAATTTGATTTTGAAATATTAATTGATATTACAGGTGTTGATTATCTAACTTATGGCCACGAGCAGTGGCTAACAGCGAAAGCAACTTCAACGGGGTTTTCAAGAGGTGTTGATCAATCTGATCATACAGTTGATACAGCACACCACTGGGATAAGCCGCGCTTTGGTGTTTGCTATCATTTATTGTCGATTAAAAATAATTTGCGTCTACGGGTTAAAACTTATTTAGATGAATCAGAGCTAATTTTACCAAGTGTTGTTGAATTATGGACAGTCGCTGATTGGTATGAGCGTGAAGTGTTTGATCTTTTTGGAATTTTATTTGATAATCACCCAGACTTACGTCGTATTTTAACGGATTATGGTTTTACAGGGCATCCTTTTAGAAAAGATTTTCCAATCTCAGGGCATGTTGAGATGCGTTATGATGAAAGCTTAAAGCGCGTTATTTATGAGCCAGTTGAGCTTGAGGAGCGTGTCCTAGTGCCTAGAGTGATACGAGATGATAATCGCTATGATAGTGATATACAACTTCCACTATCTGATGATAAAGAGAGAAAATAATGTCAGCTGAATTTAAAAACTATACCATGAACTTTGGGCCGCAACATCCAGCTGCACATGGTGTATTAAGATTGGTGCTTGAGCTTGATGGTGAAACCATTATGCGTGCTGATCCACATATTGGCTTATTACATCGTGGGACAGAAAAATTGGCAGAGACAAAGCCATTTAATCAAAGTATTGGTTATATGGATCGCCTTGATTATGTTTCAATGATGTGTAATGAACATGCCTATGTGATGGCGATTGAAAAATTACTTGATATTCAAATACCAATTAGAGCGCAGTATATTCGAGTGCTTTTCAGTGAAATAACACGTATTTTAAACCATTTGATGTGGACAGCGGCAAATGGGCTTGATTTAGGTGCAATGACGGCATTTTTATATGCATTTCGCGAGCGAGAAGATTTAATGGACTCATATGAAGCAGTCTCTGGTGCTAGAATGCATGCAACTTATTTTCGACCAGGTGGTGTTTATCGTGACTTGCCAGAGCAAATGCCTCAGTATCAACCTTCACATTTTAGATCACAAAAAACATGTGATAAATTAAATAAGAATCGCCAAGGTTCATTGCTTGATTTTCTTTGGGACTTTACTGAGCGCTTTCCTAAGTGTGTCGATGAGTATGAAAGTTTATTAACTGATAACCGTATTTGGAAGCAACGTACGGTTGGTATTGGTGTTGTCTCACCTGAGCGGGCATTACAGCTTGGCTTTACAGGGCCGATGTTAAGAGCAAGTGGTATTGAATGGGACTTGCGGAAAACACAACCTTATGAAGTCTATGAAAACTTAGATTTTGAAATTCCTATTGGTAAAGCTGGCGACTGCTATGATCGTTATTTGATTCGCATTGAAGAGATGCGTCAAAGTAATCATATTATGCGTCAATGTATACAATGGCTAAGGGAAAATCCTGGTGATGTGATTGCTAGAGATCATAAAGTTGCGCCACCAAATCGCCAGACAATGAAACATGATATGGAGGCGTTAATTCACCATTTTAAGCTTTTTACCGAAGGCTATTGTGTGCCAGAAGGTGAGGTTTATCAGGCAGTAGAGCATCCAAAAGGTGAGTTTGGTATTTATCTTATCTCTGATGGGGCTAATAAACCGTACCGATTAAAAATTCGTGCGCCTGGTTTTGCGCATTTAAGTGCAATGAATGAGATGTTAAAAGGGCATATGCTTGCTGATGTACCAGCAATTATTGCAACCCAAGATATCGTATTTGGTGATGTAGATCGTTAAAGGTAGAATTTATGACCGATTATACATATGAATATAAAAATATTTTTTCAGAAGAAATTGAAAAAAAATTGCATCATTGGGTAAAAAAATACCCACAAGATCAAAAACAATCTGCAGTGATTCCTGGTCTGCATATTATACAGGATTATCATGATGGCTATTTAACGGTTGATCTAATGGATAAGCTTGCAGCTTATTTAGAGATGCCAAATATCAGCGTCTATGAAGTGGCAACATTTTATAGCATGTATGATCTAAAAAAAGTTGGCCGTCATAAGCTTAATGTCTGTACAAATATCTCCTGTATGCTTAATGGTGCAGGTGATATCATAGCACATATTGAAAAACGTTTGGGCATTAAACCTGGTGAGACGACTGAAGATGGCCGCATTACATTTCGAGAGGTCGAGTGCCAAGGTGCTTGTTGTGGTGCGCCGATGTTGGAAGTAGATAAACAGTTTCATGAAGATCTAACGCCAGAGAAAGTAGATCAGATTTTAGATTCATTGGAGTAAGTTATGACGAATGAAGTTTGTTTTCGTACCCTAAATAGCGAGACTCCATGGTCACTGGAAACTTATCGCGCAGTTGGTGGCTATACCATGTGGGAGAAAATTTTAAAAGAGCAAACGCCGCCTGAACAAATTATTGAGGAATTAAAAAAATCTAATCTTCGTGGCCGAGGTGGTGCGGGCTTTCCAACAGGGCTTAAGTGGAGTTTTATACCAAGAAAGCTACCAGGACAAAAATATGTCGTTTGTAATTCAGATGAAGGTGAGCCTGGTACTTGTAAAGACCGTGATATTATGCGTTATAATCCACATCAATTAATTGAAGGCATGGCCATTGGTGGTTACGTTTTTGGAGCTACGGTTGGTTATAACTACATTCGAGGTGAATTTTATGAGCCGATTGAACGTTTTGAGAATGCATTAATAGAAGCGAATCAAGCAGGGTTATTAGGAGAAAATTTACTTAATTCAGGTTTTGATTTTCAACTGCATACACATATTGGTGCTGGTGCTTATATTTGTGGTGAGGAAACGGCATTATTAAATTCATTAGAAGGTAAAAAAGGTCAGCCACGCTTTAAGCCGCCATTTCCTGCAAATGTCGGTCTTTATGGCAAGCCTACGAATATTAACAATACAGAGACTTATGCTTCAGTGCCGCCGATATTACAACATGGTGGTCAATGGTTTAGTGACTTAGGTGTTGAAGGTAGTGGCGGTACTAAGTTATTTTGCGTTTCAGGTCATGTTAATAAACCAGGTGTATTTGAAGTTGGCCTTGGTACGCCATTTAAAACATTATTGCAAATGGCAGGTGGTGTTAGAGGCAGTCGCGCAATTAAAGCCGTTATTCCCGGTGGTAGCTCTTGTAAGATTTTAACCGGTGAAGAAATGATGACTTTAAATATGGATTATGACTCAATTACAAAAGCAGGCTCGATGCTAGGTTCAGGCGCTGTTGTTGTGATGGATGAAACAACTTGTATGGTTGAAGCATTAGCAAGAATTTCAGAGTTTTATTATGAAGAAAGCTGTGGCCAGTGTACACCTTGTCGTGAAGGCACTGGTTGGATGGCAAGAATGTTAAAACGAATTTTATGTGGCGAAGGTGTAATGGATGATTTAGATAACCTTATGCGTGTAGCAAGTAATATAGAAGGTCATACCATTTGTGGCTTAGGCGATGCAGCTGCTTGGCCTGTGCAGAGTTATTTAGAAAAGTTTCGTCATGAGTTTGAATATTTTGTAACCCATAAACGTAGCATGACAGCAGCATAGATAAGTAGTTGAGAAAATTATAAGCTAATAAAGTGCTTATTTTTGAATTGAAAAGGTGAGTGAAAGTGGCAGATAAAGAAGCACCGAAAGAGATAACCGTTCAAATTGATGATAAAACATTGCATGCAAAGCCTGGTCAGATGATTATTCAGGTTGCCGATGATAATGGTATTTATATTCCGCGTTTTTGTTACCATAAAAAATTGTCAATTGCAGCTAATTGTCGGATGTGCTTAATTGATATTGAAAATGCGCGCAAACCATCTCCTGCTTGTGCAACACCGGTTATGGATGGCATGAAAGTCTATACTAAAAATAAAAAGACACTAGCTTATCAGAAAACAATCATGGAATTTTTATTAATTAATCATCCACTGGATTGTCCGATATGCGATCAAGGCGGTGAGTGTGAGTTACAAGATATTGCATTGGGTTATGGCCGTGATGTTTCAAAATTTTCTGAAGGTAAGCGAGTGGTTAAAGATCCTGATTTAGGGCCGCTTGTTGCAACGGATCTAACACGTTGTATTCAATGTACTCGCTGTGTGCGTTTTGGTAAGGAAATTGCAGGCTTGCCTGAAATGGGTGCTACAGGTAGAGGTGAGCATATGACCATTGGTACTTATGTAGCAAAATCAGTTGATTCAGAGTTATCAGGTAATATGATTGATGTCTGTCCAGTTGGTGCGTTAACATCAAAACCATTTCGTTTTCGTGCCAGGGCATGGGAGTTAAATCAAAAGCCAACCATCGCACCGCATGACAGCTTAGGCAGTAATCAATATTTACATACACGTCGTGGAGAGATTTTTAGAGCCGTGCCAAAAGAAAATGACCAGATTAATGAAACATGGTTATCTGATCGCGATCGTTTTGGTTATGAAGGAATTACATCTGATGAGCGCTTGTCTCATCCAATGATAAAAAAACGTGATGAATGGGAACGCGTATCGTGGGAAGAGGCACTTGATTTTATTAAAACTGCTTTAGAGAATGTTAAAAAAGTATCGAGTGATAAAATTGCAGCAATTGCACACCCAAGCTCTACACTAGAAGAGTTATATTTACTACAAAAACTGATGCGTAGTTTGGGATCACATTCGATTGATACACGCTTACGTCAAGGTGCGTTATCTAATGGCCTATCCACCGGTTGTGGCATTGATTGTTCATTTGATGAGATTGAAGAGGCTGATTATATTTTATTAGTTGGGTCAAATTTGAGAAAAGAAGTCCCGCTTTTAAATCATAGATTGAAAAAAGCAGCAAAACAGGGTGCTAAAGTTGCTGTGGTTAATCCACGTTTCTATGACTTTAATTTCCCATTACAAGAAGTAATAACAGAAGCAGATGAATTAGTTCATATGCTAGCTTCAATTTTAAAATCTGTTTTAAAACTCGTTAAAGCGCCATTATCATTTCAAACTGAATTAGAAACCTTATTAAGTAACACCAAAGCAAATGCAGACTCTGATCGTATTGCAAGAAATTTAATGCAAGCAGAAAACGCAATGATCTTCTTAGGCCAAATTGCTGTAATGGATCCTCATTTCGATATTTTCTATTCATTGTATCAAGCGCTTAAAGTTGCGGTAAATGCAAAAGGTGGCGTAATTGGTTTTGGTGCCAATCAAAAAGGTGCAGATTTGGTTAATGCAAGACCAGTCAGTGATCAAGATAATCATACAGCATATCATCTTGGTGATATTTTATCAGGTGCTGCTGAAATAAAGGCATGTATCTTATTAAATACCGAGCCTGAGCTAGATACTTTACTAGGTCAAAAAGCGCTTTCTACATTAGAGAAAATGGATTATGTCATCTCGCTTTCAAGTTATATGAATGACACAATCTCAAGTTATGCCGATGTGGTTTTACCAATTGCAACTTATGCAGAAACCGATGGTAGTTTAGTGAACTTAATGGGGCAGAAGCAATCATTTAAAGCTTGTGTATTACCGAAAGATGAAGTAAAACCTGCCTGGAAGATATTAAGAGTTTTAGCTAATTTTTTAAACTTAGATGGTTTCGAATATCAGAGTACTTCAGATGTTATTGCTGAAATTGATGCAAGTACTATTGATGTAAATAAGCGCTATTCAAATGACGTTAAATTACCAAGTGCGCTACCGCGTATTGATGATGGTATTAGCCGTATTATGAGTGTGTCATTATATAGTGTTGATCCAATCATAAGACGTGCCAGAGCATTACAACAGACAAAAGATCGTATGACTTATGATACGATTAAACTTTCATCTGCATTAGCTGAACATTACCAAGTTAATGATGGTGATAAAATTCGAGTCATTCAAGGGCTATCTGAAGCTGTCTTAGAAGTTGATATTGACCCTTTATTAAAACCAAGGTCAGTTGAAATTGCATCAGGTATTGAAAAAACAACTTCCCTTTGGGATTATACGAAAACAATGACGCTTGAGAAAGTAGAATAAAGGATTGAAATAACATGGCAGATATTATTTTACATCTCGTTTGGATCATATTAAAAATCTTACTGATTGTGGTGCCTTTATTATTGGTTGTTGCGTATTATACATATGCAGAACGTAAAGTAATTGGCTATATGCAAGATCGTGTTGGTCCCAACCGAGTTGGCGCATTTGGTATTTTACAGCCGATTGTTGATGGTGTGAAATTATTGCTTAAGGAAGTAATTACGCCTTCTCAATCATCGCGTTATTTATTTGTTGTTGCACCGATTTTATCATTTACACCAGCAGTAGCTGCTTGGGCTGTGATTCCATTTTCAGAAACATTGGTATTATCAAATGCGAATGCTGGCTTATTGTATATTTTTGCAATGGCTTCTTTAAGTGTTTATGGAATTATTATTGCTGGCTGGGCTTCAAATTCAAAATATGCTATGTTTGGTGCTCTACGTGCTGCAGCGCAAGTGGTTTCCTATGAATTAGCGATGGGCTTTGCTTTAGTTGGCGTATTAATGGCCTCTGGTAGTCTTAATTTAACACATATTGTCATGAGTCAATCGGGTAGTATCTTAACTTGGTATTGGTTGCCGTTATTACCTTTATTTGTTGTTTATTTTATCTCTGGCGTTGCTGAGACAAATCGTGCACCATTTGATGTTGTCGAAGGCGAAAGTGAAATTGTAGCTGGTTGTCATATTGAGTATTCAGGGATGCGCTTTGCATTATTTTTCTTGGCTGAATATGCCAGTATGATTTTAATTAGTATACTCACTGCATTATTATTTGTTGGTGGTTGGCTATCGCCATTTCAGGGTATTCCATACCTTGAGGGTGCATTTAATTGGGTGCCTGCAATCGTTTGGTTATTTTTAAAGACAGCCTTTTTTATGCTGATGTTTTTATGGATTCGAGCAACATTTCCACGTTATCGTTATGATCAGTTAATGCGTTTGGGATGGAAAGTATTTATTCCTTTAACGCTTGTGTGGGTTATTGTTGTTGCATTTATGGTTTATTTCCATTTTATTTGGTGGTAATTAACTAAGCGCTTAAGAGTTAGGAGTTATAGCGTGAAAAGAGTTAAACATTATATTAAAACCTTTTTTTTATGGGAGTTATTGAAAGGTCTCTCTGTCACTGGGCGACATTTTTTTACTCGTAAAATAACGGTTCAATATCCAGATGAAAAAACACCAATTTCACCGAGATTTCGTGGGCTTCATGCCTTAAGACGCTATCCTAATGGTGAAGAACGTTGTATCGCGTGTAAATTATGTGAAGCAACCTGTCCTGCATTGGCGATAACCATTGAAGCAGAGCCAAGAGATGATGGCTCAAGGCGTACAACAAGATATGAAATTGATTTATTCAAATGCATTTATTGTGGTTTTTGTGAAGAGTCATGCCCTGTAGATTCGATTGTTGAGACATCTCTTTTTGAATACCATTTTGAAAATCGTGGTGAAAATATTATGACCAAAGAAAAACTATTAGCCATTGGTGATCAGTATGAAGAAGTGATTGCTGCTGATCGTTTAAGTGACCGTCCATATAGGTAGAGGATATAAAATGGCATTAGAGATTATATTTTATGTATTTGCAGTTATTGCAGTTATTGGGGCACTTTTGGTTGTGACATCGACAAATCCTGTGCGGGCGGTGTTAAGTAAAGTATTAACGTTTGTTGCTGCTGCTGGTGTATGGATGAGTATGCAAGCAGAGTATTTATCTCTTTTACTTATTGTCGTCTATGTTGGCGCGGTATTGGTTTTATTTTTATTTGTTATTATGATGCTTGATATTAAAAAAGAGACAGAAAATGCATCCTATGTTTCCTACTGGATTGTATCGGCATTAGGTTTGGTTTTATTTATTGCCTTATTAGTCTATGGTATTCATATGGCATTTTATAATCAATATACAAACATCGGGGTTGTTAGCCCAACACATAGTAGTATTGCGCAATTAGGTGAGTCAATGTATGCGCATTTTATCTATCCGTTTGAACTAGCTGGATTTGTATTACTAGCGGCAATGATCGCAGCGATTACTTTAACCTTTAGAGGTAAGCGAAAAGGTAATAAATCAATTTCGCCATATAAGCAAATTCAAGTAAAAGCTAAAGGTAGAATACAAATGGTTAAGTTAGATGATTATCAATCAAACTTATCACTTAATAAAGACAAAAAAGGTGACCAAAATGATTGAAATATCGTTAATGCATTATTTAATATTTAGCGGCATTATTTTTTGTATCGGTTTTTCAGGCGTTGTTATGAACCGTAAAAATTTACTGGTATTATTGATGTCAATTGAGTTGATGCTTTTAGCTGTTAATACTAATTTTGTCGCCTTTTCACAATATATGCATAATCCAATTGGTGAAGTGTTTGTCTTTTTTATCTTAACGGTTGCAGCTGCTGAAGCAGCCATTGGACTTGCCATTATTGTTGCGTACTTTAGAAGTCGCGGTAATATTTCTATTAGCAAACTAAATCAACTTAAGGGGTAGGCAATGACGATAGAATTATTAGCCATTATAGTTGTTTTAGCACCATTAGTGGGTTCATTATTTGCTGGTTTATTAGGCAAACGCTTTGGTAAATTATCGGTTAATTTTGTTACCATTGGTATGATGACGGTTGCCACATTAGGCTCGATTTTATTAGCTTATGAAGTATTAGCCAATGGTAGCTTATATCAAGCATTTTTAAATATTCACCCAAATACAACTTTTAATGTCTATGTTTGGGGTTCAACGCTTGATTTAAATTTAAATGTTGGCTTTATTATTGATCCAATTACCATCTATATGATGGTTGTGGTGACTTTTGTGGCTACTTTAGTGCATGTCTATTCGATTGGTTATATGCATGATGACCCAGGCTATGCGCGTTTCTTTAGCTATATCTCTGGCTTTACCTTTGCCATGTTATGTCTTGTCATGGGTAATAACTTTTTGATGTTATTTTTTGGTTGGGAAGGTGTTGGTCTTTTTTCCTATCTTTTAATTGGTTTTTGGTTTGATAAAGAAAGTGCTAACTATGCTTCTTTAAAAGCATTCATTGTTAACCGTATTGGTGATTTAGGCTTTTTATTAGGTATTGCTGTTGTTTTATATTATTTTAATAGTCTTGATTATTTAGTTGCGTTTAATTCAGTGAACCATTTAGCAGCTGAAAACCCAACGATTAATTTCCTAGGTATTCAATTTAATGGCATTACGTTAATGTGCGTCTTATTATTTATTGGTGCTATGGGTAAATCAGCACAAATACCATTACATATGTGGCTTGAAGGTTCTATGGAAGGTCCAACGCCAATCTCTGCTTTAATCCATGCTGCAACGATGGTTACAGCTGGTGTATTTATGGTTGCTCGATTATCACCTTTATTTGAGTTATCACAAGTTGCATTAAGTTTCATTTTAATTATTGGCTCGGCAACTTGCTTTTTTATGGGCCTATTGGCGATTGTGCAGATGGATATTAAGCGTGTGATTGCCTATTCGACACTTTCACAATTAGGCTATATGATGGCAGCACAAGGAGCATCAGCGTTTTCAATTGGTTTGTTCCACTTGATGACACATGCTACATTTAAAGCCTTATTATTCTTGGCTGCAGGTTCAGTGATCATTGCCATGCATCATGAACAGGATATGTCTAAGATGGGTGGTATGCGCCGTTATATGCCAGTAACTTATATTTGTATGCTAATTGGTGCCTTAGCGCTTGCAGCGATTCCACCGTTTGCCGGTTTTTATTCAAAAGATTTAATTATTGATGCAGTGACAGCTTCTAATATTCCTGGACATGATTTTGCAACAGTTATGGTAACAGCTTGTGCATTTGTTACAGCCTTTTATACTTTTAGGATGTTCTTTTATGTGTTTCATGGTAAAGAGCGAATTCCAACAGAGATTAAACCACATGTTAAAGAGTCACCTATTAGCGTATTATGCGCTTTAGTTTTACTGTCGCTTCCTGCAGCATTAGCAGGATATTTCTTCTTTGAATATGCATTACACCCACAAAGCTTTTTTGGCAATACCTTAGATATGTCACGTTATCCAGTTGTTGCAGAGTTAGCTAAAGAGGCATCGAATCAATCACCAGTTGATTTTCTTAAACATGCTATTTATACCTTGCCGTTTTGGCTGGCAATTTTAGGTGTTGTATTAGCTTATATCTGCTATGTTCTTGTACCGTCGATACCAAAATGGATTACAAGTTTTGCATTATTTAGACCCCTCTACTGGTTTATGGTTAAAAAGTATTTGGTTGATGATATTTTTGATAATCTATTTGGTCGAGGTACATGGCTTTTAGGTATGATTTTATGGCGCGTGGGTGATGTAATGATTATTGATAAAGGCATTGTTCATGGATCATCGGGCTTCTTTTATTTTACAGGTGGAAAAGTGAGGCGCTTACAAAGTGGTTACTTGTACCAATACACCTTTGTTATGATGATTGCATTAGTGGCCCTTCTCAGTTGGATGTATTTTATAAATTAAGCGCGCGAAAGAGGAATATCGTTCATGTTTTATTTATCTAATTTCTTTAATTGGTTGAATTTTCAACTGAGTTCAGAATTTGGCACCTTATTAGATATTTTAATTTGGTTACCAATTATCGGCGCTTTTGTTGTGATGATGCTATTTAATAGTGATAAACGGGCATTAATTGCACGTTGGGTTGCCCTTATTTTTGCAGTAGTTACTTTTTTATTTAGTTTATTATTGTATATGAATTTTAATGCTGAATCAGATAAGATGCAGTTTTTACAGAGTGTTAACTGGATTCCACTTCTTAATGCTAAGTATGCATTAGGTGTTGATGGCATTAGTGTTTTATTTATTATCTTAACCTCTTTTACAACCGTAATTATTATTCTTGGTGCTTGGAAAACAATTAATGTTAAAGTAGCACAACATATGACCATTTTCTTAATGACCTGTGGGATTACCAACGGTGTATTTGCTGCTATGGATTCATTGTTATTTTATGTTTTCTGGGAAGCATCACTAATCCCTATGACGCTAGCAATTGGTATTTGGGGTGGCCAAAATCGTGTCTATGCAGCGATGAAATTTTTCTTGTATGCTTTTTTTGGCTCGGTTTTTATGCTAATCGCAATTTTATATCTGCATGCGCAGACTGATTCGTTTATGATTCAAGATTTTTATAATTTGAATTTGCCGGTGGAAGTACAATGGATGCTAACGCTTGCCTTTTGGATTGCATTTGCTGTTAAAGTGCCGATGTGGCCTGTACATACTTGGCTGCCAGATGCACATACCGAAGCGCCAGCGGGTGGTTCGGTTGTTTTAGCCGCTTTAATGTTAAAGATGGGTGCTTATGGTTTTATTCGTTTTTCATTACCGATGTTTCCTGAAATTCATATGACAATTGATGAGTTTTTAATTATTTTATCGTTGATTGCTATTGTATATGTCGGCATTGCTTCAATCGTTCAAAAAGATGCAAAACGTTTAATTGCTTACTCTTCTATCTCTCATATGGGAATTGTCACCTTAGGTATTTTTTCAGTCTTTTTGATTTTTGTTAAAACAGGGCATAGTGATTCTGCACTATTAGGTGTCCAGGGTGCTGTCTTTCAAATGATCGCCCATGCATTTTCATCGGGTGGATTATTTATCGGTGTTAGCTTCTTATCAGCAAGAATGAAAACAAGAATGATTGATGACTATCAAGGTGTCGCTTTTTCAATGCCAATATTTGCAGCGTTTTTTATGCTTTTCTGTATGGCAAATGTAGGTTTACCTGGTACCAGTGGTTTTGTCGGTGAGTTTTTAGTAATTTTAGGCGTCTTTAAAGCCTCACCTTTATTGGCATTAATCGCAGGGCTTACTTTGATATTAGCACCGGCGTATACGCTTTGGATGTATAAGCGCGTTATTTTTGGTAAAGTTAGAAATCCTAAAATTGCTGCTATGAAAGATATTAGTGGCGTGGAAATTCTGGTTTTTGTTTTATTAGCCATACCAACTATTTGGTTTGGTATTTATCCGGAGCCGATTCTGCATTTATCACAAGCAGCATCAAACGGATTCATTCAATATTTAAACATACATTAAAGGATCGTTGTGATGGGCTTAGATTCACTACAAACCTGGGTAGCATTAATACCAGAGATTGTATTAGCTATAATGATATTAATCATATTACTTGCAGATATATTTTTAGCTAAATTTTGCCGCCATATTGCCTATGGCTTATCGCAATTGACTCTAATTGCAGTATTTATCGTTAGTTGGATTTTTATTCAAGATGATCTAAGTGGCACATTTTTAAATGGCCAATTACATGTTAGCTCATTAACCTTATTATTATCTATGGTTGTTTATATTTGTAATTTTCTTGTCTTTGTCTATTCAAGAAAATATATAGAAGACCATGATATGATGAAGCTTGAATATTATCTTTTAAGCTTATTATCAACACTTGGTGCTGTTGTTTTAATTAAGTCAATGAGTTTAATTACAGTTTTTATTGGCCTTGAATTATTATCTTTACCATTATATGCAATGATTGGAATGCGCCGTGGTTATGCCCAAGGTGGTGAGGCTTCAATTAAATACTTTGTTACAGGTGCTGTTGCTACAGCAGTATTACTCTACGGTATGTCATTTGTTTATGGATTAACAGGCAGCTTAGATATTCAAACCATCGCATTGAAATTAGCACAAGCTTCGAGTCAATATCAGTTAATTATTCTATTTTCAATGGTATTTTTTATTCTTGCTTTTGCTTTTAAATTAGGTGCAGCGCCTTTTCATATGTGGCTACCTGATGTCTATGATGGTTCACCAAATGCAGTAACAGCTTATCTTGCTTCGGTACCGAAAGTTGCAGGTTATGCCATGCTTGTGATTCTGATGCATGATTTGATGAGAAGCTTTAGTCAGTATTGGTCTGAAATTTTAATGATAATGGGTATTTTATCGATTGTTATTGGTAATACAGCGGCTTTGGTTCAGAAGAATTTAAAACGCATGATTGGTTATTCGACCATTGCTCATGTTGGTTTTGTCTTTTTAGCTTTATCAGTTGATACAGATGGTAGTATGAGTTTAGGCTCAGCATTGTATTATATGATTGTTTATGTCATAAACGCAGTTGCTGTTTTTGGTATTATCATGATCTTATCAAAATCAGGTTTTGAAGCAGAAAATTTAAATGATTTTGCAGGTTTAAACCAACGAAATTCTTGGCTTGCATTTTTAATGTTAATTCTATTTTTGTCCTTAGCTGGTATTCCACCATTGGCAGGTTTTACCATTAAACTATTAGTGATTAATACGCTAGTACATTCAGGTGCTTACTACTTAGCAGTATTTGCTTTGATTATGTCAGTAGTCGGTGCATTTTACTATTTACGTGTTATTCGTGTGGTTTACTTTGAAAAGCCAACCTTAACCGATGCGGTGCCTGTGCGCTTGGATGCACAAATAGCTGTATCGATTAATTGTGTTGCAATTTTATTTTTTGGTATTGCACCTTATTATACTATGAACTTAATTCGTTTGATTTATCAATATTAATTAAATTCATGGTGTAAGGGTTTAGATGAATAAGTCTTCAGTTTTAATTTTTATTTTAGAATTGGCCATTTTTATTGGCTTTATGTTGGTTTATCAGACCCACTTTGGACTTAGCCAAGAAAGTCGAGTATTCTTGATCGCAATTTTCTCATTTAGTTGGTTATTTCGTTATCAACGTTCTGTGATGTTACTTGAGTATTATACTCATGTCATTATGGTGCTTGTACTTTTTGTCGTGATTATTGTTTTAGTAACACTAACGCTTGATCGTAGTAGTCATGTATTTATCGTAGGTATAACTACAATTATTAGTTGGTTTTTTGTCGTTTGTATTGCAAGGTTTGCGATTATTTATGCGTTTGGCCACCCTTATAAAATTATTATTCACCCCGATATATTAGATGAAGTTGCTTTAAGTTATAAAATAAAGTTAATTACAAAAGCAAAAGTAACTGAAAATGACTTAAAGGAAGCACAAGCGATTATTATTGATAAAAAATATCCTTATCAAAAAGACTGGGAGCAGTTAATTCTACATGCCAGCCAACATGATATTCCTGTTTTAACGGTGGGTACTTATGAAGAATTAATAGAACAACGCTTATCATTAGATCAATTAAATGAAAACTGGATGTATGCAGGGTTTAGTATTCCACTATGGTATCGATGGTTTAAAGGGGTGATAGAATTTCTATTTGCACTTGTGTTATTGCCATTATTATTGTTAATTTTTATTGTTGTTGCTGTCATTATTTTAATTACCATGGGGCGGCCTATTTTATACACTCAGTACCGTATGGGCTTAAATAATAGACCATTTAAAGTTTATAAATTTCGTTCGATGATTCAAAATGCTGATAAAGAAGGTGAGACAGAAGATTCAGATCAAAGAATTACAACCTTTGGTCAGCTAATACGTAAATTTCGTATCGATGAATTACCACAATTTATCAATATTTTAAAAGGTGATATGAGTTTAATTGGACCAAGACCTGAATGGATAGAAACAGCTCAACAATTTGAAAAAGACATTCCTTTATATCGATTACGCCATATAATAAAACCAGGTATCACTGGCTGGGCACAAGTCACCCAAGGTCATGCAATTGGTGCTGAAGGTAATTTTAAAAAGCTGCAATATGATTTATATTATGTCAAACACTATTCATTGATTATGGATTTACGTATTGTATTAAAAACAATATATATCATTATCACTGGCTTTGGGGCGAAATAATTAGATAGTAAGAATATATAAAGGGTTATACAAAGATGAAAGCAGTAATTTTAGCAGGTGGCTTAGGTACACGGCTAAGTGAAGAAACAGCACTAAAACCAAAACCTATGGTTCAAATTGGAGGTATGCCAATTTTATGGCATATCATGAAAATTTATTCTCACTATGGAATTAATGAGTTTATCATATGCTTGGGGTATAAAGGCTATGTGATAAAGGAATACTTTGCTAATTATTTTCTGCATATGTCAGATGTGACATTTTGTATGCAAAGTAATGAAATGAAAGTACACAGTAAAAATGCAGAGCCCTGGCAAGTGACATTAGTCGATACAGGCCATAATAGCATGACTGGTGGACGCTTAAAGCGAGTACGAGACTATCTTGAAAATGAAGATTGCTTTTGTTTTACCTATGGCGATGGTGTTGCTGATATTGATTTAAAAGCATTAATAGAGACTCATAAACAAGAAAATCGTCTATCAACGGTTACAGCTGTGCAGCCAGCAGGACGTTTTGGTGCTTTAGACTTTAGCGCAAATCAGGTATTAAATTTTAAAGAAAAACCTAGGGGCGATGGTTCTTGGATTAATGGTGGTTTTTTTATTCTATCGCCGAAGGTGATTGATTATATTGATGGTGATGAAACTATCTGGGAGCAAGAACCCATGCAAAAATTAGCACAATCAGGCCAGATGAGCTGTTATTTTCATGAGGGTTTTTGGCAGCCAATGGATACTTTACGTGAAAAGCATTTATTAGAGAAGTTATGGCAGTCAGGTCAAGCGCCGTGGAAGCTGTGGCATGAATAAGCTATTCTGGAAAGATAAAAAAGTACTTGTTACTGGGCATACTGGTTTTAAAGGTGTTTGGCTATCCTTATGGTTAAAGGAGCTTGGGGCTAATGTCTATGGTTATGCACTAAAACCCAATACAACACCCTCTATGTTTGAACTTTTTAATATGTCATCTAAGATAGACCATCATATTGGAGACGTTTGTGATTTTGCGGCTTTTAAAGCGCGTATTAGTCAAGTACAACCAGAGATTATCATTCATATGGCAGCTCAGCCACTTGTTAGATATTCCTATCAACACCCAATAGAAACCTATCAGACTAATGTTATGGGTACGGTTCATTTGTTTGAAGCAGTTCGTGGCTGTCCATCGGTTAAAGTGGTTGTTAATGTTACGACAGATAAATGCTATGAGAATAAAGAATGGCAGTGGGGGTATCGAGAAAATGAGCCACTAGGGGGATATGACCCTTATAGTAATAGTAAGGCTTGCTCTGAATTGGTAACTTCAGCTTATCGAAGCTCATTTTTTAATCCACAAGAAATTGATTTACATAACAAAGCGATTGCTAGTGTTAGAGCTGGTAATGTGATTGGAGGTGGAGACTGGGCAGAAGATCGCCTAATTCCAGATATAATCCAATCATTTATCCAAGATAAACCAGTGATTATTAGAAATCCAAAAGCAGTTAGACCTTGGCAGCATGTACTTGAACCTTTATCAGGCTATTTGTTGTTAGCTGAAAAATTATGGCATAAACCAGTTGAGTATGCATCCAGTTGGAATTTTGGACCTTGTGATGATGATGTAAAGCCTGTTGAGTATCTCGTTGATTATTTAGCAACTCACTGGAATAAACCTTGTCAATGGCATATCGATGAATCTGCTCAGCCACATGAAGCAAATTATTTGAAGTTAGATATTTCAAAGGCAAGAGCATATTTAAATTGGCAGCCTCGATGGACAATTAATAAAGCGTTAGATCAGATTATAAAGTGGTATTTGGCTTATACTTGCGATGATGACATACTTGCGTTAACATTGGCTCAAATCAACAGTTTTGAAACAAAAAATTAGGCTTAAAGTAGAATGGATAAGGTTTTGGAGAAGAAAATGCATGTACCCTATGGCGGTACGGTACATGGGCAAGATGAAATTGATGCAGTTGTTCACTGCTTAAAAACATCAACACAAATGGGCAAACACGTCCGTCAGATGGAAGAGAAAGTTGCAAACTTATATGCTAAAAATTATGGTATTATGGTGAACTCAGGCTCTTCAGCAAATTATCTGGCAATTGAGTTACTTAACTTACCAGAGGGCTCTGAAGTTATTACCCCTGCTTTAACTTTTTCAACAACAGTAGCGCCTTTAATTAAGAGTGGCTTAATTCCTGTTTTTATCGATGTGAAACCTGGAACTTATAATATTGATGTTGATCAGGTAGAATCAATGATTAAATCGAACACAAAAGCAATGATGATACCGAATCTTTTGGGTAATTTGCCAGACTGGAGAAAACTACGCCAGTTAGCGGATAAGTACGATTTAATCACAGTTGAAGATTCTTGTGATACATTAGGGGCTGAAATTGATGGTAAATCATCTGGGCGTTTTGTTGATATTAGTACAACAAGCTTTTATGGCTCGCATGTGATTAATTGTGCGGGGAATGGTGGCATGCTATGTGTTAATGATAAAGAGCTAAACGCTCGAGCAAAACTATTACGCAGCTGGGGTAGAAGCTCATCATTATTTGTTGAATCTGAAGCTATTGAGAATCGCTTTAATGTTGATATTGAAGGCATTCGCTATGATGCTAAATTTGTTTTTGAAGCATTGGGTTATAATTTAGAGCCATCTGAGATGGGAGCCGCCTTTGGCCTTGTCCAATTAGCTAAGTTACAACAAAATATTGATGCACGTATCAAATGGTTTAATCAGCAATATGAGTTTTTTAAAGCATATCAGGATTGGTTTATATTACCAGAGACGCTAGAAAATGCTCGAACAGGTTGGCTTGCTTTTCCACTAACAGTGAAACAAAATGCGCCATTTACACGTACAGAAATGCAGATTTACTTAGAAAAAGAAAATATCCAAACACGTACAGTATTTACAGGAAATATTCTACGTCAGCCTGGTTTTAAATCAATCCCACATAGGGCAAATGAAATTGGTTATACCAATGCAGATGATGTCATGCGCGGTGGTATTTTGTTGGCTTGTCATCATGGTTTGACGCAAACTATGATTGATTATGTTCATGAGCATGTGACTAAATTTTTATCACAGTATCAATAGAGTTAAGCATAATGCAATTTAAAGAATTAGCTATTCCAGGTGTTTATGAAATTTTACCAAAGATCATCAAAGATGATCGAGGTGCTTTTATTAAAACGTTTCATGAAGGACTATTTCATCAGCATGGCTTATTAGAAACAGAGTTTAAAGAAGAATACTATTCTGTTTCTAAAGAAGCGACGCTACGTGGCCTTCATTTTCAGCTACCACCTGATGAGCATGTTAAAGTAGTCTATTGTATAGCAGGTAAAGTTCAGGATGTTTTGTTGGATCTAAGAAAAGGCTCTCCGAGTTATTTAAATGCAATGACACTGGAGTTATCAAGTAACCGATCCAATGTACTGTATATTCCTAAAGGTATTGCGCACGGGTTTCTAACACTTTCAGATCAGGCGATTATGGTTTATAAGACATCAACGGTTTATACACCAGAAAGTGATTATGGGGTTAACTGGCGAAGCTGTGAAACGATTTGGCAAATTACAAAGCCGCTGATTCTATCACAGCGTGATCAACTTCATCCGCTAGTTGCTGATTTTGAGTCTCCTTTTGTATTTTAATTGAGATAGATATGGCGAATTATTTAGTCACAGGTGCCACAGGGTATATTGGTTCGAAACTAACAAAGAAGTTAGTTGATGATGGTCATCGGGTTGTTTGTATTATTCGCGGTCACTCTGACCTTAGATTATTGAAGTCAGTTTCTGATCGTATCGATCTGATTGTTTGGGATGGCTCAGTTGATTCGTTAGCAGAGGGTATTAAAGATTTTAAAATTGATTTAGTTTTTCACTTAGCTTCATGTTTTATTGCTGAGCATAAAAGTCATCAAGTAACTGATTTAATCGAGTCGAATATATTATTTGGTACGCATTTGTTAGAAGCAATGCTAATCAATGGTATAAAATGCATTATTAACACGGGAACCAGTTGGCAACATTATAATAATGCTGACTATGATCCAGTATGCTTGTATGCAGCAACAAAAGAAGCATTTGAACAGTTGATTACCTATTATATCAATGCACATCAGTTTAAATGTATTACATTGAAATTATTTGATACCTATGGTCCAGATGATCCAAGAAAAAAGTTATTACACTTGTTGAAAAATATTGCTCAAACGAATGAACCCTTAGCTATGTCAGCGGGCTTACAGCAAATTAATCTAGTTCATATAGATGATGTAATTAATGCATTTTTAATAGCAGCTTTAAGGGTCTTAAATCATCAGCAATTCAAGCCTTATGAATTTTTTGCTGTTGCTTCTGGAGATGTTTTAACCTTAAAAGAAGTTGTTAAACGTTTTGAGTTATCACAGGGTGTAAAGTTGTCAATTAAGTGGGGGGAAAGACCTTATCGTGCTAGAGAGACAATGAGGTTATGGCAAGACTATAAAACATTGCCCAACTGGCAATTAAACTATACTTTTCCAGAAGGTATTTAATGCGTAAAAATATTATATTTGGACTAGTATCAAGCTTTATTTCAATGTGTGTTTCTATATTTGGAGGTGTAATTCAATCAGCATTTATTATTAGATATTTAAGTTTATTTGATGCTGGTGTATGGTTTGTTTTTTTAAGTATTGTTATGTTGTTGGCTTTTTGTGATTTTGGTTTGAGTCCTACTTTAAGTCGCGAAATTGGGCTATCCAGTGCAAAACAATCTCAGCAGTTACGAATATCAATTTTATATAAAGTAGTTTCACATTATATTTTAGTGCTAAGTATATTGATGTTTTTATTATTTGCTATTTTATACTTTGTCTTGGTTTATCCAAAAAGTGATAATGAGTATGTGTTGTTGGCATTTATTTTATTTTCATTAGCCTGTATATTTCGTTTTATATCTAATCCTGCTTTAGCCGTTATTTATGGATGTGGTAAAGTTGCCTTAAATAAAAATATATTAACATTTAGTAGTTTAGTAAATTTTATTTTAGGATGTTTATTTCTTTATAGTGGGTTTGGTTTATCTGGCATTAGTTTTGCGTACTTTATTGGATATCTATTATTATATATCATTGCCAGATTGGTTGTGTTTAGGCAATTGAGTGTACAGCAATTAACTCTTCGATTAAGTACTTATAAAGTTGTTTTTTTTCGAATATGGAATCCATGTTTACAGTGGACAATAATGACAGTTGGTGCAGTGCTAATTTTACAGATAAGTAGTTTAATGATTGCATTTGTAATTGGTGTTGATCAAGTAGCATATTATGCGGTCATTAGGCAGCTATGTACTGCAATATTATCAACTTCGGGTATTATTGGTTTAGTTTTAGTACCATTTATTTCTATTGCTAAGGGCAAAGGTGATACAAAGCAAATTCATGATTTTTTTGAATTTACTGTTAAGTTTGCCACGATGCTTGCAATCATTGGCGCGGTGTTAATTTATTTTTATCAAGGGGCAATTACATCTATTTGGTTTGATGGAAAAATCACTTTTAATCATTATCTTTTAATTTTAATGTTAATAACGACTGTACTTGAAGTACATCATGTTGCTTGTGCACAAGTATGTTTGGCGACAGGCTATGTGCGTTTTGCATTGATTTCAATCATAGCGGGTATTATCAGTGTGATATTAAACTATTTCTTGATCTCTAAATTTGGTATTGTGGGTGCTGGCCTTGCGATTTTACTTTCTCAAATTCTTACAAATAACTGGTTTGTTGTATTAGTTTCGATTAGGCATCTTAAAATAGCTTGGTATCAGTATTTAACAATTTGTTTTCAATTGCTTTTATATCTGTTTTTTCAATTTGTAGTTCAAGCGGTATTACAGTATTATTTAGAAAATCAAAATGCTTGGGTACAGTTGGTGATTGCTTCGATTGTAGCATTAGTAGCTTCCGTCGTTTATATGATTATTTTTTTACAAAAAGAAAGAAAGATAGTGATGAAATGGGTTAAGGGATGATAAAAGATAAAATCGATCAAGAGCATATAAGTTTTGATTATAGAGATCATATAATGTCAATGGAGCATGTTCAGTCAATTTGTATTAAAGCAGCTTTAATTGAAAACCCAGTTGTAAGTATTGTCATACCAACATATAAGAGATTACATCATTTAATATTGGCAATAGAAAGTGCACTCAATCAGCTATATATTGATAATTATGAAGTGATTATTGTCGATAATAACCCTCAGAGAGACTGTGATGTTGAAAAGTATATAGTGGCAAAATATGGCAATGAGAAGAAAGTTGGTTATTATAAAAATGAAAAAAATTTGGGTATGTTTGGCAATTGGAATCGATGTTATAAATTAGCGAAAGCACCATGGGTGTCGATGCTCCATGATGATGATTTATTAAAAGATATTTATCTTAGTGAAATGTTAAAATACATTAAGATGGATGAAGTTGTTTTAATTGGTAATTGCCCGGATAAATTATTTAATGTTGGTAAAATAAGGCCTAAAAGTAGATCTCGAAAAATAGTGGCAACGGTAATTAAATGGGTCGGTGTTAGATTATTTCGTGGTAAATATGTTAAATTGAATTTGTATGATTTTATCTTTGGTGTACCTATAAGGCCTGTTGGTTTTATGGTGAAAAAATCTGCAATCTTTCATATTGGTGGATTTGGTAATCATAGCTATGTTGAAGATTATTTGTGTTTTATAAAAATGTATTTAAAAAATAAAGGTCAAGTAAAGGTATTAGATTCATCATTATCTTTTTATAGATATTCAGTTAATCAATCACTAGAGAAAGCGACTCAGATGCAATTTCAGATATATAATTATTATATTCGTTGTAATCTTATTGATATGCTAGATAATAAATTTTTAAAAAAATGTTTACGTCACTATAATCTAGTAAATTATCAAAGAAGTACAAATTCTGATAAATGGTGCTTTGCCTATTGGTATTCAAAATTATGGATAATTATAATATATTTTTATCAGCCTTACTTGCTTGATAAAACAGTTATTGATATGGAGCATCAAAATGGTATTTAATAATACTGAATCGAATAAAAATTTTCTAATGGTATTTATATATGTTTCGATTTTATACTTAAATATAGATTATATATCATATATGTTGTTTTTTATTATTTTATTTTTATTTATTTTCAATATAAAAATAGCAGCGAAGCTTGCTCTGGTAACGTTTTTAGCTTCTCCAGATGTTAGTCTTATATCATTTACCAGCACGGATCCAAGTGATGCATTAATAACACATTCAATATACTTAGATAAGCTATTTGGATTTACATTGGCTTTATTAGTGTCTTGTTGTGTACTTGTTATGGCTCTAATTAGAGTTAATTGGATGCATTTAAAAATACATAAAAATATAGCGTTGTATATATTCTTACCGTTACTTATACCTTGTTATGGCCTATTGGTAAACCAGTTCAATATAGCATTTAGCTCTTCTAGTATCTTTTTTGGTTTGTTGGTGGGCTTTTGGATTTGTCATATTGGAGAAATTAATTTTAAGCAATTTTCTAGTTTACTATTAAGTGTTATATTATCAGTGAGTATTATTAATATATTTTTCTCCCTTGTTGAACTTAAAGGTGGCATGTTATTTTTCGGTAATATAGGTACTTTATTTCCTGTTGCAATCTTTTTTATTGATCAATTAATGCTAATCTGGAGGTTTATTCTTCTTGCTCTTTTAGGTTGGAATTTACTATTACATCCAGCACGTTCTAGAATTGTAGGTTATCTATATGCTGCTTTTGTATTTTTGTTAAAGCAAATGTTAAGAGCTATGATATATCTGATAATAGTAGCATTATTTGTTATTTTGATTTGGGGGGTATTACCTGATAACTATACAGGGTTTTTACTTTGGAAGCTCAGTAGTATTAATATATTTGACCCTAATAATGTTTCTAGTTATACACGATATGTTGAGCTAGTAAATATATTACATCAAAATATAACTAATATATTTCATTTTGCTTTAGGTAGTGGCTATGGAGGTACTTATACTGATCAATATATGAATTTTCCTGATATAGCTTTATATTCAACAGCATTTAGTGAGCATGAAGTTACAAGTCACGTATTTCATAGTTCTCATCTTGCTTTTTCTGATATGCTCTTATATTCCGGAGTGATACTAACTTTGATGTTTTACTTTGGTATATTTAAATTGACGTTTATAGATATACAAAAAATAAAGTTGAGAGATAAGTCACAACAATTATTTTTACTTTATTTACCATTTTGGGTGCTTTGTATGTATAATCAACTGACTTATATTGTTTTTGGCATTTTTATCTATTATTTAAATGACTACTTGTTAGCAGCCCATGAAGATGCGCTATAGTAAAGGGCTTTTCTTAAAGTTGGAAGAGTTTGAATAACTGTTGTTGCAGAAGAGCATTTGTCCTATCACTAAGAATTTTTCTAATACCTGGTTGAAGTGTCATTTTTTCAATTGTTAGAAATATTTTGCTTAATTGTTGAGCGTTTGCTTCTTCATAATACAGTCCAATGGAGCCATATAGATCAATATAGCTTTTAAAAAGGGGAATATTTGATGTAATCATATTTTTCTTATAGCTAACAGCTTCAAAAAAAACAGCACTACATCGATTAAAAAACTGTTTCCTAAAAGGCAAACATAGATAGTCAGACTCATGTAACAATTGTTTGTACTTATCATCACTAATTTTGTTTTCAATTAAGTTAATGTGATGGGTTTTTAAGGTTTTTTTTGTTAAACCAAATGGCTTTAATTCAATAGGGCGTCCTAATAAAATGTTAAAGCGAATTAAATTTGATGGCTTTGTATTGAGGTAGAGTTTTATAGCATGTAGTAGGGTATCATATCCTTTATCAAGATGAGCACCGCTTACATAGCTAATAGTAATTAAATTATCTTCTTTTAAGGGAATATTTGAAAGGCTAACGTTGGGAAGTGGATGATAAAGTAGATGGAGTCTATTTAATGGGTATCGTAGCTTTACGGATGCAAAAGGCATAAATGACTGCTCTAGTAGAACTAAGTGGCTGTTAAATAACTTTAACATTTTTAGTGCTATGCGGCTGACTATGGACTCATTTGCTCGATGAAAGTTATTATGACAAATAAGGTATAATGGTTTTTTATTCAATGTAAATAAACAAGCTAAAAGCATTGATAGATTATCAAAGCAGATAAATAAATGCTTTTGATTAATTAAGTTATGCTGCCGTTTTTTTAACATATTTAGATGGTTAAAAAAAAGTCTAATTCTTGAGTTTGAGTTTTTCTGTGAATAGTGAATTTTAAAATTTTTAGCTACTATAATATCGTTAAGCTTCAGTGCTCGATTAGTATAAAAAATGTTACATGGTAATAGCTGAAGACAGTTTTTAATTAATTGGGTGTTATAGTTTGCATGGCCCAGTGTAGAGACTGGATCATAGATTTCTAAAGAGGGTGTATTATCAATAAAAGGTTTCGTTAGTGATATCATTGAAGTTTATAGCTAAAAACGGTTGCTTTATTTAAGTATGTAATAATAACACAATCAATAAATATAAGATAATAGTTTAAAATCAAGAATGATTTTTATTTTATCATCTGCTAAGTTGGTTAAGTGCAGATAGCTAGAAATATGAGTAGGTTATTGTGTTATTGATATTCTTATAATATTATCATTACCGTTATGAATATGAAGAATAGTTTAATAATTTTATGCGGTGAAATAGGATTTATGAATTGGTTTTGGTAGAATGAGTTTAATGTATATTTATGCAAAAATTTTAAAAAAATTAAGAAGTGTAGCAATAAAAAATAGTATTGTTCATAAGACTTCTAAAGTTGAGTCAGGGACACAGTTGATAAGCTCTAGATTGGATAGATATTCATTTTGTGGTTATGATTGTGATATAAACTATTGCGATATAGGGGCATTTACTTCTATTGCAAATAATGTAGTTATTGGTGGGGGGGCTCACCCTGTAGATTGGGTTGCAATGTCACCTGTATTTTATGAAGGAAGGGATAGCGTTAAGGCTAAGTTTTCAACTCATCAAAGAAAAGCAATAAAACGCACCAATGTAGGCCATGATGTTTGGATTGGCCAAAATGTAATTATTAAACAAGGTGTGAGTATAGGTATTGGTGCAGTAATTGGAATGGGAAGTGTTGTTACCAAAGATGTAGAACCATATAGCATAGTAGCAGGAAATCCAGCAAAAGAACTTCGCAAAAGATTTAATGAAGATATAATAATTCAATTATTAAAGTCTCAATGGTGGCTTTTTGATAATAAAAAGCTTCAATGTTACGCAAGCTATTTTAAAAACCCTGTGAAGTTTCTAAAGGTATTAAATGATGAAAAAGATATTAATAATATATAATTTTATATTGCATTACAGAGTAGCTTTTTTTAATGAGCTTGGGAAATACTATGATGTAACAGTATTGCATTCAGGAAAAGCCGTTACAACTAAGTCTGATAGATATAAAGAAGTTATTTTTCCGGTGAAAAAAATAGGACCATTCTATTTTCAGTCAGGTGTCATTCGAGAGCTTAAAAATAAGCAATATGATGTTGTAATTGCTCTATTTGATGTTAGATGGGTAAATACGATTCGAGCCATCTACTATTGTAATGACCCTTGTAAATTTATTTGGTGGGGAGCATGGATCACTAAAAGTAAACTTGCAAATATGATTCGGTATTATTTTACAAAAAAAAGTGATGCTAATATTTATTATACTTATGAAGCGAAAAAAAATTTTCTCGATAAGGGTATAACCGATAAAAATTTATATGTTGCTAATAATACTTTTGATGTTTTTCCTAGAGTAAAATGCTTTGAAAACAACATCAAAAATAAAATACTATTTGTGGGAAGCTTAGATAAGAGAAAACAAAATGATGTATTGATTGATGCATTTTGTAATATTTTATCTGAGATAGATAATCAAATTGACTTAGTTTTAGTTGGTGATGGCAAGGAACTTGATAATATAAAATATTTATTGAGGACAAAGAATATTTTAGATAGAGTAGTACTAGTTGGAAAGGTCAATAGTGCTGATAAACTTTTAGATTATTATCGAGAGGCAATAATCTCTGTTTCGTTCGGCCAAGCAGGATTGTCAGTATTACAAAGTTTAGGTTTTGGGGTACCATTTTTGACCAAACGAAATGCAGTGAGCGGGGGAGAAAAATCAAATATTAAGGATCAGTTTAATGGTATTTTATGTGATTCTTCTCAAGAATCACTAGAAGATGCGTTAATAAATGTTTGCAATAACATAGATTGGGCTAAAGAATTAGGGAAGAATGCTTATAACTATTATAGCGAGTATTGTACGATAGAGAATATGGTACAAGGGTTTTGCGATGCCATTGAGGGTACTAATGTTGCAAAAGTAGATATGTCAAAATAAGTAGCAGTATAATATGATGAAGAACAAAAAGTACCAAATTTGTACAAATTGTGTGATGGATACCACAGACAGTAAGATTGTTTTTGATGAGAAAGGTGTTTGTGATCACTGTAATACCTTTTATAAGGATATATTACCCTTCTGGCATACAGATGAAAAAGGCCAACAGCAGTTAAATGCTATTGCTGAGAAAATTAGAGCTGCTGGTAAGGGTAAAGACTTTGACTGTATTATTGGCATGAGTGGTGGAATTGACAGTTCATATTTGACTTGGTATGCAAAAGAAAAGTTAAATTTAAGACCATTGGTCTTTCATGTTGATGCAGGTTGGAACTCCCAGCAAGCCGTGCATAATATTGAGCAAATTGTTGATAAATTAGGCCTTGATCTATATACAGAAGTGATTGATTGGCAAGAGATGAAAGATTTGCAGTTAGCGTTTTTTAAATCAGGCGTCTCCCACATTGATACACCACAAGACCATGCGTTTTTTGCAACAATGTATAAATTTGCAAATCAGTACAAGGTAAAATATATTTTAACGGGTGGTAATTATTCAACCGAATGCATTAGAAACCCACTAGAATGGATGTATTATCAGTCTGATTCCAGGCAAATCAAAGATATTCATCGCCAATTTGGCACAAAGCCATTAAAGAAGTTTCCATTAACAAGTATTTTATGGCATAAAGTCTATTTACGTTATATCAAGAAAGTAAAATTAATTCGACCATTGGATTATATTCCATATATTAAAGAAGAAGCAACACAGTTTTTAGAAAAAGAATTAGGTTATCAGCGCTATGCTCAAAAGCATTTTGAGTCACGTTTTACTAAATTTTATGAGGGCTACTGGCTGCCTGAAAAATTTGGTTATGATACACGCAAAGTTCAATACTCAAGCCTAATTTTAACAGGACAGATGACAAGAGAAGAAGCAATAGAGAAATTAAAAACACCTGCATATGACCCTGAAATGATTAAACATGATTTTGAATATATTGCGACAAAACTTGGTATTAATGCTGATCAGTTAGAATCATATTTTAAGGCCGAAAATAAAACCTATAAAGATTATAAATCACAGCAAGCTATCTATGATCTTGGTGCTAAGGTTATGCGACTATTTAAATTAGAAAAAGGTGGCAAGCGGTGATTGGGATTATTGATTATGGTGTTGGTAATATCAATGCATTTGCAACGATTTATAAGCGTTTAAATTTTGACTATAAATTAGTTCAGAGGCAAGCAGATTTTAATGCAGTGACAAAACTGATTCTTCCTGGTGTTGGTGCATTTGATCATACGATGAAAAAACTATCTAATTCAGGTCTTAGAGATAGATTGGATCATTTAGTATTAGAACAGAAATTGCCTGTTTTAGGCATTTGTGTTGGAATGCAATTATTAGCAGAAGACAGTGATGAAGGCAAGCTTAGTGGGCTTGGCTGGATTAAGGGAAAAGTACATAAATTTAAACAAAGTAGCAATGAACAAAAATTACCACTACCGCATATGGGCTGGAATCAGATTACCCCAAAAATTCAGCATCCTTTGTTTGAAGGTTTAAATGAGCATGCAAGATTTTATTTTTTGCATTCGTATTATTTTGAGTGTAATCATCAAGATAATATCATTGCAACAACAAACTATGGTGATCAATTTAGCTCAGTTATTCAAGCAGACAATATTTATGGTATGCAGTGCCATCCTGAAAAAAGTCATCATAATGGTATTACTTTTTTAAAGAACTTTGGAGCGCTTTAGATCAATGTTATTTCCAAGAATCATTCCTTGCCTTTTAATTAAGGATAAGGGATTAGTGAAAACGGTTAAATTTAAAGACGATAAATACGTTGGTGATCCAATTAATGCTGTAAGAATTTTTAATGAAAAAGAGGCAGACGAACTGGTTGTACTAGAGATTGATACAACAGTTAAAGAGAAAGAGCCAGATTATCAGATGATTGAAAATTTAGCTTGTGAATGTCGAATGCCAATGTGTTATGGTGGTGGTGTTAAACTAGCTCAACAAGCAAGTAAAATTTTCTCTCTAGGCGTTGAAAAAATTGCATTAAGCTCAGCAATTGTAAAGCACCCATATGTGATTCAAGAGATTGCCTCAGAAGTTGGCTCTCAAAGTGTTGTTGCTATTTTAGATGTTAAGAAAAAATTATTTGGTGGCTATCAGATTTATACACATAATGCGACAGAAAAGACAAAGCTTGATTTATTAAAGTTCATTGAAGAAATAGAAGCGCTTGGTGTTGGTGAAATTGTTATAAATTCAATTGATCATGATGGTATGATGCAGGGCTATGATTTTGATTTAGTCAATATGGTGCATCAACATACGACAGTACCTGTCACTGTATTAGGTGGTGCTGGTAGTCTCGATGATGTAGGAAAGTTAATTGCAAAATATCCTATTATTGGCGCTGCTTGTGGCAGTTTATTTGTTTTTAAAGGCAAGTATAAGGCGGTTTTGATTAATTATCCAAACTATCAGGAAAAAGAGCAATTGATTGGAGAGTATATTAAATCATCTATTTAATGATGCCATTTTGAATTTAACTCCCACTGCCAGGCATCTTGTATAATTTGATCCAGTTGGTTAAATTGTGGTTGCCAGTTTAGATTTTTTTTAGCATCACTTGAGTCAGCAATTAAGACCGCTGGATCGCCAGCTCGCCGATTCGATTGAATTACTTTAATATTTTTTTTGGTTATTTTTTTAACCGATTCAATGACTTCTAATACGGAGAAGCCTTGACCATTACCGAGATTATAAGTGTGAGAGTGTTTGGTTGATAGCAATTGTTCAAAAGCCAGTATATGGGCAGAGGCTAAATCCATAACATGAATATAATCTCGGATACAGGTACCATCTTTTGTATTGTAATCATTACCAAAAATAGTAATGGCTTCTTTCCTACCTGAGGCAGCTTTCAGTACTTGTGGAATTAAATGTGTAATGGGTTCATGAAAGCCAATACGGCCTTTTGGGTCAGCGCCTGCAGCATTAAAATAACGCAAAACCGTAGATTTAAGTCCATAAGCGCGATCAAAATCTTTTAAAGCTGCTTCAAGTATTAATTTGGATTGTCCATACGGATTCATCGGGCTTTTAGGGTGGTTGATATCAACAGGTGTGTATTGAGGTTCGCCATAAACTGCAGCTGTTGACGAAAAAATAAAATAATTAATTTGATGTTTGATCATTTCATCTAACAGAGTGAGCGTTTTGATAAAATTATTCTGATAGTATTTTAGCGGTTTGCTAACTGATTCATCAACAACAATTAAAGCTGCGAAATGCATAACACCGATAATATGATGTTCAGAGAATATTTGCTTTAATAATGTTCGATTTGCTAAATCACCCAGATAAAAATGCTCTGTTAATACAGCATCTTTTGTGCCAGTTGATAAATCATCAAGTACGACAACTTGGTAATTATTTTTAAGTAAATGTAATACTACATGTGAGCCGATGTAGCCTGCGCCACCAACAACTAAAATTTTGCCTAACTGATTATTGGACATTTTTTAAATACAGATAATTGTTTTGCACTTATTTTAAGCGATAAACAATTAATTATAAAGAAATCATTAATAAGCTTTGTAGCGTTAAATTCAGATAAAATGGTTTGCAACTGTAGTTGGTGTCGGTATGATTAATTTTATTATGAGAATTACCTTAAGGTTGATTAGTGATAATGAAGCAGATTTTACAGTCTTTAAAGACAGGTGAAACTGTCATAGAAGATATTCCATGTCCAAAAAATAGTGATGGAGCGCTATTAATTGAAACTACGAAAAGCCTAGTTTCAGCAGGGACTGAGCGTATGTTAGTTGAGTTTGGTAAGGCAAGTCTTTTAGGTAAAATCAAGCAACAGCCTGATAAGGTAAAAATGGTCTTAGAAAAAATAAAAACAGATGGTTTGGCAACGACACTTGAAGCAGTGAAAGCTAAACTAGACCAACCAATACCCTTAGGTTATTGTAATGTAGGTAAAGTACTTGAAGTAGGTAAAAATGCTTCTGGTTTTAAAGTAGGGGATCGAGTGGTCTCTAATGGAAATCATGCAGAAATTGTTAGAGTAGCAAAAAATTTGTGTGCAAAAGTACCTGATACTGTTAGTGATGAAGAGGCTGCTTTTACAGTACTTGCTGCTATTGCATTACAGGGTATTCGATTATCAAAACCAACACTAGGTGAATGTTTTACTGTGATTGGGCTTGGTTTAATTGGCTTAATTACAGTGCAGTTATTAAAAGCTTCTGGCTGTCGTGTCTTAGGTATTGATTTCGATGCAAATAAATGTAAGTTAGCACAAAGCTTTGGTGCAGAAGTCGTTAACTTATCCGAAAATAGTGATCTAGTTGCTGCTGCTGAAGTTTTCTCAAGGGGTGATGGTGTTGATGCTGTGATTATTACTGCAGCGACTAAAAGTAACGAGCCTTTACACCAAGCAGCAACTATGTGTAGAAAACGTGGACGAATTATCTTAGTTGGCGTGATTGGTAATGAGTTTTCGCGTGCTGATTTTTATGAAAAAGAATTAACATTTCAAGTGTCATGTTCTTATGGTCCTGGTCGATATGACGATGATTATGAACAAAAAGGTCATGACTATCCACTAGGCTATGTGCGCTGGAGTGAAAATAGAAACTTTCAAGCTGTACTAGATATGATGGCAGCTGAAAAATTAGATGTTAAACCATTGATTAGTCATCGTTTTGAATTTGATCATGCTAATGATGCATATGCTATTTTAGAAAACGATAAAAGTGCATTAGGGATTGTATTAAATTATAGACAAGCGCAGCAAGAGCTTAAATTAAAACGCCAAGTAATCGTTAATCATCAGGCATTTAAAAAAGATGCCATAGCCGTTGGTTTTTTAGGTGCTGGAAATTATGCATCAAGGGTATTAGCACCCGCATTTAAAAACACAAACATCACACTAAAAAGTATTGTTTCAAGTCAAGGCATTTCAACAAAACTCGTTGCGAAAAAGCTTGGTTTCCAAGAATCAATTACTGATGAAAATATTTTATATGAAGATAGTAATTTAGATGTGGTTGTAGTCGCAACAAGACATAATCAGCATGCAAGACAAGTAATTAACGCATTAAAGGCTAAAAAGCATGTATTTGTTGAAAAGCCTTTAGCATTAAGCATAGAAGAGCTTAATGAAATTCAAGCAGCTTACCAGCAAGCAGATGATAAATTATTAATGGTTGGTTTTAATCGTCGATTTGCGCCACAAGTCCAAACGATCAAGCGATTGATTGATCAACATAAAGCACCCAAATCATTTATTATGACGGTTAATGCAGGTGAGATACCACAAGCGCATTGGACACAAGATGTAGCCGTAGGTGGTGGTAGAATTGTCGGAGAAGGCTGTCATTTTATAGATTTATTAAGGTTCTTAGCTCAAAGTAAAATTGTTTCGTATTCTGCTGTCTCTGTTCGTTCTAGTGTTAGTGGAGATGATGACAAAGCGATGATTACTTTAACGTTTGCTGATGGTTCTTGTGGCAGTATTCATTACTTAGCCAATGGGCATAAATCCTTTCCTAAAGAGCGTCTGGAAGTATTTTGTGATGGGAAGATTTTACAATTAGATAATTTTAGAAAGCTTACAGGCTTTGGTTTTAGTGGCTTTAAAAAACAAAATTTAAAAAAACAAGATAAAGGACAAAGTAAGTGTGTTAGGGCTTTTGTTGATGCGATTCAAACAGGTTCGGCTGCACCTATTTTATTTGAAGAGATTATGGAAGTATCTCGCGTGTCGATCGAAATAGCTGAACTTTTAAGAAAATGATAGCTTTAAGAAAATTAAGTCTTTATTACCATACAATTAAATATCTAAAATTCAAGCAAATTATATTTCGCTTATGGTATCGATTGATAAAACCATCAGTCTCAGAGAAAGTTGATAATCTTAAAGTAAATACTTATAGAGAAGCCACTGATTCGTTATTTCTATATAAAAGACATCGTTATTTTAACAATAGGCAAGCTTGTTTTTTAAATCACTGTGTTGATATTTCGAGTAGTGCTATTTGGAATGATAAAAATCAAGCAAAGCTTTGGTTATATAACTTACATTATTTTGATAGTTTAAATGCGCAGAATTTACATGATCGTGCTTTATCTTATCAGTTATTAGAGCGTTGGCAAAAAGAAAACCCAATATCAAAGCGAGGTAATGGATGGGAGCCATATCCAATATCATTACGTATTGTAAACATCATTAAATATGTTTTACTCGGTGGCATTGTCAGTGAAAAAATAAAGTACTCTCTTTATCTTCAAGCACGTTATTTAAATAAAACTTGTGAATACCATATCTTGGGTAATCATTTATTTGAGAATTTTAAGGCACTTTGTTTTGCGGGTTTATTTTTTGAATCAAAAGAAGCAAGCCTTTGGCTTAAAAAAGGTTCAAATGGCTTAAAAAAAGAAGTTAGCGCACAGGTTTTAGCAGATGGTGGCCATTTCGAGCTATCAGCTATGTATCATAGCATTATCTTAGAAGGCTTATTGGATTTAAAGGTGATATTTGATCTTTATGATCGCTCTGATTTGTTTTTATGGTCGAATCAAATCAATCAAATGCTAAGCTGGTTAGACCTTATGAAACGAAATAATGACTCGATTAGTTATTTTAATGATGCAGCAGATCAGATCGCTCAAGCACCTAGAAGTTTATTTGATTACGCGAAAAGACTTGGCTTTGAGTATCAATCTAATCCTAAAAAAGGCTTAACCATTTTAGATGCAACAGGTTATACGATATATGATTTTTCTCGTATTAAAGCTATTTTAGATACAGCTGATATTGGTGCCTCTTATTTGCCAGGGCATGCACATGCAGATAATTTGTCATTTGAATTAATCATTGATGGTTTTCCGGTTTTTGTTAATTTGGGTACTTCATGCTATGGCGATTCTCAGCGGCGTTATTTTGAACGCAGTACAAAAGCGCATAATACATTAGTAATGGCTGATCATAATTCATCTGAAATCTGGGGCAGCTTTAGAGTAGCTAGACGAGCAAAAACACAAATTATAGAAAGAAACTCTCAAGATGGCGTATGTCAAATAACTGCAATGCATAATGGTTATCAGCGTCTTGAAAACAAAGCCATTCATAGGCGGCAATGGCAGTTTAGATCAGGGGAGTTATTAATTACCGACCAATTAGAGACTAGTCAAAAAGCACAACTTTTACTACATTTACACCCACTGTGTCAAATTACAGAAACTACCAGCCAAGGCATTACTATCACATTGCCGAATCAAAAAAATATAATGCTTAAATTTAGTGGTGTATATAAAATACAAGATAGTCAATATGCGCTAACATTTGGTACACTCCAACCAACAAAAACATTTAGCTACCAATTAGACAATCAAACGCATAAGGCGAGTATTATGATTAGATGGGATGATCAATGAAGCATATTTTATTTATTTCAGATAATTTCTATCCAGAGTCGAATGCGCTTGCAAACCGTCTTTATGATCATGCAAGAATTTGGGTTAAAGAAGGCTATCAGGTGACTATATTAACTTGCGTTCCTAATTTTCCAAAGGGTAAGGTATTTCAAGGTTATAAAAACAAATGGCGATCTAAAGAGGTAGTTGATGGAATAGAAGTTATGCGTATAAAAAGCTTTATTGCACAAAATAAAGGCTCATTTAAACGTATCGTTGATTATTTAAGCTTTGGCATGCATGCAGCTATACAAGGTTTGTTTATCAAAAAAGTTGATTTGGTGATTGGTACATCTCCTCAGCCATTTTCAGTATTTGCCGCTTGGTTTGTAGCAAGGCTTAAGCGTAAGGCATTTATTTTTGAATTACGTGATTTATGGCCTGAATCAGTAGTTGCAGTCGATGCGATGGGCAAACAAAATTTGCTATTGAGATTATTTGGTTGGTCAGTTAAACGACTATATAAAAAAGCTGATATGATTGTTTCAGTCACAGATAGTTTTAAAAATATATTAATTCAAAAGGATGGCATTGACCCAGAAAAAATTATTGTCTGTAAAAATGGTATAGACTTTAGTCAAATCAAACCACCCTTAGATGTCCAGTCTCTTAAATTACAGTATCAGATTGGTGAAAAATTTTTAGTGGGCTATATTGGTACAATTGGCATGGCACATAGCGTTCATACAATCATAGAGGCCGCTAAGTTAGCTGAAGATCAATCGGTTCATTTTATAATTATGGGTACAGGTGCTTATGCTGAGCAAATTAAATCACAAGCACAAACTTTAGATAATGTAACGTTTATCGATAGTGGCAGTCGCTCTGATGCCATTGAAGTAACTAATATGTTGGATGCTAGTATTGTCCATTTAAAAAATACGCCGCTTTTTGAAACGGTCATTCCATCAAAAGTATTTGAATCAATGGCACTAGGTAAGCCAATTTTAATGGGTGTTAAAGGAGAAGTTAGAGATATTGTTATTAATCAAGCACAAGCTGGTATCGCGTTTGAACCAGAAGACGCAGTAAGTTTAAATCAAGCGATTGCTCAAATGAAAGTTGAAGAATTTGATCAGAAAAAAATTAAAAATTTTGTTGCAATGTATTTTGATCGCAATCAAATTGCGATTAGAATGTTGGATGAAATCAAATTGAAGTTATTGAAAGCTTAGTGAGTATTTATATGCAAAAGATTAATGTTTATGGGTTAGGTTATATTGGATTGCCTACTGCATCACTATTAGCAACTAAAGGCTATGATGTTTTAGGTATTGATATTTCCAAAAAAGTAGTTGATATGATTAATAGAGCTCAGGTACATATTGTTGAGCCAGATTTAGATATTTTAGTAAAATCAGCTGTTAATTCAAATAAATTACAAGCATCACTTAAGCCTAAAGCTGCTGATGTGCATATTGTTGCTGTACCTACGCCATTTAAAGAAGGCTATCAACCAGATTTAAGCTATGTTGAATCAGCAATTAAAACACTATGTGATGTTTTAAAGAATAAAGACTTAGTTATTTTAGAATCTACTTCTCCTGTCGGTACGACTGAGTTTATTCATGATGTCATTAAAGAATTAAGGCCCAAACTAACGGAAGTTTATATTGCCCACTCACCTGAACGTGTCATTCCAGGGCGTGTATTATTGGAGTTGGTTGAAAATGATCGCGTCATTGGCGGCATTAATCAGGCATCAACAGAAAAAGCACTTGAATTTTATCAAAGTTTTGTCAAAGGTAAGGTATTAGCAACCAATGCGCGTACAGCTGAGATGACAAAGTTAACGGAAAACTCATTTCGTGATGTTAATATTGCCTTTGCTAATGAATTATCTTTAATTTGTCATAAGTTAGATATTGATGTTTGGGAATTAATTCGCCTAGCCAATCATCACCCAAGGGTCAATATTTTACAACCAGGTCCCGGCGTTGGTGGACATTGTATTGCTGTAGATCCTTGGTTTATCGTCAGTGCAGCACCAAAAGAGGCAAAACTAATTAAAAAGGCACGTGAAGTGAATGATTATAAACCGCAATGGGTTATCAATCAGGTTATTAAGCAAGCTGATAAATATAAAAGTCCAGTAGTTGCCTGTTTGGGGGCTAGCTTTAAGGCTGATATTGATGATTTACGTGAGTCACCTTCATTATCTATTATCAAACAAATTCAAGATAAACTTTCATCGCGGGTGATTGTAGTAGAACCCAATATTGATCAGTTAGAGGGTATTGAACTTGTTGATTTAGATAATGCATTAAAGCAAGCTGATATCATCTTAGTTCTGGTTGATCACAAAGAATTTAAAGACTTAGATAAGTCAATGATTTTAGATAAATGTGTTATTGATACAAAAGGAATATTTGCTTTATGAGTAAAATAAAAGTCTTAAGCGTCTTTGGTACACGGCCAGAAGCAATTAAGATGGCGCCAGTGATTAAAGCACTAGAAGACGATGATCAGTATCAGAGTATTGTATGTTTAACCGGCCAGCATCGATCCATGCTTGATCAGATGGTGAGATTATTTGAACTAAAGGTTGATTATGATTTAGATATTATGCAGCCCAATCAGAGCTTATCGATGATTACGGCAAAAACAGTGACGTTATTAGAAGAGATTATTAGGCAAGAGAACCCCCACTGGCTCATGGTACAAGGTGATACAACCTCTTGTTTTGCAGCGGCATTGACAGCCTTTTATAATCAGATAAATATAGCGCATGTTGAAGCGGGCCTTAGAACTTATAATTTATCATCGCCCTATCCAGAAGAAGCAAATCGTCAACTTGTTAGTCGTATTGCTAATCTACACTTCGCACCAACGAATACTTCACAAGATAATCTTCTTTCAGAAGGCATAAATAAAGATCACATAGCAGTCACTGGTAATACGGTGATTGATGCATTACTGTGGGTAAAAGATCGAATTAATTGGCAACCTTCGTGGAGTCAGCGATTTAAAAGCGCAACAAAGGTTATCGAAGATAAGCGTCCCTACATTATGATAACGGGCCATAGAAGGGAAAATCATGGTGAAGGGTTTATTAATATTTGTCAGGCAATTCATGTGTTAGCAAAAAAATATCCCAATATGCATTTTATCTATCCTGTTCATTTAAACCCTAATGTCATAAAACCTGTCTTTGACTTACTTTCTGAAATTGACAATGTTCATTTGATCGAGCCATTAGATTATGAGCCTTTTATCTATTTAATGAAAAACTGTTATCTGGTATTAACAGATTCAGGTGGTGTACAAGAAGAGGCGCCCTCATTGGCTAAACCCGTTTTGGTGATGCGTAATACAACAGAGCGCCCAGAAGGTGTAGGTGCTGGAACGGCTAAATTAGTGGGTACTAATACAGAGTATATTGTCAATGAAGTCTCAGCTCTTATTGATGATGTTGAACTTTATAGTCAGATGGCTCAAGCGGCTAATCCCTATGGGGATGGTTTGGCTAGCCAAAGAATCATTAGAGAATTAAAATTATATGATGCTCATTTTAAGTAAGGCTGATCAATGATTAAAAGAGCTATTTCAGTAATCGGTTTGGGTTATGTTGGATTGCCAGTTGCGGTCGCTTTTGGTCAAAAGCAGCAAGTTGTTGCTTTTGATATTAATACCAGAAGAATAGAAACGCTTAAAACGGGCTTTGACTATACACTGGAAGTAACTGATGATAAGTTGCAATCGGCAAATTTGGTTTTAACCGATCAGATAGCCGATTTAAAAAAATCAGATTTTCATATTGTGGCAGTACCAACGCCAATTGATCGAGCAAATAAACCTGATTTGACCCCTTTATTAAAGGCATCTGAAACAATAGGCAAAGCATTAAAAAAAGGCGATATTGTTGTTTATGAGTCAACGGTATATCCAGGTGCAACTGAACAAGATTGTGTGCCAATATTAGAAAAAGAATCGAATCTTATTTGTGGGCGTGATTTTTTTGTCGGTTATTCGCCAGAGAGAATTAACCCAGGAGATAAAAAGCATACATTTACTAAGATTAAAAAGGTCGTATCAGGGCAAACAAAAGCTATTTGCGATATTATAGCGGATGTATATGCATCGGTGATAGAGGCAGGTGTTTATAAAGCAAGTTCTATAAAAGTTGCTGAGGCTGCCAAGGTAATTGAAAATTCACAGCGTGATATTAATATTGCTTTTGTTAATGAATTAACCAAAATTTTTCATCTGATGGATATCGATATTTATGAAGTGTTAGAAGCTGCTAAAACTAAGTGGAACTTTTTGAGATTTAAACCTGGGTTAGTTGGTGGTCATTGCATTGGTGTTGACCCTTATTATCTAACCTATAAAGCAGAGCAGTTAGGCTATCATCCTGAAGTAATATTATCAGGGCGACGTATTAATGACAGTATGGGTAAATATGTTGCAGAATTAACGGTTAAAGAGATGATTAAACATAATTTACCTATACGTAATAGCAAAGTAGCCATTCTAGGGTTTACCTTTAAAGAAAACTGTCCTGATGTTAGAAATACCAAGGTAATTGATATTATTAATGAGTTAAAATCGTATAGTATTGAGCCGCTGGTTATTGACGATCAGGCAGATAAAGATGATGCAAAAAGAGCATATGGTATTGAGATTGTGCCAATTGAAAATTTAAACTTGTGTGATTGTGTGATTGTTGCTGTGGCTCATGATCAGTTTAAACAAAGTCACATTCAGGCATTAATTAAGACAAAAAAAGTGATCATCGATGTAAAAAATATCGTCTCTAATAAAAATGAAAAGGTAGTTTTATAGTGGCAAATTTTAGTCGCAAGATTTATCCTGTGATTCTCTCAGGTGGTGTTGGCTCTAGGCTTTGGCCATTATCAAGGAAAAAATCACCAAAACAATTTATTCAATTAATTGATGATTATACATTATTGCAAAATACTTGTTTGCGTTATGCTAATGAATCTTTATTTGAAGCACCAATTATCGTTTGTAACGAAGATCATCGTTTTCAGGTGGCAGAATCATTAAGGGCATTAGAGATTGATAATGCTCGTATTATTCTTGAGCCTTTTGCTAAAAATACAGCACCTGCAATTGCGTTAGCTGCATTGGCAGTACTTGAAAATGAGGATGCCTATATGCTGGTATCACCATCTGATCACTATATCGATAATTTTGATCATGTGATAGAAACACTGACTCAAGCAGAGTTAGATGATGACTATTTATATACATTTGGCATCCAGCCAAAATCACCTGATACAGGTTATGGTTATATTAAGCTTGGTAATAAAAAAAATAAATTTATTTATGATGTTGATTTATTTGTTGAAAAACCAAATAAAGAAAAGGCTAAAACTTATCTAGCTGAAGGTGATTATTATTGGAATAGTGGTATGTTTTTGTTTAAGGCGTCGACTTATTTAGATCAATTAAAGAAAAGTGAGCCTCAAATATATCAACAATGCCTTGAAAGTTTTAACCTAAAGCAAAAAGATTTAGATTTTATTCGTGTTAATCGTGAAAGTTTTGTACAGTGTGTGGATATTTCAATTGATTATGCGGTGATGGAAAAATCAGAAAACATTGCGCTTATTCCATTAGTCGATTTACACTGGTCAGATATTGGTTCATGGAGAGCTTTATTTGATTTAGCTAAAAAAGATCAGGATGGTAATATCGTCAAAGGCGATGTTTATCATGTTAATACCAAAGATTGTTATTTACGCTCTCATGATCGACTATTAGCAACGGCTGGGATTAATAATTTAATAGTTGTCGAAACAGCAGATGCAATATTAGTAGCAGATACAAACCATACTCAAGAGATAAAAGCATTGGTTAATAAGCTAAATTTAGATAGTCGCCAAGAGATTGTTAAGCATAAGCGCCATTACGCGCCTTGGGGTTATAGTGATCAGATTGCAAAAGGAAATAACTTTATCGTCAATAAACTCTATTTTAAAATAAATTCGAAAAGCTCATTACAAATGCACTATCATAAGAGCGAATACTTTACCGTATTATCTGGCGCAGTGAAAATACGTATTGATGATAAAGAGCATTTGCTATCTCAAGGTATGTCGATTAATATACTACCGCTACAAAGGCATCAGGTGATTGCCATTGGGCATTTACCTGCTGAGATGTTAGAGATACAGTCGGGTAATTATCTTTCAGATGATGATATTGAACGCTTTGAGGAAATATATGAATGAAAAAAGCTTTTATAACGGGTATTACAGGCCAGGATGGTTCGTATCTTGCTGAACTTTTATTAAATAAAGGCTATGAAGTCCATGGTTTAGTCAGAAGAAGTAGTTTAATCAATACCGATAGAATTGACCATCTATACAGTGGTCATCAATCCAGTAAAAATTTTCATCTACACTATGGTGATATGACTGATTCATCAAACTTAACAAGACTCATTTCAAAGATTCAACCCGATGAAATTTATAACTTAGCAGCAATGAGTCATGTCCATGTTAGTTTTGAAACACCAGAATATGTTGCCAATGCTGATGGGTTAGGTACATTACGTATTTTAGAGGCCGTCAGAGTTTTAAAGTTAGATAAAAAAACAAAAATTTATCAGGCTTCTACTTCAGAGTTATATGGCAAGGTGCAGGCAATCCCTCAAGATGAACAAACACCTTTTTATCCGCGTTCACCCTATGCCGTTGCAAAGTTATATGCCTATTGGATTACCATTAACTATCGACAAGCTTATAATCTATTTGCTTGTAATGGTATTTTATTTAATCATGAGTCTCCCGTTCGTGGTGAGACATTTGTGACGCGTAAAGTTACAAGGGCAGCAGCTAAAATAGCTTTAGGTTTACAAGATACGCTATATTTGGGCAACTTGGATGCTAAAAGAGACTGGGGCCATGCAAAAGACTATGTTGAGATGATGTGGTTAATTTTACAAGCCGATGAAGCTGAAGACTGGGTGATGGCAACAGGTGTGACAACCCAAGTAAGAGAGTTTGTTAGGTTAGCATTTCGAGAAGTGGGTATTGAGCTTGAATTTAGAGGTGAAGGTATCGATGAAAAGGCTTATATTGTTTCTTGTTCGGATTCTGATTATCAGTTACCTGTGGGTAAAGAAGTTGTCGCTGTTGATGCACGCTATTTTAGACCCACTGAAGTTGATTTATTGATTGGTGACCCAACTAAGGCCCATCAAAAATTAAATTGGAAACCAAAATATAACTTAGCAATGCTTGTTAAAGATATGATGCGCTCAGATTTAGAATTGATGAAAAAAGATAAGTATTTAATTGAAGGTGGTTATCAGGTTAAGCGAGGATTTGAATAATGAACTTTATGAATCAGCATGCAAAAATTTATGTTGCTGGTCATAATGGCCTCGTTGGCTCAGCATTGATGCGCCAACTACATGCTCAAGGCTATACTAATATCGTAACGCGTTCGCATAAAGAGTTAGATTTAACCGATAAACAAAAAGTCGCTGATTTTTTTGCATTAGAGCAGCCTGAATATGTTTTTTTAGCGGCAGCTAAAGTCGGTGGAATTTATGCTAATAATACCTATCCAGCAGATTTTATTCGAGAAAATATTAATATTCAGCAAAATGTGATCGATCAGGCTTATAAGCATTGTGTAAAGCGTCTGTTATTTTTAGGTAGCTCGTGTATTTATCCCAAAGATGCTCCTCAGCCAATGAAAGAAGACTACTTGTTAACTGGTCCTTTAGAGTTGACAAATCGGCCTTATGCGATTGCTAAAATTGCAGGTATTGAAATGTGTTGGTCATATAATCGACAATATCATACTCAATATCTATCGGTCATGCCAACAAATCTTTATGGGCCTAATGATAACTATGATTTAAATACATCGCATGTATTGCCAGCATTAATTCGTAAATTTCATGAAGCAAAAATTAACAATCAAGCTCAGGTTGAAGTTTGGGGTTCAGGCTTACCTAAAAGAGAGTTTTTATATTCAGATGATATGGCCGATGCCTGTATTTTTTTAATGAATTTAGATGATGAAAAATATAATACTTTAATCTTATCAGATATCAACCCACCTTTGATTAACATTGGCTGTGGCGAAGATGTTTCTATTTTAGAACTAGCAAAGATGATAAAAGAAATTGTTGGCTATTCAGGCGATATCGTACTTAATAAAACCAAACCCGATGGTACAATGAGGAAGTTATTAGATGTTGAAAATTTAACGCGTTTAGGCTGGCAAGCTAAAATAACTTTGCAGCAGGGAATTAAAAGGGCATATGATTTTTATAAAAAGCTTTAAAAGCATCCTTTATATTTTCTTTGCATTTTTGAAGATAAAATGTAGAATTTTGGGTTTGAGAAGCCATATTAAAAATTTTAAATAGGTTATTTTATTGTTTTTTGTAAAAAAGATAAAAAAATTGATGTCACATGATTTAATAGCTGGGACATCTTGGCAATTGATTGAGCGCTTTATCAATTTATTTTTGTCTTTTTTTATTTCAATTTATTTGATCCGATACTTAGGGCCTGAGCGATTTGGTATATGGTCTTATGCGCAAAGTTATGTTTTTTTATTTGCAACATTAACAACGATGGGGCTACAGGTTGTTTTAGTCAAAGAATTATCTAAAAATGAAAAAAATCAAGAAGAGTTGATGGGCACTGCATTTGTTATAATGCTGATAGGTAGTATGCTTATGGTTGTTATATCTTTATTGATTGCATATTTTTATCAAGGCATTAATAACACAACATTCTGGATGATTGCACTTTTGGTATTATCCAATGTTATTTTATCATTTAACGTAATACAGTTTTACTTTCAGTCGGTTAGCAAAACTAAATTAACAGCTATTGCTTTATTATGCCAAGATTTTATTGATGCTTTAGGGAAATTAGTTTTTATTGTATATAATCTACCACTTTTGTTTTTAGGAGTAATCTACTGTATTGAAGTTATGTTTATGATTGTAATATTAATCATATTTTATAGCAAAAATTTTGCGGGCATTACTTTATGGCGCTTTAATTATGCTTTAGCGAAATCATTATTAAAAATTTCACTACCATTAGCCTTAGCAGGGGCGATGGTATCATTATATATGAGATTAGATCAGGTAATGCTTGAATACTTTAATGGTATGAGCATAGTTGGCGAATATTCAGCAGCCGTGAAGCTTGTTGAAATATGGTATATGTTTCCTATGATTATCATTCCTAATTTATTACCTTATTATGTAAAAGCAGTGAACCATCATTCAGATTTATTTTTTAAGGCAGTTAAGGGTATTTACTGTTGTTGTATTTTAGTTACGGTATCTATTTCATTAATATTAAGTTATTTTGATAAAGAAATAATTAACCTATTATTTGGCATTCATTATAACCACAGTGCTTTAATTTTGAAAATTAGTGTATGGACAAGTGTCTTTGTTTTTTTAAATGTTGCTACAGTATTATATTATTATCCAAAAAATCTAGAAAAATACATTATACTAAGATCATTTTTTGGACTTTTGGTTAATGTTGTTGCAAATTTTATTTTAATTCCTAGTTATGGTGGTGTTGGGGCTGCATATGCTACTTTACTAGCTCAGTTTTCAACGGTATTTATTTCGGCACTGCTAATACCAAAATGGCGAGAGAATTTTATATATCTATGCATGGGAGTTGTAAAGTTTAGAGATATCGGTAGTATTATAAAAATAATTCAATTATAAATTTATTGTTAACGGAAAATAATATGGGTGAAAAAATTAAAACTTTATCAAAAGGTAGGCTTTTAAATACAAACTTTGAAGTGGAATTAAATCATCCTACAATTAGTGGGCAAGATCAACAGGTACATATTCAATCTAATAAGTTTAGGTTTGAAATGGATAAAAAAGATTATGTAAAATATGCTTTAAGTTTACTAGTTGCTGAAAAGAATTTAAAACACCTAAAGGGTATTAAATGACTCAAATATGTGCACAACAACTAAAAAATGCGTTTATTGAATTAAATGAAAGTAGGTTAGATTATATCTTACTAAGGAATATAAATAATGAAATTCCTTTACATTTAGATCTTGGGAAAGATATTGATATTCTTGTCAAGAAGAAAGATGAACCATTATTTATTGAGTTTTTTAAAAAACATAATTATAAAGAAGTAGTTCACCCACTTAGAAATGATATTTTTTTATATGGAACCGATCAATTTCGAACATTTAAAGATCAAAATAATATTTTGTTTGATTTAAACTATCAAGTTGCTGTTAGAAGCCTTGATGCAGGACAGTGGATCCCACTGGATCAGATACTACAAAATTCTGCTTGGATTAACAGACGTTTTGAGCAAATAAGCGATGATTTTGGTTATTGGTCATTAAGTTATGAAGATGAGCTAATTTGTTTAGTTGCTCGATCAATATTTGATAAAAAAGAATTTCAGGTAGGTTATATTAAGCGAATTAATGAGTTGATACCTATGGTTGATTGGAATAATGTGCAAGAAAAATTTAATTTAATATTTTTTAAGTATACACCAGTACTTATTAAATTAATAAAAAAGAATGATTATCAAAATATCATTATGAATTATTTGAAGTTTAGCGAGTATTAAAAATGAGTAACCCTGCAGTAATAACACTTGATGGTAACTATAGCAGAAAAGGGAAATTTAAACGGTTTGTTATTGAAGATAATATTGGAGAGTCATTACATCTACATATTGATAATATGAGAATAGATTTTACGATAAATGAGTATCTTGAATTTGCAAATATGATTCGTAGTTCATTAAAAAATTTAGACTTTTTAAAGGGTATTAATTTTGAAAATATTGATGTACATTTTTTAAAAGAAAGTGCTTATTTATTAGATAAGTTAATTAAAATTGATATAGAAACGGTTAATCTTAACGAACTTAAGTGTATAGTACATTCTCACTACTCAAGTTCATTTAATTTAATGAAGTTATTACCCATTAAGGAAATACCAGCATATAAATATCTTCAAGGTGATAAAACTGCTTTTTTAAATTATGACCAATATAACTATTATCATATGAATAATGAGGCTAGGTTATTAGGCTTATTAGATTCAATTCGTCAGGACGGCTACCCAAAAGATGAACGCTATATTATCACATTTGATGGTCAGAATATAATACGAGATGGTCAACATAGAGCAGCAGTTTTAGCTTATTTATATGGGCTTGAATATCAAGTTAAAGTAATGAAGTTTCGTTTTATGGATCGCTCACATTTTATTCGCATAAATCAGGCTAATTTTAAGATGTTAGTGAAAGCCTTTTTAAAAATTTGTTATAGAAAAATAAGAAAATATAGAAAAAAATGAAGATCAGTTTTAAAAAAATATTTCAGTTTGTTTTTTATCATTTAATTAACTTATTAATTAAGCGCTCAGGCCATATTTTACCAAAGTCGTTACTTGTTATTCGACTTGATGCTATTGGAGATTATGTTTTATTTAGAAATTATTTAAATGAACTTAAAAGAGATGATAAGTATAAAGATTACTCAATTACGTTGTTGGGTAATATAGTGTGGAAAGAGTTATCAGAAGTATTAGATCAGCCCATTGTAGATAAATTTATTTGGTTAGATAGAAAAAAATTTGCCAAAAATTTATACTATAGGTATCGAATATTAAAAGAAATTACAGCTACAGGTTATGAGGTTGTTATTCAACCAACTTATAGTAGAGAGTATTATTTTGGTGATAATATTGTAAAATTGATTACTGCGAATGAAAAAATTGCAAGCGTTGGTGATTACTCCAATATAAGTAAGGTGGAAAAAAATAAAAGCGATAAGTATTATACCACTTTATTACCATCAAAAGAAAAGATAGTGTTTGAGTTTGAACGTAACAAAGAATTTTTTAATTATTTATTGAACCAACACTGTACTTTAGAAAGGCCAATGATAAATTTAGAATCAGGCCAATTGAAACTCCAGTTGCCAGGGAAATATGCCATCCTTTTTATTGGTGCCAATGCTAAGTATAGAAAATGGTGCGTTGATAAATTTTTAAGTATAGGTGACTTTTTAATTAATCAATATGGTTATGATGTTGTAGTATGTGGAGGGCCAAATGATTGCGAAGACTCAAAAATTTTTGATGAATCAAAATATATTAATCTTGTTGGTAAGACAACACTTTTAGAACTGCTATATGTTATTTTAAATGCTGATTGTTTAGTTTCAAATGAAACTTCTGCTCCTCATTTCGCCGTAGCTTTAGGCGTCAAAAATGTATTTGTGGTTTCAAATGGTAATCATTATGGTAGGTTTACGCCATATCCAGCTACTATAACAGAAAATTATCATGTAGTATTTCCTCCTGAAATCGAGAAAATACAGCATAATTACTCTGAATTAGTGTTTGCTTTTGGCCAAGGTAGTACTCTAGATGTTAATGGTATTCAGCCTGATATAGTGAAAGAAAAAATTGACAGGGTACTTAGTAGTAGAAAATAGCTCTGGATATGGTATTGTTTGATTAAATATTTTTTAATGAAAACTTAATATGTGAGTGAGTGATGGAAGATAATAATATTGAGAAGCCACAATTTAGCATTATTACAGTTTGCTATAATGCGGCTGATACCATTGAACAAACGATATTAAGTGTCAGAGATCAAACATATAAAGATTTTGAGCATATCATTATTGATGGTGGCTCAAAAGATGGCACGTTAGATATTATTCAACAATACCGAGATGGCTTTTCTGTTGTCATATCAGAACCTGATAATGGTATTTATGATGCCATGAATAAAGGTATAAAAAGAGCTAAAGGTGATTTTATTGGGATATTAAATGCTGATGACTTTTATATGAAAAATACTTTAGCACGGGTTAAAAATGCGATTGATAGTACAAAACGAGAGGGCATTTATTATGGCAAGCTTGTTACATTTGATTATGATATTAATGATGGCTATGTTGTAGCGCCTTTAAATGTTGAACATTTAAAAAGCTTTATGTGTTTGAATCATCCAACCTGTTTTGTGCATAGAAATATTTATGCTTTATATACATACAATAGCGAATATAAATCAGCAGCAGATCAGGATTTATTTCTAACTTTATATGAAAATGACTATCCTTTTATTAATGTGGCAGAAGTATTAACTGCCATGCGCAAAGGTGGCATGTCTTCTAATTATGCTTCTTACCTAGAAATATGGCGTATTCAAAAAGAGCATAAAATTGGAATTTTATTGAGGTATAAAACATTCATTGTTAACATAATGACATATTTAGTTGCAAAGATGCCATTAAAAAAATTTCGTCAATTTTATAAGAGTCATATCAGCTGTAAACATGAAAAATATAATGAAAAAAGCAATTAATAATGCTTTAGTGTCTCGGGCCTTACTGAGTTTAGAAAAAGTAAAGCAACTACATAAATATGTTGCTTTTGAAGTTATTTTAAATTCAGCCGTTCTTTTGATATTGTGTCTTATATTTCCTTTAAATAAAGGTAACGTGCTTGCAATTTGGCTGTGGACTATTTGGTATGCTTGTTATTATCTCATTGCTTATAGAGAGCCATTATTAGCGATATTTATTGGTTTTCTGATTTTATTATTGCTTGCAAATCGATACTTTATTTACTGGAATATAGTCTATAGCTGGTATTTTGCTAGTTTTATATTGGTAGTAGGCTTAATGTTAAAAAGAATACTTAAAGTTAATGCCTTAATTGTCTATCTAACAATTTATTATTTTTGTTTTGCAATAGTGTATTACGCTGTTAATCGAAACAATATGGGATTTTTATATTCTTTAAAGTATTATTTTGTTAATATATTTATGGTTTTTGTATTGTATTGTTATCTTCAATATGACTTTAGACGTATAGTAAAGGTTTGTTTATGTATTTTTTCTATTGTTTTGTTTTTTGCATTAGTACAATATTTAGGAAACTACATATTTGCTATGAGGTCGAATCCTTTTAATTTCAACTTAAGATACCTTGAGTTAAGACCAGCGTCATTTTTTTCTGAAACTACTTGGGTTGCTGAATGTGCTGTTTTATTCGTGCTACTTGCAATGTATGCAAAAAAAATACAAATAATTTCATCATGGCTCTTATGGTTGATGCTGGTATTAAGTATCGTTATATTTGTAATTACTACAACTCGTGCAGCTTACTTAGCCTTAATTATTGTGTGTTTATTTAATTTCAGGTTGTGGAATATCAGAATAGTATTAGCTCTGTTTGCATTATCATTATCAAGTATATTAATATTTTATTTGTTTAATCCGACAGAGTTTCTAACACACTTGTCTTGGTTTTATCATCGGTTACACTTTCAAGATGGTAGTGCGCAGGGGCGCTATCAAGCTATAATTCTAACTGTTAAAGAGATTATTGAAAACCCTTGGGCTTTGTCTTTTGGTCATGGTTTTATTTGGAATGCTAAAGTTGATGTATTATCATCTGGTACAGCGATGGGAGCCAAAGCCTTTTCGATACTGCTATTTATCCCTTATGTTTTTGGCATTTTTGGTGTTTTCATATTTTTATTATTATTGTTGAAGGTATTTCTACGTTATCAAAAATTATGTAGACTTGATTTTCATAGAACATATGGAGCATCAATATTTTTAGCCTATTTAGTAATATCATCTGTAGCACCTTTATTTCAATACTCACTAGGAGTAATTTGGTTAGCATTGGCGCTTGGTATTTTATTTCACGAGAATAATGATGAATCATAATGAGAAAGGTTATTTATTTGTTCTACCTTCTTTTAAAATTGGGGGCGGTAATAAAGTATTTATTCAGATTGCCAATCGTATAAGTCAAAATTTACCAGTAACTATCTGTGCTTTGAATGAGGATACTGACAATTATAAAATGACTTTACGTAATATGATTGATAGAAAGGTTAATGTTTATGAAATATCTTCAGTTTGTGGCAGATTAATAGCATTGGTTAAATTATTATTGTATGTGAGAAAAAGTACTCAAACAGTTATTGTTTCTGATCCAATTATCTGTTCATTATTAAGTATAATTCGAGTGAAGTACATTCGATTTATGCAGGCTGATGACTATCATCTTTTCAATGGCCATCCTAAATTTAATAGTCTTATGCTTAAAGTTTATAAATATTTACAACGTAGGTCATATAAAAATAAAGATACATATTATCTAGTTAATTCTAACTTTGTGCGTAAGAAAATTTTACAGCCACCTTATTTAATACCAAAGGGTAGAATTTTTAATAAGAATATTCAGCCAGCATTAGCAGATAGTTACTTCTTAAATAAGCGTGAATGTAATAAGCAGCGATTAAGCATTGCTACAGTAGGGAGAAGTCAAAAGCAAAAAGGCTTTATATATTTTATATCCTTAATCAATGCATTAAGAGAGAGAAATATTGTATTTGATGCAAAGTTGATGAGCCATGATGATTTAAGTAAATTTGATTTGAGTCATTTAAAGATAGTTTCATCCTCTAGTGATCAGGAATGTATTCAATTTTATGATACATGTGATATATTTGTATCAACTTCATTATTTGAGGGCTTTGGTATGCCTCCGCTTGAGGCAATGGCACGAGGTTGTGCTTGTGTTTTATTTGACTGTCAAGGCTTTAGAGAGTATGCAAAAAATGAGGTAAATGCATTGATTGTGCCTATAGGTGATAAACAAGCGTTATTAGATGCAGTAATAAGACTAATCAATGATAATCAGTTAAGAGAAAAATTATCGACTAATGCACTTATTACAGCGAATGATTTTCGTTGGCAAAAAAGTGCAGAGTTATTTGAACGTGCTGTAGTAACTTATAAAGCACAACAACAAGATTAGATAGGATATGTTAATGAAAGGTATAATTTTAGCAGGTGGTAGTGGTACACGGCTTTATCCTGCAACCTGTGGTATCAGTAAGCAATTGATTCCTGTTTATGATAAACCTATGATTTACTATCCACTATCTGTATTGATGTTATCTAATATCAGAGAAATAGCAATTATTACAACAGCACAAGATCAGTCATCTTTTAAGCGTTTATTAGGCGATGGTAGTCAATGGGGACTATCATTTGACTATATTATTCAGCCGTCCCCTGAAGGGTTAGCTCAAGCCTTTATTTTAGCTGAAGACTTCTTAAATGGAGAACCAGCTTGCTTAGTTTTGGGAGATAATATTTATTATGCACATGGGTTACCAGAATTACTAATTAAGGCAAAAAATATAGTAGAAGAGGAAGGGGGTGCTTATGTGTTTGGATATAATGTTGTTGATCCAGAGCGCTATGGTATAATTGAATTTAGTCAATCAGGTGAAGTTTTATCGATTGAAGAGAAGCCTAAAAAACCAAAATCTCATTTCGCTGTTACCGGGTTATATTATTATGATGCCAATGTCTGTAAGCTTGCTAAAAAAGTTAAGCGCTCACAAAGGGGAGAGTTGGAGATCAGTTGTTTAAATCAATTATATTTAGAGCAGTCAAATATTAAAGTTGGCTTAATGGGTAGGGGTTATGCATGGTTTGATACAGGTACTCATGATTCAATGATGGAAGCTTCCCAGTTTATTGCAACGATTGAGCATAGACAGGGTTTGAAGATTGGTTGTCCTGAAGAAATTGCATTACAAAAAAAATGGATTGATACTGATCAGTTAATACAGTTAGCGCAGCCACTTAAGAAAACTGGCTATGGCCGATATCTTTTAAGTTTAATTTAGGAAATAGATCAAACGTGAAAATAATAACAACTAAGATACCAGAAGTAAAAATCATTCAACCGCGAATTTTTGGAGACGAAAGAGGCTTCTTTTTTGAAAGCTTTCAACAGGAACGTTATTGTCAAATGTTAGAGATTAATGAAACATTTGTACAAGATAATATATCACGTTCAGAAAAAAATGTTTTAAGAGGACTGCATTATCAATTACAGCAAATGCAAGGTAAGCTTGTGACTGTACTTACTGGTTGTGTTTTTGATGTCGCTGTTGATATTAGAGTGAATTCGCCTACCTTCGCTCAATGGGTTGGCGTTGAATTATCATCTGATAATAAAAGGCAGTTGTGGGTGCCTAAAGGTTTTGCCCATGGCTTTTTAGTGTTAAGCGATTATGCCGACTTCTATTATAAATGTACCGATTATTACCATCCTCAATCTGAGAAATCTATTCTATGGAATGATCAAGATATTGCCATTACTTGGCCAATAGATGGTATGCCTTTATTATCTGAAAAAGATAGTAAAGCTTGTCAATTAAATGCATTGTCATCTGATGATTTGCCAAAGTATTAATAGGGTAATATGATGAAGCTATTAATATTAGGGAAAAATGGTCAGGTTGGCTCTGCTTTAGTAGAAAAAGCTAGAGAAGAAAATATTTTATTTACTGCAGTAAATCGAAGTGAGCTTGATATTACTGATACGATAGCAGTCAATGAATTTTTTAGTCAGTATCATGATTTTGACTTTGTTATCAATGCAATTGCATATACTCAAGTAGATCAAGCTGAGAATGATAAAATAACTGCAGATGCCGTTAATCATTTAGCCATAAAAAACTTAGCGATTATATCTAAACAGTATGAAATACCGTTAATTCATATTTCAACTGATTATGTTTTTGATGGTAAAAAAGCGACAGCCTATTCTGAAACAGATCAAACAAACCCGTTAAATCAGTATGGTTTATCAAAGCTAAATGGTGAGCGCATATTACAACAAACTTGGCATCAGCATATCATTTTGCGTGTTAGCTGGGTGTTTAGTGAATATCGCTCAAATTTTATAAAAACAATGATTCGTTTAGCGAAAGAGAAAGATCATATTAATATTGTGGCTGATCAATATGGCGCACCGACAAGTGCAAACTCAATTGCAAAGGTTATTCTTGAGATTTGTCGATTAAAGTTCAATGGTATTGGAACTGATAAATGGGGTCTATACCATTATACTGACTTTCCAGTAACCACATGGCATCAGCTAGCATCGTACAGTATCGAACAATTAAATGATCAGATAAATGATGTTAAAACAAAGCATGTTTATCCAATTGCCAGTAGCCAATATCCAACATTAGCGTTAAGGCCAAAAAATTCTGCACTAGATACGGATAAAATTAAAACAGACTTTAGTATTAAGCAGTATAGCTGGATGGATGAAGTTGCTCGTATAGTAGATAGGTTAAGTAAAGAGAAATAATTATGTACAAAGCTAAAAATATACTGGTTACGGGTGCTGCAGGCTTTATTGGCAGTCATTTCGTTAAAATGATGTTAAGTCAATATGATGATATTAAGATTATTTCTTATGATAAATTAACTTATGCCGGTAACTTAGCTAATTTATCTAGTGTAGAGAGTATAGAAAATCACGTATTTGTTCAGGGGGATATTGTAGATGAAAAATGTATTTATAATATTTTAAGAGAGCATCAGATTGACACCATCGTGCATTTTGCTGCTGAATCTCATGTTGATAATTCGATTGATGGACCTAAAATTTTCTTCCAAAGTAATGTCATGGGTACATTTAATCTATTACAGCAAGCAAAAGCCTACTGGTTAGATGAGAAGAAATGGACTGATTCTAAGTGTCGTTTTCATCATATATCAACCGATGAAGTCTATGGTAGCTTATCAAAAGATGCAGAAGCTTTTACAGAAAAGACAGCCTATCAGCCAAATTCACCTTATTCCGCTTCCAAAGCAGGTTCTGACCATATTGTACGTAGTTATTTCCATACTTATCGCTTACCTGTTACAACATCTAACTGCTCAAATAATTATGGCCCTTATCAACATCAAGAGAAATTAATTCCAGTAGTTATTAATAGTTGTATTAAGCAACTACCTATTCCAGTTTATGGAGATGGTAGTAATATTCGTGATTGGCTATATGTGAAAGATCATTGCAAGGCAATTGACTGTATTATACAGAACGCTAAATTAGGTGAAGTGTATAATATTGGCGGTAACAATGAGATTAGTAATATTGCACTGGTTAAAATGATTTGTCGGTTAATGGATCAGTACCGACCTGAACATCAACCACATGAGCGTTTAATTTCTTTTGTTGAAGATCGAAAGGGTCATGATTGGCGTTACGCTATTAATCATTCAAAACTATATAATGAACTGGGTTGGTGTCCATCAGAAGATTGTGAAACAATGTTTAAAGAAACAATAGAGTTTTATTTGGAGAGAGTCTAAATGTTAAATTTAGAAACAAAAGTATTTTCTGATTTTGCCTCACTAAAAAATCAGTTTAGTAAGGCGAAACCATTTCCACATGTTGTTATTGATGATTTTTTAGAATTAAATTTAGCAAAAGCTATAGATGCTGAATTTCCTTCACTTGATAGCGATATGTGGTATCAGTATCAAAATGCAATTGAGTATAAAAAAACTTATAATCACTGGGAAAAATTTCCTAAATATACTTACCAATTATTTGCCTATTTAAATAGTAAACGTTTTATAGATAAACTAAATCAGATGGTGCCAGAAATTGAGCTTTGGCCTGATATGGGGTTAAATGGTGGAGGTTGGCATGCCCATGGTGTTGGTGGTAAATTAAATACGCATCTTGATTACTCAATACACCCTAAGTTAGGTTTAGAACGTCGATTAAATATTATCATTTACATTAATGAAACCTGGCAAACACAATGGGGCGGAGCACTAGGTATGTGGTCACATGATAAGGCTAATAACCAGCCAAAAACGTTGATTAAATCAGTAGAGCCTGTATTTAATAGAGCGGTTATTTTTGATACAACATGTAATAGTTGGCATGGTTTGCCTGAACCAATTAATTGTCCTAAAGATCAGGCTCGCCGGTCTTTGGCTATTTATTATTTGAGCGAACCGACAGTAGGCGCTTCAGATAGAGGCAAAGCCTTATTTGCACCGAGTAAAGACCAAGTGGGTAACAAAGAAGTATTAGAATTAATTAAAAAAAGATCTCAAGTTAAATCTGTGATTGAAGTCTATAATAATAAGCAGAAACAAAATAAAAAGTAGCCAATTTATGAAAATGACATCTGTGGTTGTATTATATAAGCACCCTTTGGAGATGTTAGAAAAATTTTTAGCATCTTATGAGCAAAGTATAAAACAATTATTATCAAAATATAGTGATATGCAGTCTTGCCTTTATATTGTAAATAATGATGCAGAAAAACAGATAGATTATCAGTTTGATACAATAAAACAAAAATATTCAGTTGATGTAATATTTTTAGGATCAGATAAAAATGGTGGTTATGGTTATGGAAATAACTTTGTAATGGATCGCTTAGATAGCGAATATCATTTAGTTGTTAATCCAGATATTGTATTTGAAGAAAATACATTGACAGAAGCACTATCTTTTTTAGAAACACATCATGAAGTTGGTTTATTAACACCTGCTGTTTTTGATGTTGATGGTAATCAGCAATTTTTATGTAAAAAAAATCCAACATTATTGATACAGTTTTTAAGGTTTGTGTTTAAACAAAAGAAAGTAATTTTTAAAAAATATCTTGAGAATTATGAATATGCAGGTTATTCATATGATGAAATTATTTATGATATACCTAATTGTACGGGTTGTTTTATGCTATTTAGAACAGCATTATTTAAACAACTTGAAGGCTTTGATGAGCGATTTTTTTATTATATGGAAGATAGTGATATTTCAAGAAGGGCTTTAGAGATAGCTAAAACTGCTTATGTGCCAAGTGTTAAAGTATCTCATGAATATCAGGGCGATGCTTATAAAAATAAGAAGCTGAGGAATCAGGCAATTAAATCTGCATTAAAATACTGGAGAAAGTGGGGTGGGTTAATATAAATTCAACTAAAAATACAATATTAAAGTAGTTATCTGAACAGGCTCATCAGTGGTGCTTTTTGTTATCGTTATATCTTACTGATTCTACTAGTAATGTGAGTATAACACTAAGAATAATTGTCAGTATGATGCCAATGATTAAAACATTCATTTTTGATAAGCCAATTAACTGATCACTTTGAATCAGCTGGGCCTGTATCTGTAGATTTTGTATTGTATCTATGGCTAGATTGATAGAGTTTATATCATTTTTCAAGTTAATTAATTTTATTGATAAATCAAATTGTTTATTAGCAAGTGTTAGATAAGCATCTGATTCTAGGATAGTTTGAGAGAATTGAGCTTTATCTTTAATCAAGGTATTGTGTGTAATTACTTCTTTAACTTCGGATGTATTATTATCCAAATCATTTTTTAATTTGAATAAACTCGAATATTTATTCTCAAGTGTTGTTTTATCTAGATTTAAACTAAGCTTTAATTTTTGGATAATACTGCTATCAATTTGATTTTTAAGGTATTGCACATAATCATTTAACGTTTTTTTAATAATTTTTAATTCGTTTTTATTGCCTTTAAGGCTTAGGTTAATAAATGCAGTGTTTGTATCAGCTTTTAAATAGCTCTGTTGAATACGTTTTGCATAATTTTTTTCTTCGATTGATTTTTGTTGTTGGATAAACGTACTTAAATAATAATCTATATAGTTATTGAGCTTAGTGTTGCTAATAATATTCTGAAATTTTGCATTAAAAAAATACTCAGGTGGTGTCAAGTGATATGAGTAATCATAATTATCCTTTTTATAAATAAAAGCGATTATTGTTATCAGAAAGCCCAAAATAAGCACGGTTAAAAATAGTTTAATACGTTTTATAATCATTTGAAGGCAATATGCTAAAGATAGCGTATGAGGATAATGATTATCATTGTTGGCATGATTATCCATGGGTATGTACTTAATATTAATATTACGAATGTTAGCTATTGTATAGTGGATAAAGGTATCATTCAATTTAGAATTATTTTAAATTTTAGTTTAATCATCATATTAATTAATAAAAATCTAACTTACTACTTGATTTTTGTCGGCGAATTCAGTAGTATCACATCCTGTCGATGCGGGGTGGAGCAGCCTGGTAGCTCGTCGGGCTCATAACCCGAAGGTCGTTGGTTCAAATCCAGCCCCCGCTACCAAATTAACAGTATATAAAAATAATAAAAGGACCTTAAGATGGTCCTTTTTTTTTATCTGGAGAAAATAAACAATGCAGCTAGTTGAAACTCTAGATCAACACTTACGCCAATCCATAGAAGCAATGGGCTATGTGCTATGGGGCATTGAAGTTTTACCGATGAATGCTGATTTATTGGTACGTGTTTATATTGATCATAAGGATGGTATTTCTGTTGATGACTGCCAGGATGTTAGTACGCAAATCAGTGGTATTTTAGATGTTGAAGATATCATCGATGGCCACTATACTTTGGAAGTTTCTTCTCCAGGAGCAGATCGTATTTTATTTACTTTAGAGCAAGTGAAGTGTTTTGAAGGGTTTAGGGTAAAAGGGAGGCTTAAAGAGCAAGTCAATGGTTATCGTAAGTTTAAAAATGCATTATTAAAAGCAGTTAGTGGCGATCAGTTGACTTTAGAGATTGACAGTAATCAAATTGAAATTGACTACAATCAGGTGGAGCAATTAAGAATTGCACCTACATGGTAAGCACCAACATTGAGGATACAAGGCATGAGTAAAGAGCTATTATTGGTGATAGAAGCAGTTGCAAATGAGAAAGAAGTTGAACGCGAAGTAATATTTCACGCAATGGAAGAAGCATTAGCTGCAGCAAGCAAAAAATTAATTGATGCATTAGCTGAAGTGAAAGTTGTCATTGATCGTACTACGGGTGATTATAACACATACCGTTTATGGGAGGTCATTGCTGAGGATGCTGAGCTTGAAAATCCAAAAGCACAATTTTATGTCGATGTGGCCAATGAAAAAGGACATAGTGTTAAAGTTGGCGATGTGATTGAAGAAGAAATAGAATCAGTTGATTTTGGCCGTATATCTGCGCAGTCAGCAAGGCAAGTTATTTTACAAAAAGTAAAAGAAGCTGAAAGAGCTAAATTGATTGAAAGTTTTAAAGATCGCATTGGTAAAGTACTTTATGGTGAAGTAAAACGTGTAACTCGCGAGTTTATTTTAATTGATCTTGGTGACCAGGCTGATGGTATTTTACCAAGAAGTGAGTTATTGCCAAAAGAGACTTTCAAAGTTGGTGATAAGGCACGTGCAGTTTTAACTGAACTTGATGAAACATCAAGAAATTACCCACTACGATTAAGCCGTATTGCTAATGAGATTGTTGAAGCATTATTTGAGCTTGAAGTGCCAGAGATTTCTGAAGAAGTAATTGAAATTGTTGGTATTGCGCGTGATGCGGGTTCTCGCTGTAAGATTGCAGTGAAAACAAATGATGGTAGAATTGATCCAGTAGGTGCTTGTGTTGGTATGCGCGGTACTCGTGTTCAATCCATTACCAATGAATTAAAAGGTGAGCGTATCGATATTATTCTTTGGGATGATAACCCGGTTCAATATGTAATTAACGCATTATCACCTGCAGAGATTGTTTCGATTATTCAGGATGAAGATAGTAATACGATTGATGTTGCTGTTAAAGAAGATCAATTATCTCAGGCCATTGGTAGGAATGGTCAAAATGTTCGTTTGGCATCAGAGTTAACCGGTTGGCGATTAAATGTTATGCCCGAATCTGAAGCACAAGAAAAGCAAGATAAAGAAGCACAAAGCCAAATTAAATTATTCATGGAAGCATTGGATGTTGAAGAAGATGTTGCTATGGTATTGTTTGAAGAAGGCTTCACACAACTTGAAGAGGTTGCTTATGTGCCATTAGAAGAGATGTTGGCAATTGATGGTTTTAATGAAGACATTGTCAGTGAACTGCAAGAGCGAGCAAAAACAGCCTTATTAACACAAGCATTAAGTAATAAAAAAGTGCCAGCAGATGACTTATTAACTATGGAAGGTATGGATGAAATCTTAGCCAATCAATTAGCAGAAGCTGGTATTATTACAATGGAAGATCTAGCAGAACAAGCAGTTGATGATTTGCTAGATGTTATTGAGATTGATCGAGAACGTGCAGCTGAATTAATATTAACAGCACGTAGACCGTGGTTTGAAGAGAATTGATTTAAAGTAAATAAAATAATGATTTTAAATAGATTAAGTATAAATTTAAGGGAGGCGCAACGATGACAGAGATAACAGTTGCACAATTAGCCAATACTGTTGGAATCGGCGTTGATCAGTTAGTAGAGAAATTAAAAGAAGCAGGCATTGATAAAGCCGATGGTAGAGATTTAATTACTGATGATGAGAAAAATAAATTACTAGGCCATATTCAAGGTGTTGGTGGTAAAGCTGAGAGTAATAAAATTACTTTAAAACGTAAAAGTACACAAAAGCTAAAACTATCCGGGCAAAATCGAAAAATTAATGTAGAAGTTCGTAAGAAAAAGGTGATTGTTAAGCCTAAAGATGAGCTTGTAGAAGAAGAACAAGAAGTTATAACAGATACAAAGCTTGAAGATAAGTATCAAGAAATAGCTGAGCATAGTGAGCCTGAAGTTAAAAAAGATGTTACCGAAACATCAGCTGATACAGCTGATGATCAAAGGGTTGAACAAGAGAAGGTAACAGAGGTTACTGAGACTAAAAAATCGACTAAGAAAACAAAAAATGCAGATGCTAAAGAAGTTGATGTTGATAAGACTGAAAAAGATCATATAGAAGTAGAAAATAAAAATAAGACAAAAGAAGAATCTGCTACATCTAACGCTGAAACAAAAACTCAGGATGAAGCATCAAAAGAGCCTAAAAAAGAAACCAAGCCACATAAAAAAGAAAAAGATAAATTTGAGGAAGATGATAAGCGTTTAGCTGAGTTAAAAGAAAAACCACAGACGAAAAAGAAAAAATCAAAAGGACGTAAAAAGCATTCTTCAAAAGAGCTTTTAGATGATACCTATGATCAAGCTACAATGCAGAATAAGCGTGCTGCTGAACGTATGAATCAAAGACGCATTGACTTAAGCAAAGTTAAAACACAGAAGTTTACTAAACCTCAAGCACAAATTTTACGTGAAATTGAAATTCCTGAAGAGTTAACCGTGCAAGAGTTAGCACAGAAAATGGCACGAAAAGCAGCTGAAATTATTAAAGTCTTAATGAAAATGGGGACAATGGTTACAATTAACCAAATGATAGATCAAGAGACAGCTATTTTAGTAACAGAAGAATTAGGCCATAAATATCGTTTGACTAAAGCAGATGCCATTGAAGATGAAGTAAAAGTTGATGAATCAGTTGGCGATAAATTACCTCGTGCACCAGTTGTAACAATTATGGGACATGTTGATCATGGTAAGACATCCTTGCTTGATTATATTCGACGATCAAAAGTGACCGCAGGTGAAGCAGGTGGTATTACTCAGCATATTGGTGCTTATTCGGTTGCAACTGAAAAAGGCAACATAACCTTTTTAGATACACCTGGGCATGAGGCATTTACATCAATGCGTGCACGTGGTGCTGATTGTACGGATATTGTTATTTTAGTTGTAGCAGCAGATGATGGTGTTATGCCACAAACGCTTGAAGCAATACAACATGCTAAAGCTGCAGGCGTGCCAATTATTGTTGCTGTTAATAAAATCGATAAACCTGAAGCTGATCCAGAGCGTGTTAAAAATGAGTTATCACAACATGATGTTATTCCTGAAGATTGGGGTGGTGATGCAATGTTTGTTCATGTCTCTGCAAAATCAGGTGAAGGCATTGATGAATTATTAGATGGTGTTTTATTGCAAGCAGAAGTTTTGGAATTAAGTGCGTCTGTTGATGGTTATGCTAAAGGTGTTGTTGTTGAATCTAAATTAGAGAAAGGTCGTGGTTCTGTAGCAACAGTTTTAATTCAGTCAGGACACTTAAAAGCAGGTGATATTATTCTAGCGGGTCTTGAGTTTGGTCGTGTTAGGGCAATGCTTGGTGATCATGGTCAACCAATTACTGATGCAGGCCCTTCAACACCTGTCGCTGTCTTAGGACTTTCTGGTGTGCCAAATGCAGGTGATGAAGTTATTTCAGTTAAAGATGAGAAAAAAGCACGAGAAGTTGCACAATTCCGTCAAGAAAAACATCGCCAAGAAAAAATAAAACAACAACAAGCAGGTAAATTAAGTGCCTTGTTTGATCGAATGGGTCAAAGTGATGAACAGCAAACTTTAAGTGTGATAGTCAAAGCAGATGTTCAAGGTTCAGTCGAAGCCATTCAAGAATCACTAACTAAACTATCAAATGATGAAGTAAAAGTAGAAGTTGTTGCATCAGGTATTGGTGGTATTACCTCATCTGATGTTAATTTAGCCATTGCATCACAAGCTGTGCTATTTGGATTTAATGTCCGTGCAGATATTACAGCAAAGAAAATGGCTGAAAAAGAAGAAGTCGATTTGAGATATTACAGCATTATCTATGATTTAATTGATGATGTTAAACAAGCGATGGGTGGTTTATTATCGCCTGAGTTACGTGAAGAGATTATTGGTATTGCTGAAGTACGTGAAGTCTTTAGATCAGCTAAAATCGGTGCCATTGCAGGTTGTCGTGTACTTGATGGTATCATCAAACGTAATAATCCGATTCGTGTGTTACGTGATCAGGTTGTTATCTATGAAGGTGCACTCGAGTCACTACGTCATTTTAAAGAAGATGTCAGTGAAGTTAAAAAAGGTATGGAATGCGGTATTGGTGTCAAAAACTATAATGATGTTAAAGTAGGCGATCAGATTGAAGTCTATGAAACAACTGAAGTAAAGAGGAATCTTTAAGTGGCTGGAACCTCAAGAGTCTATCGGGTAGCAGATGAGATTCAACGTTTAATTGTAACAGCAATTAGAAAAAAAATACGTAACCCTAAGTTTCAGTGGGTTTCCATTACATCAGTTGATGTCTCTAAAGATTTATCTTATGCCAAAATATATTATACATCCTTATCAGAGACTGTTTCACAAACTGACTTAGCAGAAGCTTTTAATAAGGCTAAAGGCTTTTTTAGAAGTTATTTAGCAAAAGAGCTAAGCTTACGTATTGTGCCAAATTTACGTTTTATCTATGACGATTCATTGGAGTATGGCTCAGAAATGTCCAAATTGATTGATTCAGCTCGTAAAGCAGATGAAGCATTTATTGATAAGAGTGAAACCCTAGAAAATGATGAGCAAACTGATTCTGAAAAAGATGATAAAAAGGATAAGCGTAAACGTTTAAGATAGCTTTGTCTAAACAGGGAATTGGTTATGTTAAATAGTATTATTGAAAGTATCAGCTCATGCGGATTTATTTAAATGATCTTGGCATTATCAACGCATTGGGTAATAACAAAGACCAAGTGATTGATAATTTGCTAAAAAATAGTCAAGTCAATGTTCGCCACTATGATCAGTTATTTAGTCAAAGATCAAGCTATATTGCTGAAGTTACAGCACAACTAGCAGAAATTAATCCATCATTTAAAGCATTTGACTGTCGAAATAATCGTCTATTACTGAAAGCTTATCAACAAATAGAAGAAACGGTCAATCAGTTCAAATCAATTTATGGCAATCACCGCATTGGTGTTGTATTAGGCACAAGTACATCGGGTATTAGTGAAGGTGAACATGCATTTAATTATTTTAAAAATAATACAACTTATCCAGCTCAATTTAATTATAAACAACAAGAATTAGGTCAAATCGCCTTATTTTTATCTCAGTATCTACAGCTAGGTGGCCCTTCTTATACGGTATCAACAGCCTGTTCATCGAGTGCAAAAGCGATTATTTCTGGCATAAGACTCATTGAGAATAACCTATGTGATGCAGTCATTGTCGGTGGCTGTGATACCTTATGTCAAATGACGTTAAATGGGTTTGATTGTATTGATTCAGTTTCAAGTTCCATTTGTAACCCATTTAGTAATAACCGTAATGGCATTACCATTGGTGAGGGAGCAGCCTTATTTGTATTAAGTAAGAAACCTTCAGAAATTCAATTGCTTGGTTTTGGTGAAGCTTCTGATGGTTATCATATTACTTCACCCGACCCAGAAGGCTATGGTGCAAAATTATCGATGTCAGCTGCGCTTGACTCTGCAGGCCTTAAAGCAAGTGATATTGGTTATATCAATGCACATGGGACTGCAACACCTAAAAATGATCAGATGGAGTCAAAAGCAATCTATGAATTATTCTCAAATCAAACACCGATAAGTTCAACCAAGCCATTAACAGGTCATACATTAGGTGCAGCAGCTGCCATTGAGTTAGGGTTATGCTGGTTATTATTATCTAAAAAATACAATCCTAAAAAATTAATACCAAAACAACTTTGGGATGGTATCAAAGGTGATGATATTAGTGATTGCTTTATCATTAATGAACAAATAAATTATGATAAACCTTACTTTTTATCTAATTCATTTGCCTTTGGTGGTAATAATGCAAGTTTAATTATTGGTAAGAGCTAATTAAATTTTTATTGTAATTCATTATGAAAATCTATTGTAGATACAGGTGACTTTCTTTCTTGTTTGCTAAAAATAGTTTTAGGACTATGACTACTTTTTTGTGGAGTTAGCCCAGATTCAATTTCTGGAATAATTTGTTTAAAACCATTGATTAATTTACCAGTACGTCCGCTTGATAGATCGTTTATATTTTTAGAAGTTAATGATGAATAATCACCAGTTTTTAATGACTCTATGAAATTATTAATCGCCTGTGTTTTTCTACTTCTTTTCGTATGGAATGTATCACTTTTCATTGTTTGAATATGTGAAGTTAAATTGTCGATTAGGCGTAATTTAGCATAGTTAGTCAAGCTTTGGTTTGGCATTCCAGGAACACCTGTATTATGCGCATTAATTATTGCACCAATATCTTGTATTGTAATTAAATCAGGATTAGATTTATCAGCATTTTGTCTAATCGTTTGATGAACAGTATGATTAGGAGTTACTCTAGGATCTGCATCAGGAATTAAAAACGTATCTTTATCATTTAATAAAATATCAGCTTCAAGCGCAAGCCATTGTGCACATTGTTGTAATGTTTGATATTGTGCTTCATCTTTAGGATTGCTATGCTCATACAGTCCATAATAAGCATCTTTAATTGCATTAATATATTTATCTTGATTTCTTTGCCATTGTTTTTCATAAAATTCTAGATGTGATTGTAATTGTGTTAATTTAATTTTTTCTTCTATCGGTGTGTGGGCTATTTGATCTTTAAGTGATGCAATATTTCCTAGTAAGTTAGCGATTTCATGTAAAGTAAAAGCTTGTGATTGATATGGCTTAGGCTTAGATTCAAAAGGTAAGCCGATACGGTAGCCTGAAAAACTATAAGCATCTAATGTCATTTCCATATCATGGTGGCTTTTAAATTGATTTTCATTTCCCATAAAGCTAAGAATATCAGATTGAAGTTGTTTTTGACTGCTAAAATTTGGCATAATGTATCTCCTTTTGATTGATTAATTTTATTTATAAATTTGAGTGTGAAAAGGAGTATAAATAGTTATTAAATTTAGTATCACTGACTTGTTAACTTTATGTTTCAATTGAATTTTTTGAGTCTTCATGTTAGAAATAAAGTGTTTAAATTGTAATATTTATGCGTTGCTATAAGTTCAATATGTCTGATTAAGTTGCTCTTTTTCATATGGAGTTTTAAATAGATATTTTGAAGCATTTTCTCTTATGACAATGTGATTTTGCAATAAAAAATGTGTCTATTTGGCACTTTTAGTTGAATATTGTTACATTTTTTGTTAAGCTAGTTATATAAAAATTACCTACATAAGGAGAGGCTAATGTCGCAAACAACTCGATTATCAGATGAATTGATTGAACTAGCTAAAATTAGAGGTGAGGTTGAGCATCGTTCAAGTGCAAAGCAAATTGAATACTGGGCAACAATAGGACGTATTGCTGAAGATAATCCAGATTTACCTTATTCTTTTATTAAAGATAGCTTAATTGCAAAAGCAGAAATGGATGCAGGGCTAGTCAGTGATTATGAATTTGAAAGTTAAACAGATTAAACAAACAAATAAGTTTAAAAATACGTTTAAAAAATTACCAAAAAAATATAAGCTTTTAATTGATCAAGAAATAAAAAAAATAATAAAAAATCCATATCTTGGAGAGAAAAAGAAAGGAGATTTGGCTTATTTGTATGTACATAAATTTAAAATAAATCAACAACAGTTATTGTTGGGTTATCATTTTGAAGACAGTCAACTGATATTAACATTGCTTCATTTATCTACGCATGAAAACTTCTATCGTGATATTAAACAAGTTTCAGTTAAATAATTTATTTAAACACAGAGCCTTCGAATTAACTTTGTAATAGGAATGATTTTTTCTGATATTTTTGAAGGTGTATATTTGCTTATGTTCTCTGGTTGAAGTGATTGATAATTTAATCGTTGGCGATCACTTGCAATTACATATAAGGTCTTAGTTAAGAGATTTTTTTGTTGTTTCATCATCTTTCCCCTTAGGCTTTAAAACATTGTTTATCGAAACGTGCACCTAAATAGATACCTTGAATTTGTACTTGGTTTTTATCATAAGTTTGCGGTTTAAGTTGTTGGTTATGCGGGATTAAGGTAATGCTTGCATCATCATTGAAGCGAACTTCTTTTAATGTTGCTTCACTATGATCGATTAAGGCAACTACAATCATACCATTTTTAATATCACTTTGTTGTTGAATTAAGACATAGTCACCATCTAAAATACCAGAATCTACCATTGAGTCGCCTGAGACTTCTAAAAAAAATAGATTCGGTGCTTGAAGCAGTTGATTAAGGGATAACTGCTCGATAACTTCAAAGGCTTCAATTGGTTTACCGGCTGCAATTTTACCCATTAAGGGCAGCGTATTATGTGCTTTGTGAATGATTTGATTTGATTCGGATAAATAACCTTTCTCTCTTAATTTTTTAACTAATTTGCAGATTGCCATTTTGGAAACACCTTGAATACGACCAAGCTCAGAATACGCTGCAATATAACCTTCATTTTCATAGATTGATTCAATCAATTGTAGTAGTTGTGCTTCTTTTTTTGTCAATGGCTGTTGCATAAGACTTATCCAAATATTGGTTTATTTTGTAGTATAGAGTTTACTAAAGGTTTACGCAAGTCGATTTGTATCATTTATTTAAGTTAACTATGCTATGCTATTGATTTAAAGTTAATAAAATAATTTAAGGAAACAGCTATGCGCCTTGAATATTATGCATTATCAAAGGATTTATTTAATGGTTTGATTGAAGTTAAAAATAAAATTCAACAATGTGGCTTAGATAAAAAATTAATTGAATTAATGTATCTTAGAATCTCTCAGATTAATGGTTGCCAATATTGTATTAAAGTTCATAGCGCTGATTTAGCTAAACAAGGAGAGTCACAACAACGTATCGATGCAGTAAATAATTGGCAAGATAGTAGCTTATTTACGGATCAAGAAAAAACTGCGTTTGCTTGGGCAGAGAGCTTAACCAATATCAAAGAGACTCAAGCTGATGATCGCTATTATCAACCATTAAAAGCTTGTTTTTCTGATAAAGAAATATCTGATTTAACTTTTGCAGTTGCACTAATGAATGCCTTTAACCGTCTTGCAATTGCACTTGGTCATTAATCTTTTTACCAAATAAGAATAAATCTTGCTCAATGGGGCATTATTCCTTAATATTGTAGCCCAAAATAACTTTAATCAATTGCATAAGTGGAGATTTCGATGGATGTTAAAATTGGTTTAGCAGATATGCTAAAAGGTGGCGTTATTATGGATGTTACCGATAGTAAACAAGCAATCATAGCTCAAGAAGCTGGCGCTGTTGCTGTTATGGCTTTAGAACGTGTACCAGCTGATATCCGTAAAGAAGGTGGTGTTGCTAGAATGAGTGACCCTAAAATGATTAAAGAGATTATGGATTCTGTCAGTATTCCTGTAATGGCGAAGGTAAGAATTGGTCATTTTGTTGAAGCATCTATTTTGCAATCTATGGGTATTGACTTTATTGATGAAAGTGAAGTATTAACACCGGCAGATGACGAAAATCATATTAATAAGCATGCCTTTCAAGCGCCGTTTGTTTGTGGCTGTAGAAACTTAGGCGAAGCATTAAGAAGAATTGGTGAAGGTGCTGCATTAATCCGTACCAAAGGTGAAGCAGGTACAGGCAATGTAATCGAAGCTGTTCGTCACTTAAGAACTATCAATCGTGAAATGAAAGCATTAACGGTTTTAAATGATGATGAATTAATGGTTGCAGCTAAAAAATTACAAGCACCGTTTGAATTAGTTAAGTACGTTGCTAAAAATGGCAAGCTTCCTGTGCCTAATTTTGCAGCAGGTGGTGTTGCAACGCCAGCTGATGCTGCATTAATGATGGAATTAGGTGCCGAAAGTGTCTTTGTTGGTAGTGGTATCTTTAAGTCAGATAATCCACAAAAACGAGCGAATGCAATTGTTCAAGCAGTAACTCACTTTAAAGATCACAAACTATTAGCTGAAATCTCAGAAGATTTAGGTGCACCAATGACAGGTATTAATATGGATGAGATCATTGAAAAAGAGCTAATGCATACTAGAGGCAATTAATGAGTGATCTAACTGTTGGTATTCTTGCCTTACAAGGGAATTACCACTCACATTACCAGTGTCTTAATAAGCTTGGCATCGATACTATTTTTATTTCTAAACCCGAAGCGTTATCAACGGTTGATGGTTTAATATTACCTGGAGGTGAGTCAGGTGTTATACTTAAACATTTTCAGTATAATCAACAGTGGCAAGAAGCATTAAATCAATTTCATCAGCAAAAAAAACCAATACTAGGTACTTGTGCTGGTATTATTTTATTAGCAAAAGAAGTTGAACCAGAACAATCCTCATTAGGATTTATTGATGTTAAAGTCACAAGAAATGCATATGGCCGGCAATTACAAAGTAGTAATGACTTAGTTTCTTTTTATTTGGATCAAACAGAGCAAAATAATGATAAAACAGATGTGCTTGTCTCTTTTATCCGTGCGCCTAAAATTGAAGCTATTCTTTCAAATAATGTCGATATCATTGCTAAGCGGAACCAAGAAATTGTCGGTGTTAGACAAGCGAATGTATTTGCGTTAACCTGTCATCCAGAATATACAACAACGCTTGTTCATCAAAATTTTATAGAAGCAATTCAATCACTCAGTAGCACCGCCTAAGACATCAACACCTTTTGGTGGTGTAAAATCAAAAAAGCTTGTATTGATTTTATCGTAATTATATTTATCAAATAGGATATAGGTATCAATGCCGGTACTTGTTCTTAGGGTTAGCTTTTTTAAATTACCGTTATCAAAATATAAAATAATTTTATTAATCGCGACACTTTCTTTATCTTTAGGAATTAATGTAAAGGTATTTTTCTTACGTTCATAAATAAAAAACAGATCATTTAATGTTTTAGGATCTCCTCTTAATAGTAATAATATTGGTGCTTGAGAGATCGTTTTAGGGACATTTTGAACAGTGACTTGTTCTAAGTCCATATCATAGTTCCATAATTTTTTACCATTAGAAACTAAAAGCTGTTTATTAGGCTTTAATACTTCCCATTTAAAAAAGCTTGGCTGTTTTACCCATAATGTGCCATAACTGACTGACTTATTACCAGTTGACTTATCAACAACCGTTTGCATGAAATTAGCTTGATAGCTTGAGATATGATGAATATGTTGTAATAGCTCATCAGTTGGTGTTGAGTTTTGCATCGCATAGATTGGTCTTATTAATACCAAGAAACTAAATAAGATGACAAAGTATTTAAATTTATAAATGAGTTGAAACATTTATGACGGTCTCCTAACTAAAACTTCTCTTAAGCCATTTTGTTGCATTTCACTGACAATGCCAGCTGCTTCCATATCTTCGATTAATCGAGCAGCACGATTATAGCCAATGCGTAAACGCCTCTGAATACTTGAGATAGAAGCACGTTGACTTTCAAGTACAATTTGTACAGCCTGATCATAGAGTGAGTCTTTTTCACCACCTCCTTGTTGATCATCACTTTCTTCATCATCGAGTGAAGCTGTTTGTGTGATCGTTTCAATATAATTTGGTGTCGAATCATTTTTCAGTGCATTAACAACACGATGAACTTCATCATCACTGACAAAAGCACCATGTAATCGATGCGGAACACCACTGCCAGGTGGCAAATACAACATATCACCATGGCCTAGTAATTGTTCAGCCCCTTGTTGATCAATAATAGTGCGCGAATCAATTTTTGAAGAGACTTGAAAGGCAATTCGAGTAGGGATATTGGCTTTGATTAAGCCTGTTACTACATCAACCGAAGGCCTTTGTGTTGCTAAAATTAAGTGAATACCAGCAGCACGTGCTTTCTGTGCGATACGTGCAATAAGTTCTTCAACTTTTTTACCAACCACCATCATCATATCGGCAAATTCATCGGCAACTACGACAATATATGGCAATTTTGATAAGCTTGGCGCATCTTCTTCTGAGCCAGGATGTGCTTTTAACCACAGTGGATCTTTAATTGGTTTATCACTTTTTTCTTGTTGCTTAATTTTATCATTTAAGCCGGCAATGTTCCTTACGCCTACAGCGGCCATTAATTCATAACGTCGGTCCATCTCTTTAACACACCAGCGTAATGCATTTGCTGCTTCAGTCATATCAGTTACAACAGGTGTTAATAAGTGAGGAATACCATCATAGATAGATAGTTCAAGCATTTTGGGGTCTATCATAATTAAACGTAGATCTTCTGGGGTACTTTTATAGAGCATACTTAAAAGCATTGCATTAACTCCAACAGATTTACCAGAGCCTGTCGTACCTGCAACTAATAAGTGTGGCATTTTAGCTAAATTGGCAACAGATGGGCTACCGGCAATATCTTTGCCTAAGCCAAGTGTTACCGGTGTATTTGATTTTAAAAATTGATCACTTGATAATATTTCTTTTAAGCGTACTGTTTCGCGTTTTTGATTGGGAATTTCAAGTCCTACATAGGGCTTGCCTGGAATGACTTCAACAACTCTAACACGTGGAATTGATAGTGATCTGGCAATATCTTGAGATAAGGTGCTTAAACGTGATACCTTAATCCCAGGTGCTAATTCTAACTCAAAGCGTGTAATAACAGGGCCAGGGTAGACACCAGCAACGCGGACGGTGATATTATAATCGGCTAACTTTTGCTCAACTAGGCGTGCAAGGTTTTCTAAAGTTTCTTCAGAGACTTGGGCGGGGCGTGCTTCTGGATCATCTAATAAATCAAGTGTTGGTAAGCTTGTACCTTGGCTATTGGATACGGTTAATGATGCAAATTCTGGTTGTTTTTTCTTTTTAGGTTTGTCTGTTGCTTGTGCTTGACTATGTTGATTCATTAGTTCATCAAAGGATAAGTTAGGCGTGATTTTTCCTTGTTTTGTTTCTTTTGGTGGTTTTTGCGTTATTTTATGATCAGCTTCTGGTTCTATATATAATGGTTTGTTATCAACTAACTGTTTATCTTTAATCTTTTTTTCTTCTTTAGCATCAGTGCGTGCTTTTTTAGCTTCATTTTTAATATTGCCTAAGGTTGAAGATGTTTTAAGTGTTGCTTTTTTGGTAATTTTAAATAAGCCTTTGAAAGTATTGACTAATGCAAAAAGCCAGTTTAAGCCAGAGAAAAGAGTAAGACCTAATGCGAGCATGGTAATAAATACAATAATGCTACCACCAATACTTAAATAACTATTGGTATATTCATTGAGTATGTAGCCTGTAATGCCCCCAGCACCTTGTGGTAAGCCTGTGTGATAATCAATAAAAATTAATTCTGCTAATGCGCTGCCTGCGCCAAAAGTTAAAATAATACCTAACCAGCGTAAAATCATAAGACTTATGGCACGATCATTAAAGCTTTGTCTTTCTTGATAGATAACCCATAGGCCATAAATCATTAAAAATGGAATTAAATAGGCAAAAAGACCAAATAGAGATAATAAAATATCAGCGCTATAAGCACCCACTTCTCCAGCAGTATTATGTACAATACCATTGGATTTAATTTGTGACCAACCTGGATCATTTGCATTATAAGTGACAAGGCTGATAAAAATAAACACAGCAACAGCACCGATAATGATTAATGAGGCAATTTTAAGGCGCTCTAATAAGGGAGAGTCTATAGCTTCAACATGCTTTCTTCGATTGACTTTACTTACTTTAGTTTTTTTTGTTTTTTTACTGCTTGGATTTACTAGTTTCATTTGTTTTATCTACTTATGCCTTAATCAATTGATTAAATAATTATGATTGTTGTTTGATCACAGTCATTTTTTTCTCTAACCTGTTACAATGATAGCGAATTTTTCAGGTTTAAAACAAGTTAAAGGACTAATTTAGATGCCAAATGATGAAATTTTAAAATTAAAAACGGTTTTTGAAACTCAAAAACAAAGTTTTTTAGCATCACCATATCCAGATTATAAAACACGTCGCAGTCAGATAAAGCAATTAAAAAGCATATTATTAGATAGTCAAAAAGCACTGTTATCTGCTCTAAATGATGACTTTGGACATCGTAAATTTGATGAAAGTCGTTTAACTGAACTATTTCCAATGATTGCTGCGTTTAAATATGTATTAAAACATCTAAAGTCTTGGATGAAGCCTGATAAGCGTCATGTTAGTCTATTATACTTTCCATCTCGTAATTATGTATTTTATCAACCGAAAGGTGTTGTTGGTATTATTGTACCTTGGAATTATCCTTTGATTTTATCAATTATCCCAATTATTTATGCACTTGCTGCTGGTAATCGTATTATGGTGAAATTATCGGAATTAACACCAAAAACCGAAAAAACATTAATCACAATTTTTCAAAGGGTTTTTTCAGAAGGTGAAGTTTGTTTTATACAAGGTGATGTGCATGTGGCACAAGCATTTAGTCAATTAGCATTTGATCATATATTTTTTACTGGATCAACTACAGTAGGTAGGCTTGTGATGAAGGCTGCAAGTGACAACCTAACGCCCGTAACTTTAGAATTAGGTGGTAAATCTCCTGTAATTATTACAGAAAAAGCCAACCTTAAAAAAGCAGTTGCAAGTATTTGCTTTGCAAAGTATGTTAATTCAGGTCAAACCTGTATTGCACCTGATTATATTTATTTAGCTGCTTCATTAACTAAAGATTTTATACAAGCATTATCTGATAGTTGGCACAAATTCACATTCAATCAATCATCTGATTTAACAGCTTTAATTAGTGATCAACACCTTAATCGAATTCAAGCATTATTGGAGGATGCGACATCAAAAGGTGCATCGATCAATGTATTGGGCCAAGATACACCTTGGAGTGAAGCTCAATTAAGTAAACGCCAACTACCACTTTGTGTGGTAACTGGTTTAACAGATGATATGCTATTATCGAAAGAAGAGATATTTGGCCCAATCTTACCGATTATTAATTACCAAACACTTAATCAAGCCATTGAATCAATTAAGCAAAAGCCTCGAGTATTAAGCTTATACTTTTATGGTAAAGAAAGTGAATTTGAAGAAGTTGTTAGAAATACGCATGCAGGGGGTGTTTGCTTTAATGATGCATTGATGCAAATTGCACAGGAAGATTTACCATTCGGTGGAATTGGACCATCTGGGATGGGCTCTTATCATGCCAAAGAAGGGTTTATTACCTTCTCTCATGCAAAAGCAGTTTATTTAAAAAGCAAATTCACACCAGGGGCTTTGATCTATCCGCCCTTTGGCAAAGCACATCGTATATTATTTAAGTTATTTCTGCGCTAGGTTTATTTAAGAAGTCACCTTGCCACCATCTTCTACGCCATTTTAAAATCAATGTTTCTTTACGAATGCCAGCTTTATGATAAGGATCATCATAAGCAAATGCTTCTGCCTGACTAGAAAATCAACTTATATTTGAGCAATTACCCCGTGGCTTGCCACGCGGTACATTAAACGGGAAAGTTTGAAAACCGAAGAGGTTTTCATGTTAAACTAAAAAAATGTTGCTAGTAAGATCATTTCATTGTGCCTATAGCACT
>JAKJJQ010000070.1:0-11529 GCA_021713415.1 Thiotrichales bacterium 19X7-9
TTTTCTGCGATGTCTTCGATGTCATCATCAGTATCTGATGAACCTCCAAATCAGCCATCAACTTAAAATAGAAGTTATATATAAACCATTTATAATGAAAAAGTCAATCCTATGAAAAATTACCTCAAACAATAGAAGATGACTTGGTGTGTGATTAGATCAAATTCTCTTAAGAAGAGAATAGTAATGCCACCTTCTATTGCAATGCATGATTACATAGACCATACTTTATTATTGAAGCAATGATGTATCACATCATTATATTAATTATAGCAATAAAATTTCAAAAGTTATTTTAATTTTTAAAAGCAGTATTTTAATTCTGTATCGGGTCTTATGGAAGAACCCATGTATATCTATCCAGAGTAATTATTAATGACTACATCCATGTATAAAATATAGTCAAAGTATCCTACAGCGCAAGTTCCGGGTTCATAGGTCAATTAGTGTGTGGCGGCTGAACGCAAGTATCTTACCCTTAGTCCAACAACTATAAATTTAATAGCATATAGTGGAATTAACTGGATATTTTGACTTGATCTTTTTAACGCTATGTCTATAATTTAATAAAACTCGTTAAATAAAGGAATAGAAATGAAGTTGGCTCAACTTTCTCAAGTATCAGGAATTCCAAGACACACATTAACTGCTAGAGTAACAAATTTATTTGATAAAAATACCCTTCTTCGTGATAAAAATAATCATATCATTTTAACTCCTGACCAATGTAAAATTGCAATAGGAAAACAATTAAATAACTTTCATGGGAAAGTTATTAGAATTGGTAATCTAAAAGGTGGTGTTGGTAAAACTTCAATAGCATATTTATTAGCTAACGCCATTTCTTCTATTGGTCTAAAAACATGTGTAATTGATTTTGACATTCAAATGAATTTAACTTCTTTATACGTAAAAAAAGACAATAAACTACCTGTTTTTTTAGATATTATAAATGAAAAAGCTGAAATATCAGACATAATTATTAAATTAACAGATACCTTGTCGTTAGTCCCATCTTCCCAAAGAAATAGTTTAATTGAAAAAGAACTATTAGCTCAAACTAGAAAGCATCAATTACATTGGTTTAATGATATATGTTTAAACTATTTAAGAAATAATTTTGATGTAATAATATTTGATACTCCTCCTGACTTAGGAACATTAAATTCAGTTACTGGATTATGTTTGACTGACGGAGACAATTTTCTTTTTCCTGTTGATCCCGATGAGTTTGCATTGGATGGTGTTGATATGGTTTTAAGCGATATTAATAAAATACGATCTTCATACAGAGTTAAAGGTAACCCAGATATGGCTATTGTTATGAATAGATTTGATCAAACTGTCAAAGAAGATTTAAAAGCCTTAATGGATGCAAATACTAAATTTGAAGATGCATTGTCTAATACTATTATTCGCAAAATGGCAAGATTGAAAGAATATGTAAAAAATAAAATTGATTTTCAAAATCTTACCAGAGGCAAAGATATTTTTATCGCTATTAATGGGCTGTTAATTGAATTAGGTATCATAAGAAAGTGGGGTTCGGATAATGAAACTATCTGATATGCTTAAAAAGGCAGAAGAAAAACTAAAAACAAATAATGATACTGAAGAAATATCGGCTCCTTGGGAAACAACTTCTATTAAAACTACCCTCAAAAATAATTCAAATTATCAAGAAAATCATCAGGGAACAATTGGGGGACAATTAGAGGACACTAAGGGAACAATTGGGGGACAATTAGAGGACACTAAGGGAACAATTGGGGGACAATTAGAGGACACTAAGGGAACAATTGGGGGACAATTAGAGGACACTAAGGGAACAATTGGGGGACAATTAGAGGACACTAAGGGAACAATTGGGGGACAATTAGAGGACACTAAGGGAACAATTGGGGGACAATTAGAGGACACTAAGGGAACAATTGGGGGACAATTAGAGGACACTAAGGGAACAATTGGGGGACAATTAGATTTAGAAAATATATATGCGTATATTGATTCATTAGGTGGAAAACAGTTACTTATTATACAATATATTGTCCTTAATCTTGATACCCATAAGAGTTATGAAACTACCAACCTCAAAAGCACTGATATATGTAGATTTGCTAGTATTTCCAAAGATTCATTTAAGACACACATTCGACGATTAATTAAAAAAAATATACTCGTTAGATTGAGAGGCAAAACTTCTTTGCATGGTTTCGTTAAGTTTAAAATTAATAAGCCTATTTTGACAAAAATTAAAACTATATTAGGGGACAGTAATAAAGAAAAAACCTCTATATATAATAGTAATATTATTACTACAGACAATAATTCTAATGATGTGCTTAATGAAAAAGATCTGTTAATAACAAAAATGCAAAAACAGATAAAAGAATTACAACAACAAAAAATTACCTTTGAGGAAATGGACACCAACATAACTAATTTAGAAAATGATTTCAGCACAGTTGATTTTTCAGAGCTATCTGAGTTTGGCTTTAAGAAAAGCCACTTGGATCAGATTAAAAGTTTTGGCACTGTTACTCCAGAAGTAGCACAAGAGAGTATTAATCATTACGCATGGGCATTACATAATCGAAAAGAAGAAATGCAAAAGTATGCTCCAGAGAAAAATCGTTTTAAAGGTTTATTTGGCGTTTTAAGAAAAGGTAATGCTTGGACAGAAGATGGTTATATTGATCCTATAGATGAAGCTATTCAAAAATCTTTAGATGCGAAACGCAAAAAATTAGCACAAGTTAAAAAGCAAAAAGAAGAAATGTTTTCATTAGATTTTGAGCTATGGAAAGAATCTTTATCTGAAGATGATCTAAATAAAATTAACAACCAAATTAAATCTAAAACTCAGGGTAGAAAATCAGGAGCGATGTATGAAGCTGCTTTAAAGGATCATTTCAAAAACAACTTTCATACATCTAGGTGATTGCATGAGTGAATGCAGAAGTGAGGAATCAAATTAATGACTACTCAAGAAAAACTATACGAGATAGAAGCAGAACGGTCAATCCTAGGATCGCTTCTAATTGATAATGATTGCTATGATAAAATTAGCGATAAGATAGAAGTAAAAGACTTTTATGATAGACGTCATCAACTGATATTCACACATATTCAACGATTACTAGAAGCAGGTACACCATTAGATGCAGTAACACTCGGTGATATTTTAGAAGATGCCAAACTTTTGGATGATGCAGGCGGTCTTTCATATTTAGCCGATATAGCGAGACATACCCCAACAAGCAGCAACTGCATTGCTTATACAGAGATCGTTAAACGTAGGGCAATTAAACGGCATTTACGGCAAGCTTTAGTTCGCAGTAATGAACTAATTAACAATAATATAGATGAACATCAGCTTATTGATGAAGTAGAAAAAGAAATTTTATCTGTTAGAGCAATAGCAGAATCAGATCAACATGATTTTAAATCTGCTAAAGAATTGTTACCCAAATTTATAGATCAACTAGAAGCTAAACAATACAGCGAAAATGGTATTACAGGAATACCAACAGGCTTTATAGATTTAGATAAAAAAACAGCAGGTCTTCACCCAAGTCAACTTATCGTTGTAGCTGGTAGACCATCTATGGGTAAGACGACCTTTGCGATGAATATTGTAGAGAATGTACTAAAAGAAACTGACAAGTCAGTTTTAGTTTTTTCATTAGAGATGTCAGCAGATGAAATCCTAGAACGTAGAATTTCATCAGTAGGAAATATTCATTTATCAAACTTACGAACAGGCAAGCTATCAGAAGGTGATTGGGGTAAAGTAAGTATTGCAGTTGAACATGTAAAAGATAGAAAAATGACAATTGTAGATACGCCAGCTTTGACGCCATTAAACGTCAAGCATAAAGCCAGAGCCTTTAAGCGCCAAAATCCAGATTTAGGCTTAATCGTTGTAGATTACTTACAATTAATGCAAGTTCATGAGTCAGGCTTAAATAGGACTCAAGAAGTTACTAAAATATCGAATGAATTAAAAGCCATAGCTAAAGAGTTAAGTGTACCAGTTATAGCAATATCTCAGCTTAATCGTTCAGTAGATGATAGAGCAGATAGACGCCCAAGAATGTCTGATTTAAGAGAGTCAGGCGCAATAGAACAAGATGCAGATGTTATTTTGTTTGTTTATAGAGAAGAAGTTTATGATAGGGATAAACCAGAAGCAAAAGGCAAAGCAGAGATAGTAATAGGCAAACAAAGAAATGGGGGCGTTGGTAACATAGGATTATTATTTAAAGGAGAAAACTGTAAATTTGCAAGCATGACTTTAAATGAAGATTTTCATTGATATCAAATTCGCATCAGATGAGCGGCTATTCGCATTTTATCGTGAACAAAGTCAAAAAATGATGCGATTAAGCGTTCACGGCATGCGAATGACTTATATTAAAAAATTGGTTGAAAAGTATCTAAAAAATTATTAGAGTTACTCGGACATTTATAACGCATACGCATGGAATAATAAAAAATGAAATTTGATGAATATCTTAAAGTAATAGAACAGAAAAATGATGAGATATTAAAAGTATTTGAAGAATCTTTAATTGATGCTAAGTTAACTAAAAAAACGATAAAAAACCATATAGCTAATATAGCAACTTTTCAAAATTATATAAATTATGCAGCATGCGATACAGAAGATTTGCGTACTCTATTAGAAATTGATATTGGAGATTTAACAGACTTTTTTAATCATTGGTTTCCAGAAAAATGTATGTGGGCATCAGCTAATAATGTTAAATCAATAACAGGATCATTGAAAAAATTCTGTAAGGTTATGTTAGATAAGAAGCAGATGACTAAAGAAAGATATGAAGATATTTTATATACAATAAAAGAAGAAAAAGATGAGTGGCTAGAGGCTTGCGATTTTGAAGAAAGTGATAGTTATTGGTAAATTATGCAGCGCTAATAGATAATCTGAAACCAAGTGCTTTTAAAATATTTCCAAGCGTTAAAAATCTAGGATTCCCTTTACTAGATAAAATTCTGTATAAATGAGTTCTATCAAGTCCTGTTTTTTTTGATAACATCCCAATGCCACCTTGCGCTTCAACAACATTCTTTAATGCCATCATAAAAGCGTTAGTATCGCCATCATCTTCATATTCTTCTAGTGCTACCTCTAAATAAGCCATAGCATCTTCTTTATCTTGTAAGCTTTCAATCAGCTTCTCATGATAATCAGAGGTATTATTTCTGATATAATCTCTATTCATTTTTACCTCCACTTTTAAATTCATTCCAATATTTTTTAGCTAGCTGTATGTCTTTTGATTGAGTTTTTTTATCACCAGCTGATAGTAAAATATAAATTACATCTTTTTCTTTGGCATAATAAACTCGATATCCAGAACCAAATGCCATACGTAGTTCAAAAACCCCATCACCGACTGATTTATAATCACCTTCATTACCAAAGTAGAGGCGATCAATACGGCGTTTAATTCTAGCCTGAATTACTTTATCTTTAATTTTATTTAACCAGACAAGGAAAGGTTCTTTCCCATCTTTAGTTTTAAATATTTTAACGTCTTTCATAGATAAATTGTAGTTAATAAACAACATAAAATCAAGAACAATGTTGTCTATCTATAACATATATGTTTTTTATTTGAATTCATTTTAGAGCAAAATTTACTTAAAATTTCTGTCTGTAAAGTTTTTATCAATTTAGCTATACTGCGTCATAATTATCTGTAATAATTCTGTTAAATCATTTAAGTCAGAATTATTTTATAGCGAACCAGTAACATGTTGCCCCATGTTACTGGTGCTAACCACAAAACTATAGGAGGTAGTTATTATGGCTAACCAAATGATATTTTTTCAAATTGATTTCGTCAATAACATGTTGAGTTTATTTAGATTTTATTAATCATGGTACATAACTTCTTATTGTTATTCTTTTACATTTATTTTTAATAAAATAGGATATAGATCATATGACACGTATTTATGCTTTCTTAATCATGGCTATAGTATCATATTTTTTAGGCAGTATTTATATTAACCTCTCTAGTATATTTTCAAATTATCTACATCAAATGATGATAGGTTTATCATTTTTAATAGGATTTACATCATCATTAGATCAATTTAGAGAAATTTTCATAAAAAACAAAAAGCTAATTATAGTCTTTTTTATTTGTAAGCTAATTATATCTCCTCTTGTTGGTTTTGGCATATATTTATTATTTGGAAAAAATATTAGTTTAGTAGGTTTGATTGTAATTGGTATAGTTCCATCAGCAATGATTTCTGTTGCATTCTCAAGAATTTATGGAGGAAACTATTTACTAAATATTGTTAGTACATTATTGATGATATTAGTCACGCCTATTTCAATTCCTATTTTATCTAAAATATATCTTGGTCAGTTCATTGATTTTAATAGTTTTCATATAATTATTAGTACTTTTTCTTTAGTTGTTTTACCCATTATTTTATATATTTTAACTATGTATATGATTTCTAGTATTTTATTAAATTTCTTTACCTTTAATGAAAGAAATAAAATTGCATTTAAACATGAAATGAGTTTGAGTGATGCTGCTCTAGCTATTATTTTATCAAGAGATGTTTTAAATCAAGATACCATTATCCCTGTAGAAATAGCAGTTTTACAAATATTAGTTCTTATTACTTTGAATTTTATAAATATTTTAAAAAGAAGCTTAAAACCAGCTTTTATTCTTGGATATAAAACATAGAAGGTAGAATTGTTATGGAGTAAAATATAAATCAGGATATTGTATTATTATTCTATTTAGTGTAGATATATTTGATTATTTTTAAAGGAACAAAATGAATTTTACGTGTTGGCCTAGCGTTATCTTAAAGGATAAAATGAAAAAATATTTTACATCATTTATAAATGAATATTATGGTATAAATCATTTTGCAGTTAACATTATATATGATGATTTAAAGGTTTGTTTATGCTCTAATTCTGAATATATTTTAGACTATCATAAGCTAGGTATGCAAAGATATTCTAGTGGATATAGAAAAGATATCATAAAAGATTTAAGTGTAGTCCCTTGGCGTTTACTTTGTGATATAAATGACGGACAAAGATTAAATGCATATGTTAATTTCAAAGAAAAAAAGCACAAACTCTACTCTGGCGTGAGCTTTGTTAAGTCATATCAAGGTATAAAAATTAATATAGCAGTTGCATCAAACCGAAGTAATAAAATAAGCATGTTCAATTTTTTCAATAGTATTGACAATATTTTTGACCTTGGATGTTTTATATATGATGAATTTTTAAATGACTTATCATCAGTAATACAGCGAGACTTACCTAAGTTAAAGGACTCAATTTTGATAAATGATAAAGACTATGACCAAATTGAATTAATGAAAAAGTCATTTAATGATACTGGCATATGTTTTTCAAACAAAAAATTATTTGCTGACGCAGTTAAAAAAGGTATTTCGATTTAAGCAAGCAATACTATTTACTATAGTATCCATCTCATCTACGTTTTCAATCTTTTCTATGATTTCATTGCAAGATATGTATATATGCTTCATTAAATTATCATAGTTTATATTTGGTTGAAGGCATGATTTAGAAAAGTAGCTTTCATTATATTCACTGTCAATTATAGCAAAAACAGACTGAATCAATTTTGATAAAACTATTGGTTCTAGAGCTCTTTTTCTTAGGCTTTTATTATATGTATGCTTTTTATTCAAAGAATCACCACTTAATAGATAATCTACTGGTATATTTAGATAAACAGCATACTTTTCCGCTGCTTTTTTTGATAATGGAATTACTCCTGATTCATGTTTTAAATATGTTCGATACTTTATATCACTATGTGAATTACAAAAGTCTTTAGCTTCATTGTAATTTCTAGCTATCCTTGTAGCTTTTAATCGTTGGTGAGGAGTTTCTAACTTAATCATATTTATCACTTTTTCTATCATCAATAAATTGATTTTCTGCCATTTTAATCATAACAAATATTTTTAAAATTTAGTTTTAATAAATAATATTATGCACTAGTTTTAGGAATAAATCATTCAGTCAGCAAATAAATAATAATTAATTGACAAAATGAGCAAAAATTATTTGACACTATTACCCTTTTAAAATAAGTTATATGTATCCCAACCTTAAAATACTTTAGTTTTAGTAAGGGAAGATAAAGCTACTAAAATAAGGATGTAAGTATGAACTCAGTAATTTTTCATGATGCATATAATTTATTGTTAAAAGAAGTCAAAAATAATCATGTCTTTGTTAAGATCGTTGATTTATTAAATTTCAGAATTTCTGGAAGCAAATATGAAGAAGATGGTAAGCGATTTTTCTTAATGCCTAATATTGAAAAATTAGCTGGAGATAGTGGTTGTTCAACTAGTACAGTAAAAAGAGCATTAGATTTTTTTAAGGAACAAGATTGGATTATTTCTAAAAGGCGAAGATGTGCCGATGGTGCAGTTAGGATGAGGTATTTCACGACTAAGAAATTTGATGATCTTATGCAATCTGTTAGGCAGTTAACAACTAAACGTAATCATGATAATTCTGTTGAAAAAGATAATGGTGATAGTCAGTGCAATTTGAAGAAATCTGATCAGTTCAAAATGAGCCAGTCTGATCAGCTCAAAATGAACCAATCATATATAAAAGAACAAAATATAAAAGATAACAAATATATTAACAACTCTAACCAAGTTACGGTTGTAGAAGAAAAAGAAGAAGAACCTGTTAAAGTTAAATCTGTTAATTTTGAATTAGATTTGAATGATGGGGGTGATGGTTTCATTTTTGCTAAGAACTTAGCTGAGTCTTATGATTTGGATTTAGATGCTTTACTGATGACCTTAAGCAATTACTATGAAACTAATTTGTATAGCTGTATTGATGATCTCGTAGCAGATGCGATTACAGCTTTGAGGCGTATTGATAGAAAAGAAGAAGATATGCCTAAATTCTATGCAAAGCTTCAACCAAAGAAGGCAACTTTTCATGCTGAAGACCAGCGTCAGTCGGTACTGACACCACTACAGCAAGTGGCAATAAGTCAGCTATTACATGATTTACAATCTACTGGAAAGGCTTCTATTACGAACTTCAAGGAAGTTTTTGCTTGGATGGAGTATCAAGTAGTAAACCATGATCACCACTTTGTCGGTAAGCCATTCAAGCATGTTTTACACATCATCAAAAATTTACTCTGTAAGAGTGGAAAGCAACAGTACTCTAAACCGCATGGTTTTCAATCAGCATTTTAGTTTTGTAGTGATTAACTCGCTGCATTTTTATGGAAATAGGAAGATTAAGGATAGAAACATGAGTGATTTTAAATTTGATATCAATAGTGAAATTAAGAGTTTTAAGGTGCATTTAGTTGATAAGGCTATTGATTATTTGATTGCTAATAATGCAAAAAATGAAGTAATGCAGTTAGCAAATGCTATTGAGCGTTTTTCAGTAGAGGGAGAATTGGCCATCTCTGTTTTGATTAGTTTAATTGGCCATTTTACTAAGACGAATCTAAATGAATTAAGTTACGCAGAATGATTGCAGATATTTAATTTAGTTTTAATCAGCAACAAGAGAGAGGTTAGAGACTATGGATAAGTTTGAGTTTAATGTTGAAGAAGGCTTAATGCGTTTTTTAAATGAAATGCTTAATTCAGCGGTTGATTATCTGTTGGATAAGCAACGTTTTGATCAACTAGATAAGTTAAGAAGTGCAATAGGTGATGCTTATAGGATGCAGAAATTATCATTAAGTTATGGTCTATTTTTAATTAGTGAAATGACAAAAACCTCATTAGAAGATATGAATGTTAATCCGCATCATTTTGGATTGGTATTGCAATCAGAATTAAATGAAAAAGGTTATAAAAAAGCCTAAATAAAGTCTCTATTTTCAAGTGTTTATTAGTTTAACCAGTGGCCATTTATTATAACAGTTATGCTAATGATTAAGTTCAAACACAAGGATCAACAATGAATAAATCAAAGATAGGAACATGTCTAGGATATGGCTTACTTTTATCATTAACTTTGTTATTTGCAATCTTAAAATTATTTGGTGTGATTAATTGGTCGTGGATTTTGGTATTTGCGCCGTTATGGTTTCCATTTTATCTTACTTTTAGTGGGATTATATTTGGTCTTTGCCTTTACTTGCTAGTTTTAAAGTTTAGTAAGTAGTAGTCAAATGAGCTATAACCAATTGGCATTAAAACAATTAAAGTCAGATGAATATACTTGTTGTCAGGTTGTTGAACGTTGGTGTGGTTTTTCTAAGCGTAAGCATGATCTATTTGGCATCATTGATGTATTAGCCGTTGGTCATGGTGAAACGTTAGCTATACAAATAACATCAAGAAATAACATAGCATCAAGAATTAAAAAAATAGCAGATAGCGATGCAATAGATAATTTAAGAGAAGCTGGTTGGCGCATTGAGGTATGGGGATATGATAAGCCAAAACATCGTTGGCGATTAAAGCGAGTTGATATCAGTTAGGAGTAGGGCATTGAATAGATCATTTGAAGTACAAGGTAAAAATTATTCAAGCATTAAATCATTTTTAGCCGAGCATGGATTTAGTCGAGATCAGTTTAATAAAACATTATCTTATGATGATGGGTCTAATCGCTATATATTAGCAGCAGAGCGCTTATTATCATCAAATAGAGAAAAGAAAATCAAACCAAGAGCCATTCCAGTGATTATTAATGGCATGTCATATCGTTCAATCTCACAAGCCTGTCGATTATTAGAGTTAAGTGAGTCAAGAGTTAGTCGATTATGTAAAAAGGGGATTGCACCATCAGAGAGTATTTCAATGGTATTAGCTTCAAATGAACGCATTGATAAACAAAGTGATGATTATATCAGTAAGCCATTGAATGATTTTTTGTATAAGCGTAAACCGTTGATGGAGAGATTAGATGAATGGCAATGTGTTTTACAGGCGGATGATTGAATCTATTGGAATGGAGCATACCAAGAGTATCATCGAGTATATCAAGCTTAATGAGACTGATCGTATCAGTGTGCCATCAAAGTATGATGAGAATTCAGTATTATCAAAGATCATACCAGAAGCTATTTTTCAAAAGTTAGTTGATGATTTTGGTGGTGAGCGGCTACGTCCAGTTGATTATGTTGAAAGTGATCTAATTAAGATAAGAAGCAAGATGGTTAAGGTTTTATCCAGAGATTTCACAGAAGAAGAAATTGCTTTTTGTTTGGGTCTTAAGCCACGAACGGTGCGTTATATGTATAAAGTAAGAGCAGATGATAGTTATGCTTCTAGTGGCTTTGAAAGTACGGTTAAACAGCGTGATTTATTTGAGTGATAGAAAAAAAGGTACTTTTGGGCTGAAACTCGGTGGGGGTCATACACCCGCCGTTTTTGCATTGTGGGAGGGTAAAAAAACGTGTTTCGTTTCGCTATTTTTAGGAGCAAATTAGATGAATTTAGATGTAAAAGTAAAAGAATTAGCAGAGA
>JAKJJQ010000071.1:0-11212 GCA_021713415.1 Thiotrichales bacterium 19X7-9
ACCTATCTCTTCGCAGATTGCCTTTAAACGGCACTCTACTTTTGAGATCAGCAAGGCCTTCCTGTATTTCACAGGAAAAACTATGTGGTAATGAGTGCTATAGGCACAATGAAATGATCTTACTAGCGACATTTTTTTAGTTTAACATGAAAACCTCTTCGGTTTTCAAACTTTCCCGTTTAATGTACCGCGTGGCAAGCCACGGGGTAATTGCTCAAATATACTAAAATTCAAATAATTAATTTAATTGTAATATGAAGCTAGTTAAAGAAATATTATTTTCTTGAATGATAATAGATTATGGATGTTTGAGATGGCTTTAGGTAGCTTTATAAATTTGATCAATCAATCGTTTTTCTTCATCAGATGCAAATTCTTGATCCCAATGATCTACTTTTGGCTTCATTAATTTAAACCATAATGGTGGCATCATTGCAATAATGATCATTGTCAGATAACCACTGATCATCATAGGTGCTTCAGGAAATGGTTTTAGATTTTGATAAGCTATTTCACCTTCAGCATGATGATGTGAATGCCGTGTTAAATTAAACATACTCCATGAGCTTAATCGCTTATTAGCATTCCACGAATGACGAGGTTGAACTGGTAATGATGGAATACGTACCATACCGTAATGTTCCATATAGTTAACAATTTCAAGTAATGATTTAGCTATTAGCGCGCAAATAATAAAAGCAAGCATACTAACTATTCCTCCAATAAAATATGCTGCAATGATTAATAAAATACTCATTAAATAGCCACGAAATAATACATTTTTAAAAGAGAAAAATGATGATTTTTTTTTATTTAAGCGATTTTTCTCAATATTCCAAGCACTGATATTACCTTTTATTGTTGAAGCTAATATATGAAAATATACATTCCTACCTCTTGGTGCAGTTGCCGGATCTTCAGCTGTTGCAACATATCGATGATGCCCATAGACATGTTCAATAGAAAATGCAGCATCAAAACTAAAGCTGAGTAACCAGCGTCCAATTAGCATTGATGTTTTATCCCAAGTTCTATGCGTTAATTCATGTGCAGTAATTGTACCAATTAACCCAATCATTAGCCCTGTTAAAATGATTGCTGAGATATCACTTCCAATTGAATTACTCGCTCTTATTTTTAATAAATCATAACCCAATAAATGACTTAAAAAACTTCCAAAATAAAGAAAATCATATTCACTAAAACGCCAAATTAATGCAAAAACAATTAAGATTAACAAAGGTAATGCAAGCCATAATTGATAAGTTAAAATACTTGGATATTTAAATTGTGGTGTTGAGGTATCATTTCCTGAATATTCATCACCAACAGTATAAAAAATAATAATGAAAATGAGTGCAAATACTGTATACATACCACCTGCTAAAATACTAGCTAATGCATACAGGCCAACTAAATGAAATATCGTATATTTCAAATAATGAAAAATCATTGTACTTGATTTTAAATTGTTATCTTTTTGTTTATTAACCAGCTTTAAGTCAGCTTGAGTTAAAAAACGATCCGCATAAATTGATTGTTTATTAATTCCCATTGAAATTAATTTTTCTTCAGCATGATCAATCATACCCTTTGGCCCGCATAAATAAGCTTCAGTATTTTCAGGGTTAATTAGTTGAATATGATCAGCAACCAATCCTTTTTTACCTTGCCAATTTTTATCATCATCAGCATCAGATAAAACAACAGTAAATTCAAATTGTTCTGTCCAATTTTTTTTAATTTGTTCAACTTTCTCTAATTGGTATAAATCGTCTTTTGTTCTTGCCCCAAAAAGAAAAGTAACAGGATGACAATTACCTTTATCTAGTGTCTCTTGTAAAATTGCAAGAATTGGAGCTAGCCCACTTCCACCAGCAATAAATATTAACTCTGATTTTTTCTCTTTAAGAAAAAAATTACCTTTAGGTCCTTCAAGTGTTATACATTTACCCAGCAAATTTTCTTCTGCAACCATCGTTGAAAGCATACCATCTGGTATATGTTTGATATAAAAATATACTTCAAAATTATTATTAACTGGTGTTGCAAAGGAATAATTTCTTGAAACTTCAGGCATATCATCAAACGTTAAACTCGCGTATTGCCCTGCTTTATAATCAAGTGATTTTTCTAATTTCACTCTAAGTTCAGTAATATCATGCGTTAGTTGTTTTTGATAAACTACTTTGCCTTTTACAAGTCTAATGTCATTAAATGACTCTAAATCAACATCAATTTCAATATCCGTTATTGCTCTACTCTGACAGGCTAAAATATATCCCTTAGCAAGTTCATCGCTTGAAAGGATATATCCTGTCTCAGTTAATTCCTTAATTTTACCTTTAATTAACTTACATTTACACGTTGCACAGCCTCCAACACGACAGCTATATGGAAAGTCTAACCCTGCGTTAAGTGCGCCTTGTAAAATAGTTTCTCTATGGTTGATATCAATTAACTTATTATTAATAACAACTTGATAATTCATAGGTTTTTTACTAAAAAATGAAAACATCATCTTGGGCTTATTGTTGTTTTAACTATTTTATTCTAAAAAACAATAAGATAAGTTAATAGGTTCTCTATTGACATTAAGGGGTTATTTTTTGACAATTATTTGTATTGATTATTTATGTAAATATGGAAATTACATTGTGTTTCAATCAAATATCTCACTTCCATCTTATTGTATTAGGCAAATTATAACGATTATTAGTGAACATCATAAGCACCTAAATACTTGGATAAATAAAAAATTTATCAATGAAAAGCATCTAAATGATCCAGTTATTTCTTTAGCTTGGTCTGACTTTTACCAATTACTTAAACAAGCAAAAAAGCTATTGAATAACCCCTCAATTGGACTTATGGTTGGTGATCGCCTACTAACAAATACACATGGTATTTTAGGCTTTGCGATGATGAATAGTGCCTCACTTCGCCAGTCAATCAACCTACTTGAAAACTTTCTGCCTTTGAGAACTAACCTTATTTCTATTCAACACCAATCTCAAGGCGGTTATTTGTTAATTCAAATAAATGAAAATCACCCACTTGATGATGTAAAAGAAATTATTATTGAAGCTGTTGCTTTAGCGCTTAAAAGGTTAGTTGACTATATTACCATGTCATCAAATAACTCAATCTATGTTGCATTTTCATTTGCAGAAAACTCACAAGCTCAATTAGCCTGTAAGTTATTTCAATGTGATATAATTTATAATCAACCCTTTAATGGTATTGCATTACCTTTGTCAATATTAGATAAGCCACTACCAATGGCAGATACTGAAACCTACATTTATGCAGTGAATATCTGTCAAAAAGAACTAGAAACAATCAATAAAAAATCTTTAATTAGTCAACAAATTTATCAATTACTTTTAGAAAGTAAAAATTACACTCAACCTTTAGAATCAATAGCACAAAAGTTTCATTTATCACCCAGAACCATGCATCGGCGTTTATTAAAAGAAGGAACAACTTATCGAGAAATATTAGAGACAGTTAAACACACACTAGCTATTTCATATTTGCGTAATAAACAAATGGCAATTCAAGAAATTGCATTTAATTTAGGTTATCATGATGTAGCAAATTTTCGTCGTGCTTTTAAACGTTGGGAAGGTATTCCACCTTCAAAATATTTGGAAAAAATTGTAATTTAGCCTTTTGTAACAGCATGTTCATATATTTTATTATTAAGTTTTACAGTATATAAAGCACATGCTAATATCGGTCACATATTTTCAATAGGAACTAAAATTTGTGTTCAAAAACTTTAATTTCCACTTTGATATTCCCAAGTTAGCTTTTCCATTAATTTTATCAAATTTAACAGTTCCTATGTTAGGTTTTATTAATACCATAATTGTAGGGCATTTCCAAAACCAGTCCTATCTTGCAGCTATCGGCCTTGGAACTATGATCTTTAATTTTATTTATTGGGGATTAGGTTTTTTTCGAATGACAACAACAGCTTTAATTTCCCATGCTTATGGTGAAAGAAATAAATCTAAGATCAATGATATCCTATTACATAGTATTTATTTAGCAATTGTTATTGGTCTGAGTTTAATTATTTTACAATATCCATTATTTCAATTTTTTTCATTATGGATACATCCAAATCAAGAAATTAATGATTTAATGCGCCAATATTATAATATACGTATTTGGGGTGCTCCTGCAGTATTAATAAACTTCATCGTTGTTGGTATTCTAATAGGAATACAAAAAACTCGTGGCCCGCTTGTTTTATTAATTATAACTAATTTTCTAGCTATTCTTTTATCAATTTTTTTAGGTGTTATATTACAACTTAAATTAATAGGGATTGCTTGGTCAGATGTTCTATCTCAATATATTGGCTTACTTGTTGGAATTTATTTGATAAGTCATTATCTTAATTTCAAAAGTATATTTATAAAAACAAAAATAAAGTTTCACAAATTTAAACCACTATTAAGTGCTAATAGAGATATTTTCATTAGATCATTGTGTTTAATAATTGTCTTTACTTTTTTTACTATATGGAGTGGCTATATTAGCGTTTTAGTGCTTGCTGTAAATACTCTATTAATGAATTTTTTTCAAATAATGTCTAATGCTTTAGGTGGATTTGACAATGTTGCAGAGGCTTTTTCAGGTCAAGCAATTGGTGAAAAAAATATTATAAAATTTAAAAAAAATATCTTCATAGTTGGCTACTGGGCTCTAGCATGTAGTCTATTATTTAGTGTTATTTATCTTTTGTTTGGACATACTTTTATAAATTGGATGACTAATATTCAATTAGTTAAAGATATGGCTTCTAACTATATGCCATTTATGATTTTGTTTCCACTTGTTAGTTTTGTCAGTTTTTTATTAGATGGCATAGCAATCGGCGCAAATTTATTTAAAGAAATGCGTAATGGAATGATTTTAACTGTTATACTATTTTTTGGGATATGGTATGTATTAAAGTCGTATGGTAATTTAGGCCTTTGGTTAGCATTTTACAGCTTTTTTATATTAAGGGCTTTAATTCTTGGGTATTTTATTAGAAATTTTTATTTAAAACATCGCTTTATGTGATCAATTTTTTGAGCTATTTACTTTAGTTTCCCATCAAAATAATACCATTTATTTGAAAATTTTTTAAATTTTGAATTCTCATGCATAAATTGCTCTTTTCCATCTAGTAAATACAATGCTTTAAATTCAACAAACCCTACTTTATCGTTTGCTTGGCCAAAACGCTTACTCATTATTTCAAGATCTAACCATTTTGGTTTTTCTGCCCACTGAGCTATTTCAAGATAAAGGTTTTTAGAGCGCTTCTGTGGATGTGTTGTCTCTACAATATAATCAATTAATTTTAAAACATAGGCGCTATATCGTGAACGCATTAATTGTTCCGCAGTTTGTACATTTTGATGATTGTCATGAGTAATTTTACAGCATTGATTATAATTTAACTTACTATTACACGGACATAGTAATTGTTTTGAGTTGTTTTTGGTGATCATTATATTTATGGTTTATATATAACTTGTTTAATTATACATTCAGTGTAATACAGTTTTTATAAATTTAGAATTTTATATTTATCTTTTAATTTCTTCATCAAAGCCTGATGCTCTTAAAACCATTTTAATAAAATCATGTTTCTTATCTCTATAAGCTTCACGGTCTTTTTTAAATTGCTCAGCTAACTCTAGTTTAAGTTGTTCATATTCTAATTTTAATTCTTGATTTTTTTTCAGTATATCTCTAAATAAAACACTATGAATCCATCTAGGATTTTCTTTAGCAACAATATGAACATGGTGTGTTCTTTTTTTACCATATGGTGGCATCCCTTTAAAAAAACGCAAATGTTCTTTATCTGGATTGTCTTGCCAAAATATATAGCCTAGCTTTTCAAGTACAGGTACCCATAATGTGCCATGTTGAATATCCTCAATCACAATAAAAATATCTACAATAGGCTTACTTGATAAATTAGCTATTGCTGTACTACCTATATGCTCAATTTTTATATAATTTAATTTTAACGGCTTTATCATTGCTTTGATAATATTAATTTCAAGATTGGCAAGCTTTGGCCATGCAGAGTCGTAGCTTACAATTTCAATATCATCAGTAGCTTCTTTCTGTATTTGATCTGCATTGCCTGTTTTATAATCTATATATTCAATAAAAGCACTTTTGCCTTTTACATAATTGTCTATATCCTGTGAAAATGCATTGGCTAAATTAGTTTTAATTAACTCATAGGCTTTAGCATAATCTAAATTTTGATTGAGAAAATCTCTAAATGCCAAATGACGACTAATATGAGGATTATCTTTTTCAAATAAATGAATATGATGGGTTCTTTTTTCTTTTGATTTCCAATAATACCTCCTGTTAGGTATGCCAAATTCTCCCATTACTTGATAGCCCAACTTTTCAAATTGATTATTTAATTGATCAATTTTTGATAAATCATCTACTACAGGCATCATATCAATAATTGGTTTAGCACTAATCTTTTGAATTGCTGTACTACCTATATGATGAATATCAAGACAATGACTACCTAGTATTTTTTTTATACGATCTGCTTCAGCTTGAAAAGCTTCTTGCCATTGATCATTATGGGCAACTAAAACGATTTTCCTTATTTTTTCATTCTCAGTATTATTCATACTCATTATTTTCAGGCCTTATATCTATGGTTTATATATAACTTGTTTATATTCCTTGATTAAATCCTAACTGTCGCCAAGCTTCATATAAAATTACAGCAACTGAATTTGATAAATTTAAACTTCGTGACTCAGGTAGCATCGGTATTCTAATCACTTGTTCTTTCGGTAAAGATGCTAGATAGTCTTTTGGAAGTCCACGTGTTTCAGGCCCAAATAATAAAATATCACCTGCTTGATAGTTCACATCATGATAATAAGTAGTACCATGTGTTGAAATTGCAAATACACGAGTTTTTTGTGTCTCACTTCTAAACTCATCAAAATTTTTATGATGATGAATATCAGCAAACTCATGATAATCAAGACCTGCTCGTCTTAACTTTTTATCATCCCAAGCAAAGCCCAATGGTTCGATTAAATGTAGAGGTGCGCCAGAATTCGCACACAGTCGAATAATATTACCTGTATTCGGTGGAATTTCTGGTTCATGTAATGCAATTTCAATCATATGCTTATTAATACCTTTATTTGAAAAATAAAAAACTACGATGAAGTGAAAGATAGCAAAAATCCCCCTAACAATCTATAATTCAAAATTAAATTAGATAATAAAATTAGTTGGCAACACTAAAAATGTTAAGAGAACAAAAAGAAAACCCGTATATTGAACTTATTATTCCAGTTTTTAATGAAGCAGATTTAATCGGTGCATTTATTGAAAAACTAGATCATAAATTACAATCCTATACAACAAATTATCGTATTATCTTAGTAGATGATGGCAGTTCTGATCATTCTGCTGATATTATTCAAACACTCACAAATAAATTTCCAATTACACTAATTAGTTTTTCACGTAACTTCGGTAAAGAACCTGCTATTACAGCTGGTTTAAAAGAAGCGTCAACTGATGCCGAATTTGTTATTATTATGGATTCAGATTTTCAACATCCACTAGATATAATTGATCAGTTTATTGAAAAATGGTATGAAGGTTATGATAATATTTATGGTGTAAGATCTCGTGATGATCAACCATTTTTTAAACGCTTATTTTCAAGTTGGTTTTATAAGATCAATAAATTAATTATGAATATTGAACTACCTGCAGATGCAGGTGACTTTAGGTTAATCGACCGTCAAGTCTTAATCGCATTAAATGCACTACCTGAAACAAACCGTTTTATGAAAGGGCTATATGCCTGGGTTGGTTTTAAAGGCTGCCCTGTACCCTATCAAGTTGCTCCTAGAGCTGGCGATGGTAAAAGTAAATGGAATTATCGTAAACTATTTGAATTAGCACTTACTGGTATTACTTCGTTTTCAGATTGGCCATTAAGAATATGGTCATTAATAGGCGTTATTATTTCCTTATTAGCATTTTGTTATGGCATATACGTTATTATTGATACATTTATCTCTGGCGTAAGAACACCAGGTTGGGCTACCGTTGTTGCAGGCATTACTTTCTTAGGTGGTATTCAATTGATATCAATTGGTGTTGTCGGTGAATATGTTGCTAGAATTTTTAATGAAGTAAAACAACGCCCTATCTATATTATAAATAAAAAGAAAAGTCGTAATTTAGCTTCTACTAAAACAAATGAGTCAAGCAGTGATTAAACCACATCATATTATTCTTTTTAAACAAACCTTTAAATTTGGAATTGTTGGTGTTATTGCTGCAATTGTTCATTTCATAATTGTGAGTATTTTAGTACATTTTTTTCACTGGTATCCACTTTTAGCCAATATTGTTGCATTTCTGATTGCTTATAATGTTAGCTACTTTGGCCATAAAAATTGGACTTTCCATGAGCATGGAAAAAAAATAAGCCATACATCAAATATTAAATTTTTTATTGTTGCCACTTTAAGCTTTATTTTAAATGAAGGTTTATATGGTATTTATCTATTATTTATACCCCATTATCAACTTGCACTATTTTTAACACTAGCAACCGTACCACCAATTACTTTTATACTTAGCAAACTATGGGCTTTTAAATAGAAATCATTAATCAAAAAATTTAATTAAAGTGGCTGCCGTTGATTTACGATCGCTTGTTCTTGAGTTTTTTGACCTTTTATCATAAACACAGCTTCTGGACCATCAGGTTGTACTGATTGATAAAGCCTTACTCTGTCTTGATTAATTCTTTCAATAGCTTCTGTTCTATGCCCTTGCTCTGCATGTTTAATTACTTCAAGATCATGACATAAACAGTCTACCCTATTTTCTAAAATATTAGATAAGTTATCTTTAGTATCATCTCCAGGCGTTGATTGATAAAAGGCGTCATCAAAAACAGCTTTGCCATAAGTAGTTAATGGTTTTTGAGTATAAAGTGAATCATCTGTGCCTGAAACCATTAACTCTCTTGCTTGTTCAACCGATTCATTAATTAATTGTGGATTAGTATTTATTACAGCTTTTGCATCCATCAATGCGCTTTCAAAACCTTTTATAAAATTTTCATTATCAAAATTAAATAATTCATTACCAATAATCTGTCTGGGTAATCCTAAATATACTGCTCTATCAAATGGAAAAATATGTTCATAACCTCCAACTTGAGATTTACCTATCTTACCCTGTGTAAATAAACCTGGGTTATATGCACTTAGTTCATCTGATGTTTTAGCTGAAAATGCTACACCTAATGCAGGTCCTAGATCTACAATTGCTGCTCTTTTAGCACTATCTCCCATTTCAACACAACCTGAATTTGACATTGTAATATTATTAATAACATCATAATGCCCTGTAATTAAAGCAACAGCATATAACTGCCCTAATATATACTGCTCTTGATCAGTTAAATTTAATGCTTCAACTGTTGGCTTTTTATGCTCATCCCAATATTTGGGATCATTTAAATCATCATCAGGATATAATTTCTTCATTTTATTATGTAAAAACTCATCAAAGTGATCAAAAAACTTAGATAACATAAATGGTTTTTGCTCTTTCTCATCATAGGCTAAATAAACTTCTGGTACAGCTAATGTATTTGGAAATAATTTAGAACCTAATGTTGCAAATAAAATTTCATTACAAAATTGCTCTAAAAGAATATTATGAATATGATTAAATACTGCCTGAGCTTCTTGCACAATCGGAAGTTGTGAAAACCCTGCTTTATCAAGATGCTCTAATACTTTGTTAAATTGTTGATAAGTCATCTCTTTATAAGAGTCAACTGGTATACCAATTTCATGTAAATTAATCTGACTAAATAAATCATCCATTGAATTAAAAAATGTATCTTGTTGATCAACAAATATCTCTTTAAGTTTTCTATCTTTAAAATACTTTTTAACATAAGTTGACCCATGCTGATCTACTAATAATTCTTTCTCTGACTTTCCAGCTAAAGTACCTGTTTGATGTTTTTCTGACAATAATAATTTTTCATTGCCAAAATCAATTGTTAATGGCATTTCAACCCCTTATATTATTACAATAAGCAAAATCAATCATACAAAATAATCAGCCATAAAAATACAAAATATTTTATGTGAGTCACTTTCTTCATCTATATCAAAATCGTTCATATTTAATTTATTAATTAATTCCTCCCCTAAAAAAAGACAATTGACTTCTAGCGAAATCTTATATTGTAATAAGTTAAAATATAAACCAACTTTAAAGTAAATTTATGAACTATATAAAATCAAGCATCATTGCTATTGTAACTGTAATTACCTTATCACATAGTGTATTTGCCAACGAAGTCGAAGGCACATTAAACGACACCTCCTATCAACTTTGTTTTACACCTTCAAATGGCCAATGTACTAAATTAATTGTTAATGAAATCAATAACGCTAAAAAAGCGATTAACATTCAGGCCTATTCATTTACTTCACAATCCATTGTTGTTGCATTAATTGATGCATCAAAACGAGGCGTAACCGTCACACCAGTGCTAGATAAAATTGATGCAGGTAATAAATATAATGTTTCTCATGCATTAACCAATGCAAATATCCCTGTCTGGATCGATTATCAGCCTAAAATTGCACATAATAAAGTAATGATCATTGATGATAAAACTGTTATTACAGGCTCGTTTAATTGGACAAAAAGTGCTGACTATAAAAATGCTGAGAATGTATTGATTATTCATAATGTAACACTTGCAAATCAATACAATCAAAACTTTAAAAAACGTAAGAAGGCTGCTGTTATTCTACCTAAATACTGCGAACTTTCTGGTAAATGCACTTCGTGGTGGGATCAAGTTAAATCAACCAGTAATAGCATCTATTCAAACCTCTCACAAGCAGCACAAGATGGCTCTGAAAAAGTAAAAGATTTATTTAATTAATTTCTTTATTAATCAGTAAATTATAGCATTTTAAATCAAAAGCATTGTTTCATATATCTACAAAATAGCAGGGTAAACGCATCTAATTTTCAGCAACTACCTTAGCTAAGTAGTCTGTACAAGCAGCAGCTTTTCGTTGTTTTCTTCGAATACTTGCTTTAAATGAATCTTCTTTTTTTAGCAATCCTAAGGAAA
>JAKJJQ010000072.1:0-11126 GCA_021713415.1 Thiotrichales bacterium 19X7-9
AAGTATTTAACTCAGGTGATGAGATAGGACAATTTTTAACTAAAGATAGAGAAGGTAATAGTCCATATGCTATCTCTCTGGGTATTCTAGATCATCGTATGGCTATTGTTTTTAATAATAATCAATGGCATTTTGTTAGTCATGACATGATCGAATCAACTGAGGGTGAGAAAATTACTGATGCATTTATAGCCAAAATTTTTCAAGAATTTGCTGATTCAAAAGGTGCTGTAGAAGTAATTAGATATCAATCAAGGCCAACGAATGAAGTAGAATATATTCTTCCAATTAAAGAAGCAATGCTAAATAAGTATGTACCATTTCTGGCTTTAAAATATGGTCATGCAGATGCTGTAGAGAAGTTTATAGAAGGCATAAAAAGCTTAAATTTAAGTACAGGAGATTTAAAGGAATTGTTATTTTCTAAAAAAAGTAATGGTACTCCTGGGCTATTTATAGCTTTACAAAATGGTCATGCAGATGCTGTAGAGAAATTTATAGAAGGCATAAAAAGCTTAAATTTAAGTACAGAAGATTTAAAGGAATTGTTATTTGCTAAAAGAAGTGATGGTACTTCTGGGCTATTTATGGCTTTACAAAATGGTCATGCAGATACTGTAGAGAAGTTTATCAGTGGTGCAGGAAGTTTAGGATTAGATAAAGCAGATTTAAAAGACTTGTTATTTTCGAAAGCCAGTGATGATACTCCTGGGCTATTTATGGCTTTACAAGATGGTCATGCAGATACTGTAGAGAAGTTTATCAGTGGTGCAGGAAGTTTAGGATTAGATAAAGCAGATTTAAAAGACTTGTTATTTTCGAAAGACAGTGATGATACTCCTGGGCTATTTATAGCTTTACAAAATGGTCATGCAGATACTGTAGAGAAGTTTATAGAAGGCATAAAAAGCTTAAATTTAAGTACAGAAGATTTAAAAGACTTGTTATTTTCGAAAGACAGTGATGATACTCCTGGGCTATTTATAGCTTTACAAAAGGGTCATGCAGATACTGTAAAGAAGTTTATAGAAGGCATAAAAAGCTTAAATTTAAGTACAGAAGATTTAAAGGAATTGTTATTTGCTAAAAGAAGTAATGGTACTTCTGGGCTATTTATGGCTTTACAAAAGGGTCATGCAGATACTGTAGAGAAATTTATAGAAGGCATAAAAAGCTTAAATTTAAGTACAGAAGATTTAAAGGAATTGTTATTTGCTAAAAGAAGTGATGATACTCCTGGGCTATTTATGGCTTTACAAGATGGTCATGCAGATACTGTAGAGAAGTTTATCAGTGGTGCAGGAAGTTTAGGATTAGATAAAGCAGATTTAAAAGACTTGTTATTTTCGAAAGACAGTGATGATACTCCTGGGCTATTTATAGCTTTACAAAATGGTCATGCAGATACTGTAGAGAAGTTTATAGAAGGCATAAAAAGCTTAAATTTAAGTACAGAAGATTTAAAAGACTTGTTATTTTCGAAAGCCAGTGATGATACTCCTGGGCTATTTATGGCTTTACAAGATGGTCATGCAGATACTGTAGAGAAGTTTATCAGTGGTGCAGGAAGTTTAGGATTAGATAAAGCAGATTTAAAAGACTTGTTATTTTCGAAAGACAGTGATGATACTCCTGGGCTATTTATGGCTTTACAAGATGGTCATTTTAAGACAGTAATAACGTATTTATCTAGATTAAAAGATCTTGAATTTACATCTAATGAATTAAAAATAATTATACCAGGCCATGATAAAACATTATTTTCAGCGCTAAGAGAGTGTACTAATAATGAAGTGAATAAACTTTGTAATGAATTAGAACAAAATGCTCAGAAACAACCAGAATCTGAGCCTAGTTTGCTCATGATGAACTATTCTAATAAAACTCAAGAACAAAAATTGATACAGGCAGCTCTTTGATTAAGCATTGATGTATCTTACCCAAACTCAAAACTAACTATAAATTATAATATTCATAATCAATAAAAAAGGTACTTCTGAAAGCTAGTAATCACGGGGGTTTTGGACGCGCAAGAAATATTTTCTGCGTGGTGATTATATCTAAAGGACTAGGAGGTGACTTTTAAAGCTACTTTTCCAAGCGTAGTATGCTTTTAAGTGATACAAAATTGATACATCTATTTTCTTATAATTTAGGCAATTACTATTTAGATGCTAGGGGATTTTAATGCCTACGATTGTAAAAGGAAAAGTTGCAACAAAGCAGCAAGCTTCAGATATTTTTGGTGTTTATGTTACAACAATTGATGACTGGGTAAGGCGAGGCTGTCCTTATCTTGAAAAAGGAGGTAGAGGTCGAGCTTGGTCATTTAACACAGCTGATTTATTCAAGTGGCGTTTACAAGAAGAAGTTAATCAGAATGAAAAAATAATGCCAAATGGTGAGCAGCTTAATTTAAAGATCAAGCAAGCAAAGTTACGTTTGACTGATGCACAAGCAGATAATGAAAAAATTAAAGCACGTTTAGCTGCTAATAAAGTGATTGATGCAGATTTGTTATCTAGTGTCTTAGCCGATGTTTTTGGTTTGATGCGTAACAAACTCTTAAGTATTCCTGAGCGAGTAGAATCAAGATTAGTTGGTGAAACAGACAAAGATAAGTTTAGAAAAGTACTACTTGATGAATTAAAAGAAGCCATGTTTGATATATCAGATAACTCAAGCCAAACAATCAGTAAAATACTCAGTCAAGGGCAAAACAATGACTGATGTACTTGCCAATCTATTAACTAAAAGTCTTCAACAACATTTCAAACCAGTTAAAGATTTAAGTATTTCAGAATGGTCTGAACAAAATGTATATTTACCAGCAGGAGTATCAGCAGTACCAGGAAGATGGCGCACAATTGCTTATCAAAAGGAAGTATTTGAAGCGATAGAAAATCCAAAGATCAATAAGATAACATTGATGTTTGCAGCACAAACAAGTAAGTCTTCAATCATTAATAACGCACTTGGCTACTACATCCAACATCAACCAGAATCACAAATTATGATGCATCCGTCAGAGTCAGATGTCAAAACATGGTTAGAAACTAAATTCAATCCAATGGTAGATCATTGTCCATCAATTAGTGACTGCCTAGCTAAACCAAGAAGCAGGGAAGGTGTTAATAACCAAAAAATGAAATCCTATCATGGAGGCTTTTTAATGCTTAGCTGGGCTGGCTCACCAAATACAATGCGTGGTCGTTCAGCACCTAAAATTTATGCTGATGAAGTTGATGGCTATGAACGAACTAGTGAAGGTCATCCAGTTAATCTATTATGGCAACGTGCTGCAACATTTGGCAGTAAGCGTAAACTCATTATGGCTAGTACGCCAACACATAAAGGTGCATCATTTGTTGAGATGAGTTATTTATCAGGTGATCAAAGACAATATTATTTACCATGTCTTCATTGTAATGAATATCAAACCTTGCAGTGGAAAAATGTCACATGGCAAAGTGAAAATGGTAGTCATGATATTGAGTCAGCAAAATATGCCTGTGAACATTGTGGCAGCCTAATCAATGATGGTCAAAAGCTTGCTATGTTAAGACAAGGTCAATGGCGATCTAAAATGCCATTTAATGGACATGCTAGTTTTCATCTTAATGAGCTATACAGTCCATTTCGCACTTTCAGCGATATTGTGCAGTCATTCTTAGAGAAAAAGCATACAGGTGATTTAAAAACGTTTGTAAACGTGTCACTAGCTGAAACATGGGAGGAGTCAGGCGAACAAATAGAGCCTAATAGCTTATTAGCACGAGTTGAAAATTGGGATAAATTACCATTAGGTATTGCTGTAATTACAGCTGGTATTGATGTTCAGCAAGATCGAATCGAATTACAAGCTGTTGGTTGGGGCATAGATGAAGAATCTTGGGTAATTGATTATAAAGTTTTTCATGGTGAAACAAGTGAAGATAAAGTATGGCAAGAGCTAACCTTATATTTAAACAAGAAAAGATATTTACATAAATGTGGTAAAAAACTACCCATAGCGTTTGCCTGTCTTGATACTGGTGGTACGAACAATATGACATCAAAAGCTTATGATTATGTTAGGCATAGCCGAATAGGCTTACCATTTGCTATTAAAGGCCGAGGGGGTGAATATCCATTTGTAACAGCTCCATCAAGAAAGCGTGTACCAAATAAAAAAGCATTTGATCTTTATACAGTTGGTACAGATGAAGGTAAAAGTATTTTATTTAATCGCCTAAAACTAGGAGAAACATCTGAGATTAGTATTATTCATTTTAATGCTGATGTCTGTGATGATCGCTATTTTTCACAGTTAACTGCAGAAAAACGAGTGCTTAGATATCACAAGGGTTTTCCTAAATATGAGTGGCAACTACATGCACCAGATAAACGTAACGAGGCTTTAGACACTTATATTTATGCATTAGCAGCACTTAGAATTACTAATGTTGATTTGGTGTTGAAGCATCAGCAGATACTAGGCATTTAATATAAATATCCTTAATTCTATTATCATTAAATGATTGATTATTATAAATTATGAATTTATTATCTTTAAAGTAATATGAATTTATAAATTAGGGAAGATCAATGGGTAGTTATATCGGAAAACAAAAAGGGATGTCCAATAGAGAAATAGCTAAATCATTTGAGATGACTCCTGAAGCTAAAATACACGGCCTAAATGTGATCATAAAAAAATTAATTAACACAGAGTCAGAACAGCGTTTAGATTCAAACAGAGCAAGAATAATGAAAAATATAGTAGGAAATCTTACAACGAATGCTTTAGCAGATCCTGATATAATAAAAGAAATGACAAAAAACTTGGAGCTAGTATTAGATTTTGCAAAACAAAAAAAATGGGACTCTGTTACTAATTTGTTGAATGGCTTATCTGAGATTAAAATACCACTACAAAAAAGAACTTCATCACCACCAACGCCAACATACGATTCTGTTATGTCAGGTGATGACATTTATACTAGCTTATCTGAGTATCATTTATGATGATTTAGGTATTTGTTTTTTATGACTTAGTGAAATAACGAAAACTAATACTACTATGTTAGACAGGGAAGGCATAATAATTTTTACTCACACTCATCTTACCCAAACTCCCCTTAATTAATCTCATACAATAACCCTAAGATATGGGGGAATGTATGGATATTGAAGTAGAATTACAGCAAAAAAGACTAGAACTTACAGGTGTTAGGTTATCTATTAATAAGCTTTTAAGTAATGGTGGGGTTGCATCTTATGCTGCTGGGGGGAGTACAGTTAGTTATCGAAGCTTACCTGAATTACGTGCTGAAGAAAGGAAAATTTTAGATGCTATAGATTCACTTGAACGAATTAAGTCAGGTAAACAGCAATCTAATTTCATCACCTCAAGCTTTAGGGTGATGTAATGAAGTTATTATCACGATTTAAGCGAAATAAGACAGTTAACAAAAATATTCATCATTCTTTGCCAACGGTATATGGTCGTGGTTATGAATCTGCAACATCAGAGTTACTACGAGATATTTTTACAGGTGGCAATGTAGATGAAATGATTGAAGGTCAATCAAGTGCTATTTTAAGACGCGCACGAGAAGCCTATGCTAATAATGATTATGTTAAAGGCTATATCTCACAAGCATGTACCAATATTATTGGTCATCAAGGCATACGTATTCAATGTAAAACCAAAAGAAAACGCTTAAATGATTTAACTGAAGCCATTTTTAATCGCTGGGCTAGAAAAGGTAACTGTGATGTCTCTGGTAGCTTATCTTTTATTGATATTCAGCTTTTGTGTGTACGATCTTTATTAAGAGATGGTGAGTTTTTTATTATTAAGCATGTGACTGATGGTCAATTACAGCTACAACTAATCGATAATTCAAGAATTGATGTGACTAAACGTGCAACATTAGCTAATGGTTCAAAAATTATAAATGGTATTGAAGTTAATCGCTTTGGTCGACCATTAGCTTACTATTTAACCGATGATACTGAAAATACTCAAAGAATACCTGCTAAAAATATCATTCATGGCTTTATCTCTGAATATGTTGGTCAAAAGCGTGGTATTTCATCGATTGCAACAGCATTGATTCGTCTTGGCTTATTAAAAGAATTTGAAACATCAGCCGTTGATAATGCAAGAAGTAATGCTAAGAGTGTTGGCTTTTTAAACTTACCAGAAAATGAAATCAATTATAACGCCTTAGCTGATCGTGATGATAAGACATACGATAATTCATTTGAGATGAAAGCCGTTGATGATCGTGCGCAGTTTCATTTATTAAAACCAGGTTATAAGCTATCAACATTCAATAGTCAGTTTCCAAGCACTACCTTTGCACCATTTAAAGAATCTATTTTAAAAGCGATTAGCTCAAGCTTAGGTTATGGCATTAATTATATTAATTTGGGAAATGATTTAAGTAATGTTAATTATTCTAGTGCAAGACAAGGTTTATTGAATGAACGTGATGCATGGAGAATGCTGCAAACATTAATTATTGATTCATTAGTAAGAGAAGTATTTGAAAGCTGGCTAGAAGTTGAATATCTATCAGGTAGATTAGGTAATATCAGTGAAATAACATTTAATCAGTTAATCGATACCGTTAAATTTCAAACGCGTAATTTTCCTTGGATTGACCCGCTTAAGGATGCCAAAGGCACAACCGAGAATATTAATAACAAAACAACTAGTACGTCACAAGAAATTATCAATGCTGGTGGTGATGTAGAAGAAATCTATGCTCAACAAATTGCAGATGCAGAGCATCAAGTAAAGCTAAATAAAATATTAACTCTAACGCCAGATACTGAGCAAGTATCTATTCAAAAACAAATTGAGAAGGGGGTAGATGATGCAGAATTACTTAAAGATGATTGAAGATAGTAAAACACTGACACGTGATTATGAGTTTAATGCAACAAAAAGTAAGATTGATATTGAAAAGCGTACGGTTGAATTAAGTTTCTCAAGTAATACACCGTATCAGCGTTGGCAAGATGCATCAGAAGTATTAGATCATCATACTGAATCAATTGATTTAACAAGGCTTAATAATAAAGGCGCACTCTTAGTCAATCATGACTGGAATCGTCAGATTGGTGTGATTGAAGAAGCTTATCTTGATGGTAATAAAGCAAGAGCCGTTGTTAAATTTTCAAAGCGTCAAGAAGCTGAAGATTTCTTTCAGGATATTCAAGATGGCATTATTGCTAATGTCTCTGTTGGTTATAGTGTCAAAAAGGCGGTAGCTGATAATGATAATAAAGCTGTGATTGCTACAAGATGGCAACCATTTGAGATATCACTTGTTAGTGTGCCAGCTGATATTAGTGTCGGTATTGGTCGTAATCTTGCCCAAACTGATAATGAAGAAACAGATAAACTAAAGGAAGTTTTAAATCATTCAAATTTAAAATTCAAAAATGAGGGGGATAAAATGAGTCAAGCAGTCAATGAAGATAACAAAGTACAAACACGTTCATATGATGATGGTGTTAAAAGTGAAAGTAGTAGACGAGATAAAATTGATGCGCTAGCACGAGAATTTAATCAAGCTGAATTTGCCAGAAACTATCTTAAAGATGGTTCAAGCTTTGAAGTATTTCAGAAAGATTTAATGCTGCATGTTCAGTCTCAACAGAAAGAGCGATTAAGACAGTTAGAAAAGGAAAGCCCACAGGTTGATGCAGTTAAATCTTGTGCCAGTAACATTGGTATGAGTGAAAAAGAAACTCGCCAGTTTAGTTTAACACGAGCGATTCGTGCAATGAGCAATCCTTTAAGTCTAAAAGCACAAGAAGCAGCAAAATTTGAATTTGAAGCATCAGATACAGCAAAAAGATCAATGGGTATTTATGATGACGGTGATTTTGTTATTCCGAATGATATTTTACAAAGAGATTTTACGATTGCCAATGGCGGTGCGCCATTAGTTGGAACTGAACTAAGGGCATCAAGCTTTATTGATCTTTTGCGTAACAAGTCAATTATGATGAATATTGCACAGAGACTATCAGGTTTAAGGGGTAATATTGCAATTCCAAGACAAACACAAGGTTCTAATATCACTTGGGTTGGTGAAAAACAAAATGTGGGTGAAGGTGAATTAACCGTTGATCAGATTCATCTATCAGCAAAAAGATTAGGTGTATTTTTAGAGATATCACGAGAATTATTAACCAATAGTTCAATTGATGCTGAGACAATGGTGCGAAATGATTTACTAGCAGCAGTAGCACAAGGTATTGATACGGCAGCGTTATATGGTACAGGTGCAGATTTTCAACCATTAGGGTTAACAGGTGTCAGTGGTATTACAGCAGCACAATATGCAGGTGAAAATCCATCTTTAAAAGACTATATCGATTTAGAGACAAGCATTGCCTTACAAAATGCGGATGTTGCCAATATGCGCTATTTGATTAATCCATCATTAAGAGGTGCTGCTAAGACAACACCAAGGCTACCTGATAGTGAATTAACTGTCTGGGAACAGGGCAATACAATTAATGGTTATCAAGTAGAAGTAACAAATCAGATTAAACCTAATCAAATTATTTTTGGTGATTTTAGTCAGTTGTTGATTGGCCTTTGGGATGGCTTACGTTTAACGGTTAACCCATTTAGTTTAGATAAATCAGGGGCGATACGTATTACGGTAATGCAAAGTGTTGATATTGCTGTACGTCGTCCAGAATCATTTGCCATTGCAACGAAACAAGCTTAAGGAGGGAAGATATGAAAGCAGTATTATTACGATCAATTATAGCAGCGGAAAAACCACGTAAAGTTAATGATGTGGTTGATATGAGTCAGGCTGAATATGACTTTCTAGTCACTCGCAATTTGGTTAAACCCTATGAGGAAAAAGTTGACGATAAAAAGATAGATAAAAAAGCAGATAATAAAAAGAGTGCTAAATAGTGGCACAGTATCTTGAGAACTTTGATTGCTTATTTAATGACTCTGGTGAGCCTGCAGTGATTGTTAGAACGGGTGATAAAATTACAGTTAGGCATGAGGTAGTAGATAATATTCACACACTCGGCCTATCGCAATATAAGAACTGTTCAGCGATTGCGTGGGTTAAGTACGATGATCGAAATAAGGTGATACGTGATGATGTCATTACATTAACTAAAAGCGCACAAAGTTATCAGGTTGAACATAAATTATTAAGTGGTTCGGGGTTAGTAAAGTTAGTTTTAAGTGATGTGGTAGAAAATGACTATATCGATTTCTGATCAAGAGGCAATGAGTATTGCTGAGGCGATTAATGATATTCAGGCAACAGAAAAGCAAATTAAAAATGCCTATCATCAGTCAGTTGGTAGAGCTGTTAGACTATCATCAAACCGTGTTGCGCATGATATTGCTAATCGATTGGATATCCCACTTAAGCTAATTAGAAAACGTATTTTTGTTTATAAGACGATTGTTACTAAAGGTGCATGGAAAATCTGGGCTGGCTTAAATGATTTGCCAATTGATAAATTAGGAAGGCCAAAGCGTATTGGAGCTGATGTTGTTGTTAAAGGTATTACAGCAAGTAATGCCTATATTACTAAAAGCGGTTATGTTCGTTTAAGAGAATCAGGCCAACGTGCAACAGTTGAAATTGATGAGAAGGCAGAAAGCCTATTACAAAAGCTATTGCCATATTATTTTTATCGATATTTTGAAAAAGAGTTTCAGCAATTATTAAAGTTTAAATATGGGATTAATTAATGCTTAATAACACACGAGAATTAACAGGGCTTATCTTATCAAAGTTAAAGGGTAAGATACCGCAAATTAATTGGCAACTATATCCTAATATTCAAGATTTAAAAGGGCTTCAATTACCCATTGGTAATCTGGCATTACAGCAATTTGATTTTACACCGAGAGTGATAACCGATCTAAAAACGGTTGACTGTACATTTAGTATTCGACTTCTTTTTAATGACACATCACTTGCACAATTAAATATCCGTGATGCAGCATTGGCAGTTGCAAGCTATTTACATAGAAATTATTTGAGTGAGCAGATTGAATTGATAGAAGTTATATCAAGTAATCAAGACTATTTTACGCCTGAAGTTAATGGTTTTGTTGCTTGGGAGATTTTATTTATTAATCGCTTTTATTGTGGTGATTCTATTTATCAATTAAATGGTATTTCACCCGATGTTGAATTAAATATTAACAATAATTTGGTGTAGTTATGGATGTAGTACAGCATTTAGTCGATATGCAAAGACGTTTAAATAATTTAATTAGAATTGGTACGGTCATTGAAACTAATGAGACAAGATTACGCATAAAATTAGGCGATAATATTACAGGTTGGCTACCTTGGTTAACTCAACGGACAGGTGATTGTCAAACATGGTGGAAACCATCGATAAATGAGCAAGTACTTGTATTAAGCCCTTCAGGTGAATTAAATAATGGGGTTGTACTACCAGCAATCTATACGCAAAATCAGCCGACTTTAAATTCAAATGAACAGAAAACTGTCTATAAAGATGGTACAACAGTTAGTTATGACTATGAAAAAAGTAAGTTAACAGTTGATTGTGTCGGTGATGTTGACGTAATTGGCGCTAAGACTTTAAAAGTAACCTTCGATGGTAATATTGATATTAAAACACCACTTCAAGTTAAAGTTGATGCACCTAATACAGTATGCACAGGTAATTTATTAATACAAGGAAGCTTAACTTATATGCAAGGCATGAATGGCTTTAACCAAGATGGCGGAGCCACAGCCATGATTCAAGGTAAAGTACTAGTTTCAGATGATGTGGTTGCTAATGGTATCTCGCAAGTTGGACATACGCATATTGGGGATAATGGTGGGAGGACTTCAGTACCAGTAAAAAATTAAAAGCTATTAATTGCTATATTTGAGCAATTACCCCGTGGCTTGCCACGCGGTACATTAAACGGGAAAGTTTGAAAACCGAAGAGGTTTTCATGTTAAACTAAAAAAATGTTGCTAGTAAGATCATTTCATTGTGCCTATAGCACTCATTACCACATAGTTTTTCCTGTGAAATACAGGAAGGCCTTGCTGATCTCAAAAGTAGAGTGCCGTTTAAAGGCAATCTGCGAAGAGATAGGT
>JAKJJQ010000073.1:0-10980 GCA_021713415.1 Thiotrichales bacterium 19X7-9
GCATAGCAAGGACAGCTAACTTCTCATCTTGTGGTGTTTTAAACTGAGCCTTATTATCATGGTAATTAGATTTGATATAACTTTCAGTTTTTTTAGACTCAGCTTTAGCTAAACCAAAATATTCTAAAACCCCACGTATTTTATCACCCATCCATGATATCTTATCGCTAAACCAATTAATCTTTGTGCCTATCCAATCAAATACACTTTTTACATTATCTTTAATAGCGCCCCATGCATTACTAAAGATGCTTTTGACAACATTTAAGTTTTTTGATACCTGATCAGTATAAGCATCCCATAAGTTTTTGCAGAAATCAACAAAGCCTGTAAATACGGATTTTACTCCATTCCAAAGATCAGAAAAAAAGCCTGTAATCGGTTGCCAGTATTTGTAGATCAAAAATACAGCAGTCGCAATACCCGTAATAGCAAGGCCAATTGGATTGGTTAAAAATAGTGTCGTTAATCCTTTTACTGCAAATGAAACAAGGCTTATTGCTTTAGTTGCGCCTGTTAATGCACCAATAAACTTAATGCCAACTAAGGTTGTTACTACGGTTAATACAGGTGTCCAACCACCTAAAAAATTTACGACCTTATTAGCAATCGTTGCAACCGTTGTTAATGCACTACCCAATGAATTAGCTGCTTTTATAAACTTTGGCATTGCCGTGATCGATAGTTTAATTACCTTGGTTAACCATTGACTAATGACATCTTTGTTTTTAACCATCCAAGTTGTAATTTGTTTAAAACCTTCTGTAAAAGCAGGCATTAACTTAGCACCAACTTGATAACTCACTGCTTTAAAAGTAGTGCTTAAATTTAAAAATGCATCACAGTTTTTCTCTGCTGCTCTAAGCGTTTTTTCATCTAAAACATAGCCTACCTTTATAGCCTGTTTTTCATAATCACTTAATGCGCCTGAACCATCTTTGAGCATGTTAACTAGGTCTACACCTTCTGAATCAAATAATTTTTGTGCAATTCTTACTCGATCATTTGCATTGGCGACACCGTGTAGTTTATCTGCAATCATACCTAATGCTTGATCTGGCTTTAAGTTGTTTAATTCTTCTGCTGATAATCCAAGTTGTTCTAATGTTTGTTTAGCTTCACCTGTGCCATTTGCTGCTTCAGCGATGCGACGCGTCATACGCTGTAATGAAGTATCTAATGTTTTTGTTGATACGCCACTTCTTTCTGCTGCGTAGTGTAACGCTTGTAGCTTATCTGTGGTTATCCCAAGTTTATCTGATGTCTTTGCAATCTTATCACCGTGCGAACCGATTGAACTAACCATTTTAGCACCAGCTGCGCCTAATGCAGTCATTGAACCTACTGTACCTAATGCTGCATATTTAATGCGTTTTAATCCTGTTGAAACAATACGCATCGTAGCTGCTTTGCGCTTCATCGTTTTATCAACGCGTGTAATTTCTCTAGCTAATCTTGATTCTGTGATATTTAAGTTATGTGTTTTAATACCTGCTTTAGTTAGCGCTGAACCCATATTAGTTAAGGCTTGTTTTTCTTTATTAACTGAGCCTTCTAATTGTTGAACCTTTTTTTGAGCTTTATTAAACTGATTTGTCATTGTTTTAGTGGGCTTAGCTGTCGCCACTATTTGTGATTCTAATTGCGCTAATGCAGTTTTTGCTTGAGTTAATTTTGTTTTCTGTGTACTTAGTGATGCACCAATATCTTTATATTTTAGAATGCTTGATTGCTTATCTTTTAAACCTTTTGATTTCTGAGCTAGATTATTCATAGTTTTATTCGCTAAAAAACTTGTCGCTTTAAAACTCTTATCTAGTGTTGCACCTATGGTAACACCTAATGAAATATTGCTAGCCTTCACCATGCATTCCTTTTATCCACTCTAATGATAAATTAAAATATAGTTTTAACTCTTTTAGTGTTAAATTCTTTAGCTCACTGATTGACCATCCTGTTTGGGTGGCAATGATGAACATTCTTTCAGATAGGCTTTTGGGTCAAGTTCTTCTCCTTGGTAATAAACTAAACCTGACTGCAAACGTAAGTAATCTTTTAGTTTCATTGATTTTAATTCATCTAACGGAATCGTTGTTAAATGAGAGATCATAGTCATCTCTTGTTGTTGTGTTGAAGCGATTGAGCTTACATTTAATAAGTCACTTACTTTTGGTTCACGCATGGTGATAACATTGGTTTTAGTCTTACCGTCACATGATTCAACTTGTTCTGTTAATATTATTTCTATAGCCACGAATTGATCTCCTATTTATTAATTTGAGTTTGATTGAATATTATGATAAAGCTGATACAACACCCTCTAATTGATCTTTACCATTTAGATTTCTGATGTTATTAATGGGGTCAATAATAATTAAGTCTGTGCCATCTTCACTAAAGCGGTAATATTGCAAAGTCATAGAAACGCTAGTTTCACCTATATCTTCAGCATTCCAAGTACCATAATCAATCTCTTTAACGAGACCACGCATTTCAATCACTAGCTTTTTTTCTGTGCCATCACTATTTTTTATATCTGCTCTTAAAATTAATGGCTTAGTTGGATCAGAACCAAGTGAGCCAATAGGTACAGTTTGAATGCCTTTGAGTTTCATAGATGTTTCTAGTTTCTCAATTTTACCTGTATCAATTTCAATTGTGCCTGACATACCAGCACCATTATAGTCAATTGTCTTCACTGTGATTTTTGGTAGTTGTACCTCAGTTGTCTCACCTATTAGCGTTGTACCGTCTAAGTAAACAGCAAAATTTTGTAGTATACGATCACCAATCATTGATTATCTCCTAAATTAAAATATCTCTTGAATGTAGTCATCAGTTAAGCGTGATCTAAAGGTAATACGCTCTGCTGGATAGACAGGGGTGAAATCAAAATCAAAGGTAATATGACCACTTTTAATTTCATTATTGGTATTAACGCTTTCATCTACCCAACAACTACCACCTAAGATACGACCTTGAGCTGTTAAGGTTCTTAAATAATCATTCACACTCATGGTAATATCTTCAGTAAACGTTTTAGTAATACCTCTATCAACTGCCCATTGGTGTGCAGCAACTAATGACTCATTGAGCATATCGGCTGTACGTCTAACACAAAGAAATTGCCATTTTGGGTCACTTGATGTCGTTCTATTTCCCCACAGCCTCCAGCCATTTTGTCTAATCAATACATTAACGTTTTGCTCATTTAAGAGGTTAGCTCTGCTATTATCTTGTAAGCTGTATTCAATGGCTCTGGCTGTACCTGTAATGCCATTTAACTCATGGTTAGATGGACTATAATGCCAACCATAATCATTATCAATTTTTGCAATTAACCCTGCTATAGCTGGGCTAGATGGTAAATATGTTTTTACACCGTCTTTTAATACTTCAACTTGTGGGTCGATTACATAAACTCTTGGACTGCCAAAATTACCTGCATAGGTTTGAGCTGCTGCATCGGTTGTTGATGGTGCTTCAGCAATGATAATTGCTGTTAATGTCTCAGCAATACCTAATAACTCTGCAACAATACCTGTTTCTGTGGTAAATGATGGTACAGTTAATAATCTCGGTTTTACACCTAATTTACTTTCAGCATCTAATAAAGCATGTACACCTGTTCTTTGTTCTGTATCAGGATCAACACCACCTTGGATATTTGCTAATTGAGTTGCAGCATCATCTGATGCCTCAACTCTAATGACAACAATAATTGCACCAATTTGATCAAAGATTAAATCAATGGCATCAGGCAAAGTACCTTTTGTTCCAAGTTTTGCAGCTTCCGTTCGATTAACGACCATTACAGGCTCGTTGATAGGAAATTGATCGCTATCTGCTTCATCGGCTGTGCCAACTAAACCAATTACTGAACTTCTAACTGTCTGAATCGGACGTGAGCCAGAATCTAGCTCAACAACCTCAACACCGTGAAAAAATCCACTTGCCATATAACTACTACCGTATTTTTTAGTTACTTCTAAATAGTAATTATTAACTAAAAGCAAAATATCTGATGGATAAGCTAATAGAATATAGCTAAGCTTAAAATTGGGATATTACATATGCTTTAGCAAAATTCTAACTTCATGAGCAATGGATAGTGGATTCTTAAATCTAATATTTTTACTACCAATATAAGCTATATCAATATTATGCCCTAAAATATGACTAAGTAGATATGTTAATTCATTCGCTAAAATACAAGGGGATTTTAATTGCTCTAAAATTTTAATTAATTCAATAACACAAGTTATTCCATCGGCTTCAGAATTGTCATCAACAAATTTAATTAAACTACGCTCTATTAACTGTTTTTCATAAAAGCTTTCGTCATTTTCAGAAAGAAACTTTAAATAAATATCTGCAAACAATTTTAAATGATAAATCTGAAATGAATCTATCTCGCCATATCTAATACTATGAAATATCTGTTCAAAATTCATAAAGCAACCCCAATTAAATACTATATCTTATTATTCTATATATAAATTTATTTATATCCACCTCAAAAATATTACAATAAAATATCTATTAACAAAAATTATTTAACATTAAATATCAAGAATTTACAAATAAAATATATTTATAACAATATAAAAAATATTTTATTATCTTCTAGTTATGCCACTGACTTTCTAAAGTAATTAAACTTTGTTTATCCTGATTGGCCAAATATAAGGCTTCACTTGTTTTTAAGTAGCATGTAGCAAGCTTTAATTCTGTTTCAATGGACGAACAACCATAAACAACTCTTGGCTGTGTCAGTGATGGGGGAATATGACCCACTGTGATTGGTCGTGGTAAAAACATGCCACAACCATTAATTGATAACACCACAATGCTACTTAAAAACCAATAAAATTTGTTCATACGTCACCTTGAGGCTTCAAACCATCAGGTGGTGTTGCTAGTAATTTTTGAATATCTTTATTATAAATATCTAGCCAAACAGAACGCTCAGGCTTTTCTAGTTTATTAATATGAGTATTCAAACTATCCATTTGACGGCTATAAGCACGATTAATTCTATTTTGTTCTTTTTGGTTATTACTAACCGTTTTATTGCTATCATCCCACATTCTATCCATACGATTGAGCTTTCTATCGATAAAGAACATGCCTGTGATAAATGCAATTAATATCAGAATAGCCAAGGCATTGGATAATAGTGCTTTAATCATTTAACTACCATCCTTATTGTTATTAGTAAGGTTTCGACTTCTATAGTAATCACCCAAATAAACTGATGTTTCTGTATAGCGATCTTTTAGTTTATCGATGATTTCATCTTCCGATTTATATTGACGTTTTGTATCAATTGGAAATATCAGTGATTTATCTTTTAAGCCTTGTGATAAAAGGCTCAATGAATGAATAATATCTGGGTCAACTGCATCTAGCATATTAGAGTAAGTCTCATTTGTTTCAATGGCATCATATAAGCTAACCATTGCATAAGTCATAATTTGCAATAAATCGGAGTCAACACTAAATAAAGCCTCAGCATCTCCAACTGATTGATGTATCTTAGACCTTAATTCATCTCGTTGAGTGTATTTAGATTTACCTAAATTATCATCATTAACAACTAAACTGTTTTCATCCATTATTCAATCCTCATATTAATCTTCAATTTGTTGTACATAAGGGATAAATCCCCACATTGGTTTACTTCTACTAATTGGAAAACGGCCAGCCATTGTGCCTAACATACAAAATAAGACCTCACCTGTATCAGTCTCAGCATAAGGGTGTGGGGTTGCATAAGATGCATTAGTTAATAAAATATTATCACCACATAATCCCCAACTAGAGGTAATCCCATCAAAATAACTACCTCTAATGCTACCACTAACTAATTTAGCGTAACTTCCATGTGTCACCCATGTGTGATAATGAACCACTTGTAAAAATGTACGTGCATTACCTTCTAAATTTTTTGTCCAGTTCATTTTAATAATATTGAACTCAGGTTCAGTATAGGTAATACCCGACTTACCCATCGCTGTTAATATCTCTTGTTCTTCTGCATCTCGCTGATCCCAAGGAATGCCTGTTTTAATCGTACGATAGACTTCAAATGTAATATCACAATCAGCGACAACACTGAAATAATCTAAGATGCCATTAGTTACTGTACCTAACTGATTTCTTGTTAATCGCCAATAAGGCGACCAGGCATCATTTTCTCGTTGTTCCAATGTTGCTTGTAATGCCTCTAATTCAGCTAATTTTGCATCAATACGATCACATTCTGATGAAACGGTATCCGTTAAATCTTGTGCAGCTTTAACTACATCATCTATACTTGACACTTTGTTACTCTCCTTAAAGATTGATTAAACTTGTATTACCAAAATTAATGCGTGCATCTGATACAGATAACGGTACAGCTGACCACTGGTAGTTATAGCTTGCATCTGCATTATGAGAAAATGCGGTTTCTTTTTCATATAAGCTAAATTTCACTAATGGGCTATTAGTGATTACTTCATAAACCAATCTACCGCGAAGATAAAAACCACTGAAAGCTGGACAATTAACCATGCCTTCTGTGTTATACGCTGTATCGTTACCTTGCTCGTCATATTTTTCTTGTTTTACATCAATCATGTTTGAAAGATTGGCAACGGTTTGCCTATACTTTTGAACGTTTAACTTAATAATGCTTCCGTTTGCATTACCTGACCAATCTTCATCTAAAAAGTAACTTCTAATATCCACCCCTGCTACATGTGGCTCACCTTTGACTTTATCGCCATCTAAATCACTTTCATTTTGCCAATAATAAGCTCGATAAATATCAATTAGTAAAGGGCTGCCATTACGATTACTGCCTGATTGAAATATCACTGGATACATCATGTCATAAGGTAAATGCTGAAGATCAAATCGATACTTATAACGACCTTCACCTTTAATATCAAAAGCAACTAAATTGTTCTTCCAATATTCTAAAATATCCAAACGTTGTTCAATGGGTTCTAAATCTACAGTCGCTGTTTGTAATTCTTGTGTTTGATTCTTATTATTTGCATAATCTAATGCAAGCTCAGTATGATCATTCATTAGTCGAATTAAGCTTTCAGCTAATTGATAATAATTATCGACTGTAGAACATGCTTGCGTATTAAAATTTATCGTTACCTGATCGGCATTATCGTATTTTATTTTAATCGTATAATCACTGACTGTTGGTGATAGATTATCCTCTGCTTTATAGAATTCTGGTATATTACCTTGCGCAATAATATTATTTTTATCATCTAAAATTGAGATATATTTGAGCCAAAAGCCACCTGCACTTTCAGGTACAATGCAATTAATCCATATCTCATCATTACTTGTTTCAACATTATTAATTAAAGCACTGTAGACAACATGATTTAAGCTTATATCATCTGCTTGGCTACTAATCTTAAATGATGAAAACATCACTGTGTTACCAGTTAAAACGCTATCAGCTAATTGTGCCTTTCCATTCTCTGTTATCAGAATTTCATACATTTAAACTGCTCCATAAAGAATTGTTTTATTTTTTAAGGCAACTTTTAAGCCTGCATTTACAATGGATTGTGATCGTGTTTCTAAATTAAAAAGATAAGCACTTTGAACATTCTTATTGGTATCAATGACATTTCTGATTAAATCTAAATCAAGACTTACCTTATCGTTTTTAGTCGTATCCGTAATAACATCAATGGTAAATGTATGCGGTATGCCACCTGAATATTGATACCACTCTCTAACATTAATTTCATAGTCCATTGCACCCAGCGCTTTCTCTAACGCACCTAATGTGCCTTTTTTACGATGAATATCGATTGATTCAGCAATCATTTGTCGCTTTTGTGCTTCATCGGCTTTATTATAAGGTTCAAAATCAACGGATAAGTAACTGGCTAAATAAGGTAAAAACTCGATTGGACATAAATCAGGTTTAAATAACAACCGAATGACATTATTTTTTAGCTCGATCTGATTTAAAAATGCACCAACTAAAGATTTTTCTAAATCAGTGGCATTTGGTGGCAGTATATTTACATCCGTCATTCTATCGCCTCAATTATTGTTACTTCTGTACAATAAGGTGTTTGGGTATCACTTGCTGATATGGTTTTAGTCGGTGCGTATAACTCTTTTACATACGCTACACCTTCAATATTTAAGCGTGCGTAGACTTCTGATAATGGTACTGTTGCACCAATTTTATGACGGTCTGCAATTAACGTATCAATGTTATCTTGCATTGTTTTTAAAACAACACTCTTATCTGATTGTGGGTCAAGAACAACTTCTGCATTAATCGTATATTCTAAAGGCGATACACTAGATACAATTACCTGACAGCCTAATGGTTTTCGTTCTGGGTCTGTTAGATAATTCGATACAGCTTCTAGCAAGTCATCGCTTGCTAGACCTGAATCTGCTTCATTGCCTTGGACAACAACAAAGGCTTTACCTGGCTGAGATTGATCATCAAATGCCTTAACATCAACAACTCGGCTATCTGATTCAAAAGATAGCGCTTCATAAGCTGATTGACTGCCTGCTGATGATGCTTTTTCTAATGCCGTTAATATTCTGCCTCGATATCTTTCATCTGTTTCACCCTCTTCACGAGCAACAGCTAATAACGCACCTAAATTATCTAAGTCAGCACCTTGTGAGAAAGAGACTAACACGGATTTAATTGAATCATTAATGCGTTGCTCATAGAGTGTTAATCCATAAGCACAGGCTTCTAATATTTTAATCACAGGGTCAGATTCAACTGTTGCATCATATTCAGGCATGCGTGTTTTAAAATCAGCTAAGAGCAAAGCATAGTTTTGATCATAATCAACTGACTGAATTGAATCTGGTGGTGGTAGCTTAGATAAATCAAACTTACTCATACAGTGACACCATTTAACCGTTTATCTTCACCATCAGGCTTATATGTAAACTCAACATCAATGCTTACCTGACCATCTGAATTAAGATTGATATCAATTTGCTTTAAATCTACTCGCATCTCCCACTGATCGATTGCTTCAGCGGTTGAATTTAAAAGCTTTGCCAAAGTCATTTGATTGGCTGGCTGATCGACATACATAAAAATAGTAGAGCCATATTCACGTAACATGACTCTTGAGCCAACAGGTGTTGTTAAAATATCAGCAATGCTTTGTTTAACATGCTCAATATCTGTTATCTTTTGACCTGTTACTCTTGATATACCTTGCATTGATCATCTAACGTGTTGTTATCATTAAGATCAGTATAAAATGATCAATATAAATGCTCTGGATAAGCTAATTGAACATTAGATGCTGTTCGATAAAACAACCAACAAAATAGCCAATGATCATTAATACATAAAGTTTGCTTAATGAAAAAGGTCGTTCCTCTTTAAAAAAACCACAAAAATTTAATATCCATAAATTACTTGCTGTAATGAAAAGATAATAAACATAGCTTATAAGCATAATTAAACTCCTAAATAGGCTTTGATGTAGTACCGCCACTATCACCTCGATGGGCATGATTTTTAAGAGAAATATTATCTGCTGTAACATCTCCACTAGTAACATGAATTGAACCTTCAATTGATGCAGTTGAACCGCCTTTAGCATTTGAGCCATATAGGCCACTTTGATAAGTTAAGCTACCTTGAACTAATACATTGCCTGTAATCGTTGTCATTGGACACTCTGCATAAATACTATTGGCTTTTAAAGTAACTTCATTTGTTGTTAAATTCACTGACGTTGCAGCAAATATATTAATAGAACCAACACAGTTGATCGTTAATTTATTATCCGCATAGCTATAACTAATGGTTGTACCATCTGAGTAAACTTTTTTATCTAACGCTAAATCACTACTTGGCTGATTGCTTGTATAAATTGATGGCAATACAATGCCATTATTCAATTCACCACTTGGTGATAAAATCAATACTTGCTCACCAAGTGATGGCGACCACCAAGTTTGACAATCACCTGAGCGTTGCGTCATCCATTTAAGCCATGTCGTTAAAATATTACCTGCTTTAATACGCACACGTGCTTTGATTGGGTCTATTTGCGAGACTGTACCCACTCGAATTAAATTTGATAACCTTCTTTCTAATTCACCAATACGTTCTAACTCAGTCATGATTAATACTCGAATCTATTTCTACATCTGGGGCTTCACCATTTGCTTCATAAACACTCTCACCACAAGCAAATGGTACAAGAAATTCTATTTTCCAAGATAAATAACCATCAATATCGGGTTGTAAATAGTCAGGCTCATTACTAATAATTTCAGTCTCACCAATTTGATCATGATTAAAGTTATTCCGATGTAAAAATGCACTAATAGAAAATGCTGCATCTCTAATATTAAATTCGGCTAAGTCAACATCTTTAAATAATAGATTGAGAGTAAAATGTATTTCCGCCGATAATCGACCATCCGAATATTTCCGTGTGATCTCAAAACTTGAAAGATTTAAGCTAGAGACCCGAGGCGACAATGCTTCCAAGTTCTGTATCGGCGGATACAGTGACCAGCTTAACTGATCATACCGCTCTTTTAGTTTAGTAAAGATTAATTCAGTTAGCGACCTTGTGTTTTTAATTTCCACTTTAAAACTTCCTCTAATTTTTTAAAAAATGTTTCCCTAAAGTAATAAGGCAAGCGTTTTTCAATAATTGCTTGTGCCTTTTTATTAATTTCGACCGTTGGTCGACTCATATCTATACGCTTCTTAATCTTGCCTGATGGGCTAATAAAAGCATTTTCAATTCTGACCCCCTTAACCATCACATCTGATTTTTGTGCTTTTGGTTTACCTAAGCGATCTAACTCAATCGGATTGAGACCAAACCACAATTTAACCTCATACTTACCCTTGCGATAAAAACCTAAACGCTGCCTAACAAGCTTCTGTTTGATACCAAGCTCTGCTGCAATATCTTTGGCTAATCTACCTCG
>JAKJJQ010000074.1:0-10800 GCA_021713415.1 Thiotrichales bacterium 19X7-9
TCAAACAATAGAAGATGACTTGGTGTGTGATTAGATCAAATTCTCTTAAGAAGAGAATAGTAATGCCACCTTCTATTGCAATGCATGATTACATAGACCATACTTTATTATTGAAGCAATGATGTATTACATCATTATATTAATTATAGCAATAAAATTTCAAAAGTTATTTTAATTTTAAAAAGTAGTATTTTAATTCTGTATCGGGTCTTATGGAAGAACCCGTGTATATCTATCCAGAGTAATCATTAATGACGATTTTCCTGTATGAAATATAGTCAAACTATCCCACAGCGCAAGTTCTGGAGTCATAGGCCATGTATAACACATTTAATAAAATCAAAGATTAAACTTATGATTTTATTGATTGGTATATGTTTATATGCTATTTTTAAATTAAAACATAAACGGAGTTTATAAATGAGAACATATACGATTAAAAACATTATGGAAATTTATAGAATACAAAAAACTAAAGCTGCTATCCTAAAGGATGAAGAAAAAGGAATTATCCCCCAAGCAAATAGAATTCATAGAGGTTCAGTAAAAGTTAGAGTATGGAATGAATCTCAACTTCCTGAAATAGGTATAGCTTATGGTTTTTTAAAAAAACCTAACAAAGTAAAAATTATTTCGACGTATAGTCCTAAAGGGGGCGTGTTAAAGTCAAGTTTATCATTTAACTTGGCAAGAATATTAGCTCTTAATGGTATAAATGTTCTAGCAATAGGCCTAGAAGTATCGCAAAAAACACTAACAAGAAATTTAGGTATCTCAGTTGACATTACAACACTTGATGAAGCTTCAAATATATCGGAAAATGGCTTATGGGAAGTTTCTAAAGGTGATGTTTCAATTAAAGATGTCATAAAACAAACATCTCTTCCTAGTTTAAGTTATATTCCAGAGTCTTCTAACCTTAATTTCTTAGAACAAAAAATTAAGGATGAAAGACGTAGAGAATTTACATTGCAAAGACTAATAAAACCAATAATTAATAAATATGATGTAATACTTTTAGATAATTCAGCATTTTGGGGTAGTCAATTAGTACAAAATTCTTTGGCTATGGCTACTGATATTTTATGCCCTTTTGCATGTGAATTAGAATCTTTTCGATCTGTTGTAGAGAATATTGAATTAATCAATGATTTTAAAAATGATATGGAATTAGACTGGAATTCATTTAGTATCATTCCAACTCTAAAAAATAACACCACTCTATCAACGCAAATTGAAACGTTTTATAGAACTAATTTTAAAGATTTGGTGACAAATACAACCATTCATAGATTAAATGCCATTGCTGAAGAAAGTGGAATTGAGCAAGTTTCAGTTATTGAAAGTCATAATAAATCGATATTAGCTAATGATTATTATGACTTGTCTACGGAATTATGGAACCGTATTAATGCAGATAATATTACTAATGATAAGTAAAAGTAGGTAATTAAAGTCATGGCTGTAAAGAAAACTCAACTAGACAAATTATTTGGTGCAGTTAGGATTGGAAATACGTCTCATTTAACAAGTACGACTAAAAAAACTAATAAAAAACCTAACACAAACCCGACACAACTTGACACAAAACCTAACACAAACTCGACACAACTTGACACAAAACCTAACACAAACTCGACACAACTTGACACAAAACCTAACACAAACTCGACACAACTTGACACAAAACCTAACACAAACCCGACACAACTTGACACAAAACCTAACACAAACCCGACACAACTTGACACAAAACCTAACACAAACCCGACACAACTTGACACAAAACCTAACACAAACTCGACACAACTTGACACAAAACCTAACACAAACCCGACACAACTTGACACAAAACCTAACACAAACTCGACACAACTTGACACAAAAAAGCTAATTTATAACGTTAATAATCTTTCAGGAAATGAATTAAAAATATTCAATTACATTGCTTTAGATATCTGCTCGCGTTTAGATAAAAGGCAAACACAGCCATTAACAAAAAAGCAAATATCAGATAACTCATCCGTACCAATTGGTAGTATAAATACCAGTATTTCAAGGCTAATCTCAAAACAACTAATTCGTAAATTAGATTCTATTAAAGGTGGGAAAAATGCAACTGCAATTTACACTATTCCAATTAGACATTTAAATGAATACAAAGACATTTATCAAATTAAGAGCCAATCTAATTCATCTATATATAATAATATTACTAATATTGATAAATTATCAATCCATGAAAAATCCATAATAGATAACTTACAGAAACAAGTTAATATTTTGAATGAAAAGTCTCAAGCTCAAATAAATAGTTCTGAGGAAATGAACACCAACATAGCTAATTTAGAAAATGATTTCAGCACTGTTGATTTTTCAGAGTTATCTGAGTTTGGTTTTAAGAAAAGCCACCTAGATCAGATTAAAAGTTTTGGCACTGTTACTCCAGAAGTAGCGCAAGAGAGTATTAATCATTACGCATGGGCATTACACAACCGAAAAGAAGAAATGCAAAAGTATGCTCCAGAGAAAAATCGTTTTAAAGGTTTATTTGGTGTTTTAAGAAAAGGTAATGCTTGGACAGAAGATGGCTATATTGACCCAATAGATGAAGCTATTCAAAAATCATTAGATGCGAAGCGTAAAAAATTAGCACAAGTCAAAAAGCAAAAAGAAGAAATGTTTTTATTAGATTTTGAGCTATGGAAAGAATCTTTATCTGAAGATGATCTAAATAAAATTAACAACCAAATTAAATCTAAAACTCAGGGTAGGAAATCAGGAGCGATGTATGAAGCTGCTTTAAAGGATCATTTCAAAAACAACTTTCATACATCTAGGTGATTGCATGAGTAAATGCAGAAGTGAGGAATCAAATTAATGACTACTCAAGAAAAACTATACGAGATAGAAGCAGAACGGTCAATCCTAGGATCGCTTCTAATTGATAATGATTGCTATGATAAAATTAGCGATAAGATAGAAGTAAAAGACTTTTATGATAGACGTCATCAACTGATATTCACACATATTCAACGATTATTAGAAGTAGGCACACCATTAGATGCAGTAACACTTGGTGATATTTTAGAAGATGCCAAACTTCTGGATGATGCAGGAGGGCTTGCGTATTTAGCCGACATAGCGAGACATACCCCAACAAGCAGCAACTGCATTGCTTATACAGAGATCGTTAAACGTAGGGCAATTAAACGGCATTTACGGCAAGCTTTAGTTCGTAGTAATGAGCTGATTAACAACAATATAGATGAACATCAGCTGATTGATGAAGTAGAAAAAGAAATATTATCTGTTAGAGCAATGGCAGAATCAGATCAACATGATTTTAAATCTGCTAAAGAATTGTTACCCAAATTTATAGATCAGCTAGAAGCTAAACAATACAGCGAAAATGGTATTACAGGAATACCAACAGGCTTTATAGATTTAGATAAAAAAACTGCAGGTCTTCACCCAAGTCAACTTATTGTAGTAGCTGGTAGGCCATCTATGGGTAAGACGACCTTTGCAATGAATATTGCAGAGAATGTACTAAAAGAAACTGACAAGTCAGTTTTAGTTTTTTCACTGGAGATGTCAGCAGATGAAATCCTAGAGCGTAGAATGTCATCAGTAGGTAACATTCACCTATCAAACTTGCGGACAGGTAAGTTATCAGAAGGTGATTGGGGCAAAGTAAGTATTGCTATTGAATGTGTCAAAGATAGGAAAATGACCATTGTAGATACGCCAGCTTTGACGCCATTAAACGTCAAGCATAAAGCTAGAGCCTTTAAGCGCCAAAATCCAGATTTGGGCTTAATTGTTGTAGATTACTTACAATTAATGCAAGTTCATGAGTCAGGCTTAAATAGAACTCAAGAAGTTACTAAAATATCGAATGAATTAAAAGCCATAGCTAAAGAGTTAAGTGTACCAGTTATAGCAATATCTCAGCTTAATCGTTCAGTAGATGATAGAGCAGATAGACGCCCAAGAATGTCTGATTTAAGAGAGTCAGGGGCAATTGAACAAGATGCAGATGTTATTTTGTTTGTTTATAGAGAAGAAGTTTATGATAGGGATAAACCAGAAGCAAAAGGCAAAGCAGAGATAGTAATAGGCAAACAAAGAAATGGGGGGGTTGGTAGCATAGGACTATTATTTAAGGGAGAAAACTGCAAATTTACAAGTATGGCTTTAAATGAAGATTTTCATTGATATCAAATTCGTATCAGATGAACGGCCATTTGCATTTTATCGTGAACAAAGTCAAAAAATGATGCGATTAAGCGTTCACGGCATGCGAATGAACTTCATAATGACAAAAATGAAATAAGGAATTACAAGTGTCCAGCAAAGCAGAAGATAAAAAATTAAATGCTACAATTTTTCATGAAGGTTTTGTAGTCTTAGTAAGGGAAATGGATGATAGTAGACATTATGCTGAAATAGCAGATTATCTTTTACATAAAATAAATACGAGCGAGCATGTAAAAAATGGCAAAAATTTTTTCTTAGTCCCAGGTATTAATTATTTGGTTAGAAATATAGGCTTTTCATCTACTGTTATCAAAAAAAGTTTACAGTACTTAGAAAAACATGGCTGGATTATTGTTGATAAGCAAAAATGTAGTGATGGTGTAGTAAGATCAATAATTTTTTCTACAGAAAAATTAACTAGCTTAATGGCAGAAATAGAGGAATTAAAGAAACAAAAAAATTTTACTGCCTTTTAAGCTTTAGGTGGTATTGAGTAGTAATATTAAAAATCCATTGAATAATAATGAAAAAATAATTACAGTAATCAATAATCTAAACTAGCACGATATGGTGGAATAGAAGTATGTCATATGATTCTAAATTTACAGAGGCATTTGCAACAATAGAAAATAAGAATCATCGTTTACTAAATTTATTTGAGCAATATTTGCTAGAAGAGCAATTAACGATGGCAACAATAAAGCAACATCAATACAATATATTTGGCTTTGTACTTTATCGAAGAATTGGTGTTACAAGGATAGATGAGTTACGTACGGTGGCAGAACTATCCATTGAAGATATAACTAATTATTTAGGTGGTGATATATTAAAGCATGAATTTTGCGATTTTTCCCGAGAGTCTATAGAAATTAATATAGTTTCTTTTGAAAAATTCATAAAGTTTCTGTTAAGCAAAAACTTAATTTATCCTACAAAAGGTGCAGATATTTTAGAAACAATACGAGATAAAAAAGAAGAGTGGATAAAGGCTTGCGATTTTGAAGGAAGTAATAGTTATTGATAAATTATGCAGCGCTAAATAATCTTAAAATGTGATTATAAATATCTTTTTTCTGTTCTTAGCAAAATTCAGTTGACATATCCACTTTTATTGGTTTAAATCTGAGCTTAATATTATTGGAATTTATAAAAATGGAAAATTATTTTAAAGCTACAGACAATAATATGGGCTATGAATTACTTAAAATTGATTGTATAGCTAAATCATTTGTAAAGTATGCTTCTGATAACCCCGATTGGGTTCTTGAAATAGGTTCAGCAAATGGAAATTTAGTTGAGTACGCATTGAGGCATAATTTACAAATTTGTTGTAATGATATAAGTAATTCACACATAAATAAAATTAAAGACAAATATAAACGACAAAGAAACATAAAATACTATATTGGAGATTTTTTAAATATACAGTATAACAGAAAATTTCAGGCTATTTTAATTTCTAGAGTATTACATTTTCTTAATCCTGAAAGATTAGAAAATTCATTTAAATTATTTTCTAATTTATTAAATAATAATGGTAAAGTTTTTATTACTGTTGAAACACCATACCTTGGAAATTGGATTAATTTTTTAGAAGAATATGAAAAAAGATCATTAAATTCAGAAATAGAATATCCCGGTTATATTTCTGATACTTATGGATATGAAAGTAAAGGATATCAAAATAACTTACCTAAAGAAGTACATTGGTTAAATAAAAGTGATTTTTTAAAATTATCTGAGAAATTTAATTTTGAAATCGAACATATGGAATATATAGATAGAAAGGATTATTTTCCTCCTGATCTACTATTGGATGGTAGAGAGAGTTTGGGAGTTATCTTAAGGAAAAAGAGTGTATAAAAAAATCAAAAATGCTATTTCATCCATTAGGCCAGATTATGATTCAATTTTTGAAGTTATTTATGTCAAACCTATTCAAGATGATTTTTTAATTTTTTATAGAATGCATGGCAAAAGTGGCATTGATAAAATAAAACTAACACATCTGATTAATGATGATGCATTACTTAATAATTTTAGCGGTGCAACAGTCAGAAATTTAACTGCTTGTGCCTTAAAGATTTCAGGAGCATCATTTTGTTCAGTTCAATCAACAAGTATGGAATGTAATTCAGATTCAGTTAGTATATCTTTATCGGTTAAAAGTAATAACAAATATAATAAAGTAGATATTTCTGATGTTATGTCTGATTCAAAGAAAATGGAAAATTTATCCAAGGCAGAAATTGCGAGGTTATATTATCTTTCTGGGTATAAAGAAGGGTATGAAGATCATGTTTTAGAACAATCATTATTATCAGAAAAAAGAGAGTCAAAATGCAAACAGTAAGATATAGGTATTCATATTATCTTTTAGCAGCTTATTTATTAGCAATATTATTAACCATAGCCACAGCAAATAGAATGATTATCATATTTGATATTGTATTACCTGGTGGAATATTTATTTTTCCATTAACATTCATGATTAATGATGTAGCGTCAGAAGTGTATGGCTATTCTTATCCAAGAATGTTCATATGGCTAGGTCTATTATGCGAGTTGTTTTTTTCATTATATGGCATAGGTATTTCTCATCTACCATATCCATCTTTTTTCTTACATAATGTAGCATATGAAAAGGTATTTGATCCTACTTTTAGATTTTTCTTTGCTAGTTTAATAGGTGTATTTGTTGGTGAATTTTTGAATATTATTACTATGTCTTTATTGAGATCAAAAGCAAAAAATAGATCATTTATTTTTCGCTCATTATTATCTACTGCAATTGGGCAATTATTTTTATCTATTATCGTAGATTTTATTGCATTTTTTGGTAGTACCTCAAACCTATTAATTTTAATTAAATTGATGTTATTTGGTTTTGCCGTCAAAATGGTCACAGCTATTATATTTGTTGTCCCAGGATGGTATATCACTCGTCATATTAAATCAGTAGAAAAAATTAATACAATTGATGCAACAAAAAATTATAATCCATTTTCTCTAGCTTTAAGTTAGATTATTCTACATCGTATCTAATTTGTTTAATGCTGTACACTTCATCATATGCACTAGGTATGAAGTTCATTGCAGATTTTTTTCCATCTGATGTTTTTGTAATTAGAATATTTATTCCTTCTTGATTTATTAGTGTTCCAATTTTTTTTATACCATTTTTAGCTACTATAATTTGTAATTTACCTTTTCCATAATCAACTTTTGAGTTACAAATAATAATTGAATTTTTAGGAAACATTGGTTCGTATATATTATTATCTATTTTAAAAGAAATTTCAAAACTATCATGCTTTTCTACTAATATTGTATCAAGTTGAATATCTGATTCCCATGATAAGGTTGGAATTTTCTTAAATGAATTATCTTTAGAATCTAATAGCTCTTCTTTACCAACTAACTGATTTATGGTGATGCCAAAAAATTTTGCAAGTTTATCTTTTATTAGATGCCTTGGATTATGAGTTTTACCACTAAGAACATTATGCAATGTTGCTTGTGGAATATTGGTTCGTCGAGATATTTCTGATAACGTTAGATAACCATTATTTTCCATTAATGATTTTAAGTTTTCAGAAATATTGTTTAATTTATCCATTTTTATTGATTTACCATTTTTTTTGGATTAAAGTGGTTAATGTACTTCGTTAAGTAATATTAGTACATAATGAGGTTTGTAGGAAGACCTGTTGAGTATTTAGGGAATGGATTTCGTAATATCGGCTAAAATTTTTCGAAATCCATTGTACTGACCAGATATCAGTAACTCTAATAATAGCAAATGTAATATTCTTTTTGCAAGTTAGTTGTGCATATGTCTGGTCTATATGATGATTACTCAGCTGAAAATTATACGACTGAGCTTTGTAACATAATTATCATCATGTTATTTAAGGATAGATATATGAGTTCAATATTTTTTGAAGCACGCAAACTATTATTAACAGAAATGGATATTAATCACAATTATGCTGAAATAGCTGATTTTCTCTTCTTCAGAGCGAATAGAAGTAAATATATTGAAAACGGTAAACCATATTTTTTACTTCCAAATGTTCAACATATTATTGATCATACATGTTTTAAAGAAACGGTAGTTAGAAATGCACTATTTTATCTTAAAAGTACTGGTTGGATAGAATCGGTAAGGGTCAGATGCCATGATGGAGCAGTCAGAACCAAAATTTTCATAACTGAAAAATTTAAGCATCTAATGGCACAAATAGAAAGCTTAAAAATAAATAGTAATCCTACTGTCAATGAGATAATAAATGAAGAAAATTATGAGACTAAAAGTAGCAATCAAGCCTCTAATCCTGACTCTGTGAAATCCAACAATTCTGATTCGATGGATTCCAACAGTTCTGATTCGATGGATTCCGCAGAATCATATATAATAGATAATATAAAAAAAGAAAATAATAAATATATTAACAATTCTAACCAAGTTACGGTTATAGAAGAAAAAGAAGAAGAAGCTGTTAAAGTTAAATCTGTTAATTTTGAATTAGATTTATCTGAAGGGGGTGATGGTTTTATTTTCGCTAAGAATTTAGCGGAGTCTTACGATTTGGATTTAGGTTCTCTGTTGATGACTTTAAGCGACTACTACGAAACTAGTTTTTATAGCTGTATTGATGACCTTGTGGCTGATGCAATTAGTGCATTAAAGCGCATTGATAGGAAAGAAGAGGGCATGCCTAAATTCTATGCAAAGCTTCAACCAAAGAAGGCAACTTTTCATGCCGAAGATCAGCGTCAGTCAGTACTGACACCACTACAGCAAGTGGCAATAAGTCAACTATTACATGATTCGCAATCAACGGGGAAGGCTAAGATTACGAATGTAAAGGAAGTTTTTGCTTGGATCGAATTTCAGATAATTAATCCCGATCATCATTTTGTTGGTAAAACATTCAAGCACATTTTAAACATCATCAAAAATTTACTCTGCAAGAGTGGAAAGCAACAATACTCGAAACCGCATGGATTTCAATCAGCATTTTAGTTTTGTAGTGATTAACTCGCTGCATTGTTATGGAAATAGGAAGATTAAGGATAGAAACATGAGTGATTTTAAATTTGATATCAATAGTGAAATTAAGAGTTTTAAGGTGCATTTAGTTGATAAGGCTATTGATTATTTGATTGCTAATAATGCAAAAAATGAAGTAATGCAGTTAGCAAATGCTATTGAGCGTTTTTCAGTAGAGGGAGAATTGGCCATCTCTGTTTTGATTAGTTTAATTGGCCATTTTACTAAGACGAATCTAAATGAATTAAGTTACGCAGAATGATTGCAGATATTTAATTTAGTTTTAATCAGCAACAAGAGAGAGGTTAGAGACTATGGATAAGTTTGAGTTTAATGTTGAAGAAGGCTTAATGCGTTTTTTAAATGAAATGCTTAATTCAGCGGTTGATTATCTATTGGATAAGCAACGTTTTGATCAAGTAGATAAGTTAAGAAGTGCAATAGGTGATGCTTATAGGATGCAGAAACTATCATTAAGTTATGGTCTATTTTTAATCAGTGAAATGACAAAAACCTCATTAGAAGATATGAATGTTAATCCGCATCATTTTGGATTGGTATTGCAATCAGAATTAAATGAAAAAGGTTATAAAAAAGCCTAAATAAAGCCTCTATTTTCAAGTGTTTATTAGTTTAACCAGTGGCCATTTATTATAAGAGTTATGCTAATGATTAAGTTCAAACACAAGGATCAACAATGAATAAATCAAAGATAGGAACATGTCTAGGATATGGCTTACTTTTATCATTAACTTTGTTATTTGCAATCTTAAAATTATTTGGTGTGATTAATTGGTCGTGGATTTTGGTATTTGCGCCGTTATGGTTTCCATTTTATCTTACTTTTAGTGGGATTATATTTGGTCTTTGCCTTTACTTGCTAGTTTTAAAGCTTAGTAAGTAGCAGTCATATGAGCTATAACCAATTGGCATTAAAACAGTTAAAGTCAGATGAATATACTTGTTGTCAGGTTGTTGAACGTTGGTGTGGATTTTCTAAGCGTAAGCATGATCTATTTGGCATCATTGATGTGTTAGCGGTTGGTCATGGTGAAACCTTAGCAATACAAATTACATCAAGAAATAACATAGCATCAAGAATTAAAAAGATAGCAGATAGTGATGCAATAGATGATTTAAGAGAAGCTGGTTGGCGCATTGAAGTATGGGGATATGACAAACCAAAACATCGTTGGCGATTAAAGCGAGTTGATATCAGTTAGGAGTAGGGCATTGAATAGATCATTTGAAGTACAAGGTAAAAATTATTCAAGCATTAAATCATTTTTAACAGAGCATGGATTTAGTCGAGATCAGTTTAATAAAACATTATCTTATGATGATGGGTCTGATCGCTATATATTAGCAGCAGAGCGCTTATTATCATCAAATAGAGAAAAGAAAATCAAACCAAGAGCCATTCCAGTGATTATTAATGGCATGTCATATCGTTCAATCTCACAAGCCTGTCGATTATT
>JAKJJQ010000075.1:0-10558 GCA_021713415.1 Thiotrichales bacterium 19X7-9
ACCTATCTCTTCGCAGATTGCCTTTAAACGGCACTCTACTTTTGAGATCAGCAAGGCCTTCCTGTATTTCACAGGAAAAACTATGTGGTAATGAGTGCTATAGGCACAATGAAATGATCTTACTAGCGACATTTTTTTAGTTTAACATGAAAACCTCTTCGGTTTTCAAACTTTCCCGTTTAATGTACCGCGTGGCAAGCCACGGGGTAATTGCTCAAATAAACAAATGATTTTAATGAGAGCATTTTGTGATAGAAAGTATAAGTGACATACTCACAACATATAAGGATATGATCATCGTATTAGTTTCCATCTTTAGTGGCGGTATTATAACTTATTTCTCATCTTATAAATTAGAAAAAAGAAAACAAAAATACCAAGCTTTTACCGAGTTCTATTTTTTCCTGCTAAAATTCCTCAGACAGCATGAAGTTTATGAAATTAGAGAGGAAATCAACCATAATATGGATCTTGAAAGCCCTAATTATCCACCCCCAGATTATGGAAGAATTTACGTAAATGAAAGTGATATAACAGAGTTCGAAAAGAATATTAGCAAAGCATGGCCATTTTTAAATAAAGAGTATCTCAAACTAATAAAAGAGATACATAAGGAATGGATTTCAGAATTATCTGATGGTAACATTGAGATTTATAATACAAATCTTAAAAAGTTAAAAAACTATTTGCACCGTAAGTTACATTTCTAATCAATCATGCCATTTCTTCTCTAAATTCATTAAACTTTCTTTATCCTGATTTGCTAAATATAAAGCTTCACTCGTTTTTAAATAGCAAGTTGCGAGTTTTAACTCTGTCTGTATTTCACTACAACCATGTACGATTCTTGGGCTTGTTAATGATGGTGGGATATGACCTGAAACTTGAGCTGTTGGCATAAACCAACCACAGCCACTAAGTAAACTAACTATAAAAATAACTCCTCCCCACTTAACCACTACACAATACCCTGTGGTTTTAAACCATCTGGTGGTGTTTTTAATAAGGTTTGTATTTCTGGATGATAACTTTGTATCCACTGTGTGCGATCTTTTTCATTTAGACCACTAATATGACTTGTTAATGCATCTAGCTGATTGCTATAAGCTCGATTAACTTCAATCTGCTGTTGCTGATTTTTAACAATCACTTGATTTGCATCCATCCACATTGCATTCATCTTGTTTAATTTACGGTTTAAATGAATAACACCAAAGACAACAATTAAAACCAAAATAAACCCTGATAAGTTTGATATCGCACCTTTAACTATTGTTAACATCATCAGCCTCATTATTTACTACAGGTGTTATATCATTGTAATAATCACTCAAATGATTTGATGTTTTTGTATATCGTTCTTTTAAGCCATTAAATATACCTTCCTCTGATTTAAACTTGCGTTTAACATCAATTGGAAAAATAAGTGATTTATCTTTTAGGCTTTCAGATAATAAACCTAGTGTATTTAATACATCTGTATCTAACCTTGAAATAATGGCTTGTATATGATCTTCTGCCGTTTCAGATTTCATAGATTCAATTAACTGAATCAGTAAATAAGTAATTATCTGTAATAAATCAGAGTCAATACTAAATAAACTTTCCGCATCTCCAACTGAATGATGTATTGCATCTCTTAGTTCATCTCGTTTAGCTAATTTTGATTTAATTAAACTTTGCTCATCTAACATCATTAACCCCCTAATCTAAAATACTTTGTAAATATGGAAAATAACCCCATCTGGGTTTACTTCTAATAATTGGAAAACGCCCAGCAAGTGTGCCTAACAAACAAAAATGAACCTCACCTGTTTCTGTTTCAGCATAGGGGTGTGGTGTTGCATAAGATGTGCTTGTTAAAAGATTAGTTGCGCCACATAATCCCCACTCATTGGTAATACCTTCAAAATAACTCCCTCGTAAAGTACCTTGAACTAATTTGGCATAACTACCGTGAGTGACATATGTATGGTAGTTAATCGACTGTAAGAACAGTCGACTATTCTCTTTTGGTAATTTTTTAGTCCAGACCATTTTAATAATGTTAAACTCAGGTAATGTATGTGTAATACCTTCTTTGCCCATTGCTGATAGAATTGCTTGCTCTTCCGCATCTCGATCTTCCCAAACAATACCAGTTCTAATTGTTCTAATTACTTCAAATGTAATATCACAGTCAGCAACAATACTAAAATAGTCAAGTATCCCTTCTGTAACCGTACCGATTTGATTACGTGACAGCCTAAAGTGTGGTGGCCATCCATCCTCTTGATATCGAGCTAATTCAGCATTATATGATGCTAATAACTGTGATTTATATAACTCTAATTCATTAAGCTTATCTTCAATGCGCTGGCATTCTGTTGATACCGCAGTATTTAAATCAGTTGTTGCTTTTAGCACATCATCTATTGTTGCCACTTATAACCCCCTTTTAACTTTCATACTTTTCTTTTGCATAATCCCAAGCAAGTTGTGAATGATCTTTCATTAAACAAATTAAACTTTCTGCTAATTGATAATAGTTAGCAACCGTTGAACAAGCTTGACTATTAAATTCAATATTAATTTGATCAGCGTTATCTATTTGTAATGTGATGGTATAGTTACTAACACTCGGTGATAAATCATCATCAGATTTATATATTTCTGGAATATTACCATAAGCAATCACACGTTCTTGATCATCTAACAAAGCAATTGAGCGTAGCCAAAAACCACTGGCACTTTCAGGCACAACACAAGTAAAAATAAGCTCATTTGTTCTAACTTCAATCTTATTGATTAGCCCTGTATAAACAACCGAATTTAGATTAACATCATCAGTAACATTGCTAATTTTAAATGCATCAAACTTTATTTTACCTTTATCTAATATGGCTTGTGTTAATAGCGCTTTGCCAATATCCGTTACTTTAATCTCATACATTAAGCAACTCCCCTTAAACTATACTCATGAACTAAAGCAACAAAGCCACCTGCTTTAACTTTGCTATCCGTATCATTAGCTAGATTAAAAATATAGCTACTCTGTACATTTTTATTGGTATCAATTAAATGTTTGATTGCCTTTAAGTCAGAGTTAATTTGCTTATTCTTATCTACAACCACATCTAAAGTAAATGTATGTGGCACACCACCATATTCATACCATTCACGTAATGATAACTGATAATCTATAGTTTCCAATGCACGCTTTAGCGCGCCTAATGTGCCTTTTCTTCTGTGTATATCAATTGAACTTTTGATCATGGCACGTTTTTGTTCATTCGTTGCCTTGTTATAAGCTCTAAAATCAACTGATAAAAAACTTGCAAGATAGGGTAGAAATTCGTCAGGACAACAATCAGCATTCCATAATTTCTGTATCAGTAAGTCTTTAGAATTTAATACGGCTTCAAATGCACCAACAATGGCTTTTTCTAACTCAGTTGAATTTGGTGGCAATAAATTCATTCGCTTGCCTCCACAATATTAATATTTGTGCAGTAAGGCGCTTGATGTTGGCCTGCTTTGATATTTGCTTTTGGCTCATTTAACTCTTCAACAACTGATACCCCCTCCATATTTAATCTTGCATAGATTTCTGATAAGGCAATTTCAGCACCGATTTTATGTTTAAATGATACAAGCTCATTAATTGAGTTAGTCATATGCATTTTAACGGTTTCAATATCAGCTGACTGATCAAATTTAACCATTGCATCAATCTGATAATTTAAGGCTTCAACACTATTTACAATGACTTCAGCACCCAGTGGTTTTCGATCTTCATGATTTAAATAAGCTGTTACAATATCTATTAACTCACTATCGGCTTCACCATTGTCAGAAACATTTGATTGAATGGTGACAAAGGCTTTAGCTGGCTTATCTTTTTCATCATAAGCTTTAACATCTGCAACACGACTATCAGCTTCTAAGCTTAAGGCTTCATAAGCCTGTGCAGCACCAGCACTACTTGCTTTTTCTAATGCCGTTAAAATACGAATTCGATAACGTTCATCATCTTCACTGTCTGCACGTACAACTGCTAATAATGCACCTAGGTTGTCTAAATCTTTATTTTGCGCAAATGAAATCAATATCGCTTTAATTTGATCATTACGTTCTTGATCTTTTAATGTTAGTAAATAAGCACAGGCTTCAAATATTTTAATGACTGGGTCTGACTCAAGATAGGCATCATACTCTGGCATATGTTCTTTAAACTTATCAATCAGCGCATTAAAGTTGGCATCATAATCTACTGATTTGATTGAATCTGATAGTGGTAGTTTTGCTAAATCAAATACACTCATAACACTACCCCTCGTAATTGACTTGCTTTGCCATCTGGACGATAAGTGAAATCAACATCGATGTTTAAACGACCATTGTCATTTATAGATGGTAATATTCGAGTTAATCTAGCTCTTGTCTCCCACTCATCAATTGATTTAGCTGATTCAAGAATAATCTGTATGACTGTTTCATTATTCATAGGCCGATCGATATATTCAAATAATCGACTACCATAGGTGCGTAACTGAACACGTGAACCAATGGGTGTTGTTAATATATCTTCAATTGATTGTTTAACATGATCAATGTCATCTAAAACTCGACCATTAAAACGATCTATGCCCTTCATGAATGTTACCTAATTTGCCTTTATATGCATATACTAAGACAAAAAAGATAGAGAGTTTGGGTAAGATATAAGCTTTAGCCAAGAAATGTTATCATAACATATCATTGTCTATAGAATTGAAAACCTGAGCATTATTTTTATCTGTATTTAAGAGAGGAGTTTCTGGTCTCATATCTTGTATATTATTTGCCAAAGGCCCACCTTGAATTAGTAGACTTTTTAATTTTCGAGATGAAAGTTCACTTTCACCTACTTCATTTATAAGCCCAGACAAACCTGCAGAATTTACTAGTTTACGAAAGTTATCAATATTAAATAACTTAAAGTCAATAAGTCTATTGGCTGCATCAATAACACTATCATCACATTTTCTAACAACCTCATTCCAAAAGCCAGGTATTAAAAAACCTTCACCTTCTAAAGCATATGCCAAATGAAAATGCTTAGAAAATAAAAAACCTGGCTCTTTGGCTCTTTCATCTATCTCTTTTAATTTATTGTACGTATTTGTAAATTTAGTTTTCGTTGATTTATTTCCAAACATTTACTACAACCCTCATATATTAATCTTAAATTAAACCATCACTTAAATGATAAAAAACTATATTGATAAAATAACCTATCAAAATTACGAGTAATTAATTTCTCATATTAAAAGACTAAAAATAATTCTTAATTTTAAATATATTACTATTTCAATAACTTAAAAATAAATATAGTATAGTCCCAAGCAGATATGAAATTAACTCGATGAAAATGCCACGGGATGGAACCATATCTGCTAACCTCTTTATTTCTATCTAAATTAACCTTTATATTTACTGCTGTTGATATATGATATGCAAAGGATTAATTAACAGGTATGTATAATGAAAAAAATCATTACCCTACTTTTATCTACATTTATTATCATCTTTTCAAATACTACTTTCGCAGAATCTAAGCCAGTTACTACGTTACCAGTAGTAACAAACTACTGTCATGACTTTTTGGAGTATGGAAACCCTGACCATGCTAATTTATATTTATGTCGATTAGGTTATATTGTTGGTTATAACTATGAAACAAAACAACCTCGTTGGGTTGCTTATAAACTTACTGGTAAGTCTGTTAGTAATAAGATGAAGCGTCATGATGACTTTCAAGCTGATCCTGCTGTTCCAGCAAAATATAGAGCTGAACTGTCAGACTATAAAAAATCAGGCTATGACCGTGGCCATCTTGCACCTTATGCAGCAATGGATTTTTCAAAAGAATCTGCTGTTCAATCATTTTATCTGTCAAATATGTCCCCTCAAAAAGCTGGCTTAAACAGACAAGGTTGGGCACAACTAGAGTCTTATGTACGCTTCTGGGCAAAATATAAACAAGAGGTATTTGTATATACTGGCCCGATTTTCAAAAAACAAAAGGTTAGTAGAACTATCGGTAAAAATAAAATAGCTGTACCTAACTATTTTTTCAAAGTAGTTTATGCTCCTAAAACAAATGAAACTATTGCTTTTGTAATGCCCAACTCAAAGGTTAAGAAAAATGCAGTAGCAAAATATAGAGTCTCAATTGCTGATATTGAAAAGCGCACAGGACTTCAATTCTTGACCAATTTACCTAAAGAACAGAGAAATAAATTAGTTAACAATATTTCCAAAATGTGGCGAACAAATTATATTTAAACTATCAGAAATTTCACCTAAACAGTATTAAAATATATCTAATATATAATTATGTTGAAATATATGAAGCTATGCGTTATTATTAGTATTTAACATTATATGGGGATGCAAAATGAAAACTGAAATTGAACAAAATATTGATAGTCTTGAAGATTTAAAAAATAAATATGTTAAACCAGCTCTAGAAGCGCCGGCTTTAGGAAGCAATGATAGGCAAAAAGCCATTAATGAATTTCAAGAACAATTTGAGAAATTCTGTGAAAAATTCTCAGAACAAACTTTAAGTCCTCAAGATAAAGAAATCTTTACAAATTATTATGACGATAGCATAGATTTTATTAGTGAGTCACTAAATGTTAATGCAGAAATAACTTCGATAAACCAATCTATGAGAGCTAGAGAACCTAAATTAACATTTTTTCAACAAGCGCAAGAAAAAATATCTGACATTCAAAGTATTTTTTCTCCACAAAAATAACTTTTTTACTTAAAGTACAAATATATTAATTTGCTTTCGAAGTCCTCCCACCGCCATCCCCAATATGCGTATGTCCAATTTGCGAGATACCATTAGCAACCACATCATCTGAAACTAGCACTTTACCTTGAATCATGGCTGTGGCTCCGCCATCTTGGTTAAAGCCATTCATACCTTGCATATAAGTTAAGCTTCCCTGTATGAATAAATTACCAGTACATATTGTATTAGGTGCATCAACTTTAACTTGAAGTGGCGTTTTAATATCAATATTACCATCGAAGGTTACTTTTAAAGTCTTAGCACCAATTACGTCAACATCACCGACACAATCAACTGTTAACTTACTTTTTTCATAGTCATAACTGACTGTCGTACCATCTTTATAAACAGTTTTCTGTTCATTTGAATTTAAAGTCGGCTGATTTTGCATATAGATTGCTGGTAGTACAACCCCATTATTTAATTCACCTGAAGAACTTAAAACAAGTACTTGTTCACCTATCGATGGTTTCCACCACGTTTGACAGTCACCTGTTCGTTGAGTTAACCAAGGTAGCCAACCTGTAATATTATCGCCTAATTTTATGCGTAATCTTGTCTCATTAGTTCCAATGACCGTACCAATTCTAATTAAATTATTTAAACGTCTTTGCATATCGACTAAATGCTGTACTACATCCATAACTACACCAAATTATTGTTAATATTTAATTCAACATCTGGTGAAATACCGTTTAATTGATAAATAGAATCACCACAATAAAAACGAACAATAAATAAAATCTCCCAAGCAACAAAACCATTAACTTCAGGCGTAAAATAGTCTTGATTACTAGAGATAACCTCGATTAATTCAATCTGCTCACTCAAGTAATTTCTATGTAAATAACTTGCAACCGCCAATGCTGCATCACGGATATTTAATTGTGCAAGTGATGTGTCATTAAATAAAAGCCGAATACTAAATGTACAGTCAACCGTTTTTAGATCGGTTGTCACTCTCGGTGTAAATTCAAATTGTTGTAGTGCTAAATTACCAATGGGTAATTGAACCCCTTTTAAATCTTGAATATTAGGATATAGTTGCCAATTAATTTGCGGTATCTTATATTTTAATTTTGATAAGATAAGCTCTGTTAATTCTCGTGTGTTATTAAGCATCAATTAACCCCATATTTAAACTTTAATAATTGCTGAAACTCTTTTTCAAAATACTGATAAAAGTAATAGGGCAATAGCTTTTGTAATAGATTCTCTGCCTGCTCATCAATCTCAACTGTTGCTCGTTGACCTGATTCTCTTAAACGCACATAACCGCTTTTAGTAATATAGGCATTACTTGCTGTAATACCTTTAACAACAACATCAGCACCGATACGCTTTGGCCTACCTAATTTATCAATTGGCAAATCATTTAAACCAGCCCATATTTTCCATGAACCTTTAGTAACAATGGTTTTATAAACAAAAATACGTTTTCTAATTAGTTTAAGTGGGATATCCAATTGATTAGCAATATCATGCGCAACACGGTTTGATGATAGTCTAACAGCTTTACCAACTGACTGATGATAAGCATTTTTAATTTGCTTCTCTGTTGCCTGAATATCATTAATCGCCTCAGCAATACTCATTGCCTCTTGATCAGAAATTGATATAGTCATTTTCTACCACATCACTTAAAACTAGCTTTACTAACCCAGAACCACTTAATAATTTATGTTCAACCTGATAAGTTTGTGCGCTTTTGGTTAATGTAATGACATCATCACGCACTATTTTATTTCGATCATCGTACTTAACCCACGCAATCGCAGAACAGTTCTTATATTGTGATAGGCCGAGTGTGTGAATATTATCTACTAGCTCATGCCTAACTGTAATTTTATCACCCGTTCTAACAATCACTGCAGGCTCACCCGAGTCATTAAATAAGCAATCAAAGTTTTCAAGATATTGTGCCACTATTTACTACTCTTTTTCTTATCTACTTTTTCCTCATAGGGTTTAACCAAATTGCGAGTGACTAGAAAATCATATTCAGCCTGACTCATATCAACTACATCATTAACTTTACGTGGCGCACCTGCTGCTATAATTGATCGTAATAATACTGCTTTCATATCTTCCTCCTTAAACTTGTTTCGTTGCAATGGCAAATGATTCTGGACGGCGTACAGCAATATCAACACTTTGCATAACAGTAATTCGTATTGCCCCTGATTTATCTAAACTAAATGGGTTAACCGTTAAACGTAAGCCATCCCAAAGGCCAATTAACAACTGACTAAAATCACCAAAAATAATTTGATTAGGCTTAATCTGATTGGTTACTTCAACTTGATAACCATTAATTGTATTGCCTTGTTCCCAGACAGTTAATTCACTATCTGGTAGTCGAGGCGTGGTCTTAGCAGCACCCCTTAACGATGGATTAATCAAATAACGCATATTGGCAACATCCGCATTTTGTAATGCAATGCTAGTCTCTAAATCGATATAATCTTTTAAAGATGGATTTTCACCTGTATATTGTGCTGCTGTAATACCACTGACACCTGTTAACCCTAATGGTTGAAAATCTGCGCCTGTACCATATAGAGCTGCCGTATCAATACCTTGTGCTACTGCTGCTAGTAAATCATTTCGCACCATTGTCTCAGCATCAATTGAACTATTGGTTAATAATTCTCGTGATATCTCTAAAAATACACCTAATCTTTTTGCTGATAGATGAATTTGATCAACCGTTAATTCACCTTCACCCACATTTTGTTTTTCACCAACCCAAGTAATATTAGAACCTTGTGTTTGTCTTGGAATTGCAATATTACCCCTTAAACCTGATAGTCTTTGTGCAATATTCATCATAATTGACTTGTTACGCAAAAGATCAATAAAGCTAGATGCTCTTAGTTCAGTTCCAACTAATGGCGCACCACCATTAGCAATCGTAAAATCTCTTTGTAAAATATCATTCGGAATAACAAAATCACCGTCATCATAAATACCCATTGATCTTTTTGCTGTATCTGATGCTTCAAATTCAAATTTTGCTGCTTCTTGAGCTTTTAGACTTAGCGGGTTGCTCATTGCTCGAATCGCTCGTGTTAAACTAAACTCTCTAGTTTCTTTTTCACTCATACCAATGTTACTGGCACAAGATTTAACTGCATCAACCTGTGGACTTTCCTTTTCTAACTGTCTTAATCGCTCTTTCTGTTGAGATTGAACATGCAGCATTAAATCTTTCTGAAATACTTCAAAACTTGAACCATTTGTAAGATAGCTTCTGGCAAATTCAGCTTGATTGAACTCTCGTGCTAGCGCATCAATTTTATCTCGTCTATTACTTTCACTTTTAACACCATCATCATATGAACGTGTTTGTGTTTTATTATCTTCATTGACTACTTGACTCATTTTATCCCCCTCATTTTTGGACTTTAAATTTGAATGATTTAAAACTTCCTTTAGTTTATCTGTTTCTTGATTGTCAGTTTGGGCAAGATTACGACCAATACCGACACTAATATCAGCTGGCACACTAACAAGTGATATCTCAAATGGTTGCCATCTTGTAGCAATCACAGCTTTATTATCATTATCAGTTACCGCCTTTTTGACACTATAACCAACAGAGACATTAGCAATAATGCCATCTTGAATATCCTGAAAGAAATCTTCGGCTTCTTGACGCTTTGAAAATTTAACAATGGCTCGTGCCTTATTGCCATCAATATAGGCTTCTTCAATCACGCCAATTTG
>JAKJJQ010000076.1:0-10178 GCA_021713415.1 Thiotrichales bacterium 19X7-9
TGATCTGTCAACCTTTTACTAGACACTTGGCTATGGGATATTGTGGTTGATTAAAATAATTTCTTTCAAACTCCTCTGGTGATAAATAGTTTAACGTTGAGTGCATCCTTTGGCGGTTATAAAAAACTTCAACATATTCAAAGATACAGCGCATTGCTTGATTCCTAGTTTGGTATTTCTGATCATGTACAACTGCTAATTTCAAAGTATGGAAAAAACTTTCAGCTACAGCATTGTCATAGCAGTTACCCGTACTACTCATGCTTAATCTAATTCGATGCTTTTTAGTTAATTGATGATAAACTCGGCTTGTATATTGAGATCCCCTATCAGAGTGTAATATCAACCCTGAATCAGGCTGTCGCCTTTTAACTGCTTGATTAACTGCCCTTAAAACTAAATCAGCTGTAATACGCTGACTCATAGCCAAGCCAACAACTTTCCTTGAAAATAAGTCAACAACAGTTGCTACATATAACCATCCTTCATTAGTTGGCACATAAGTGATATCACTCACCCATACCTCATTAGGAGCTTCTACCATGAATTTTTGTTTTAACAAATTAGGTGCAACATAATAAGGTCTTTTACTTTGATTGGTGGTTACCTTAAACTTTCTTCTTGCTTTAGCATAAAGCCCCAATTCTTTCATTAGCTTAGCAATACGTTTACGACCGACATAGATATCTAGTCGTCTAAGTAAAAGCTGTAACCGCCTTGTGCCATATTCTCCCTTTGAGTTTATGAATGCTTTGATTAACAGAGGGCGTAACTGGCTATTTATTATCTCTTTCTTAGACAAGTTACCACGACTGTACTGATAGTAAGCGCTACGACTAACATCAAAAATCTTTGCCATTCTCTCAATTGAGAAATCTCGCCGATACAAATTAATAAATTCATAAAGCTCGGCTCTTTTTACTTTTTCTTTGAGAAAATGGTTAACGCCTTTTTTAATATATCACGCTCCATGCTAACATCAGCTAATTGCTTTTTAAGCGCAAGTAATTCTTTTTCTTGTGCCGAGAGTTCTTTGGGTTTAAAGCTTTCATCTCCTCGTTGACGATACTCACTAACCCAGTTGTATAAAGTAGATTCTGCTACTCCTAATTGCTTTGTTAATTCTGATAAGCTTTTTTTACCATTAACATATAACGATGCTGCATTACGTTTAAATTCAGCATCATAAGAATGACGTTTTCTAGTTGTCATAAAGTTCTCCTGGTTTGTTGATAAGATGATAATTCATCCCATAACAAAGTGTCTACCTAATGGTAACCAGATCATTTGTAGGTAGGCAATATCATTTAGAGGTTGGAAATCAGGATTTTTATATTGATCTGTTATTTTATCATCTTAAACTAAGATGCTTTGTGGTAATTGAACTAAAAGATAAAGAATTTAAACCTGAGTATGCAGGGAAAATGAATTTTTACTTATCCGCTGTTGATGATCTGGTCAAACATGAGTCTGACCAAACATCGATAGGTTTAATTTTATGTAAGACAAAAAATAATATACTAGCGGAGTATACTTTACGTGATATGAGCAAGCCAATTGGGTTATCAGAGTACAGACTAACAGATAGTTTACCAAAAAACTTAAAAATAGGGCTTCCATCAATTGAAGAAATTGAACATGAACTTTCCAAAGACGAAAATAAATAGATGAAATACATATATTTATAAAAATTCATAAAAAAATTTTAAACTCGTGGCCGATTACGACCAAATATGCAGTTAGACCCTATTACTATAAATGCATCAACACCGATATCCTTTGTTTGTGTATCTCCCCACGGTGATTCCAAAATACATTCATCATCGATTGAATAACCCAAATCTGATAGCCTAACCATCTGAACATAATTATTTTTTTTTGCTTTGTAAATAGGTAACCCTGATAATTCTGATGAAACAGTATTATTGCTTGTAATACGGTAGTTTTGTTCAAAATTATCTATTCTGTAAACATCCCATAAACTATCATTATGAGTACGTTGTAAAGCATAATATTCTGTTTCATTTAAATCTGATTGATATTTCGTCTGATCAACTTTGCCTGCAAGTTTAGATATATCGTTAGGAATTTTTTCCCCTTTTTGTTTAATGTATATATTTACCTCTGTCGACTTTGAATACGATAATTTTTTTTCATTGCTGACAGAATTTAGCTTACTTTTTATCACTTCTTGACTTATTTGTATACGCATAAGATTATCCTCAAATATAAAATACAATAACCAATATTTTACTTTACTATCCATGTTTAATAGCAAATCGAGAATAGCACCCATTTAGATAATTATATACTAGTAATTTTCACACCACGGTACCTTAAATACTTGTACAATGTTGTCTTTGAAATCTTAAGTTGTGAAGCAATTTCATTTACTGGCATTTCCTGCTGTTTATATAATGCCTCTGCCATTGTAGCTTTTTTAAGTGATGACTCTGGTAATCCTTTTGGTCTACCTCCCATACGACCTCTAGCCCGTGCTGACTTCAAACCTGCCATTGTCCTTTCTCGAATAATATCTTTTTCAAATTCAGCTAAACTCGCAAAAAGATTAAACATCAGTTTACCTTGAGCTGTGGTAGTATCGATTGGGTCATTTAAACTGATAATACCGACATCTTTTTCTAACAACTCATTTACTACTTTAATTAAGTGATGTAACGAGCGCCCCATCCTATCCAGTTTCCAAATGACTAAAGTATCGCCTTGTTTGACTTTTGATAATAGAGCCAACCATTGTGGACGATCTGCTTTCGCACCTTTTGCTACTTCTGAGTAAATTTCATCACATCCATAATTTTTAAGTGCATCAATCTGCAAATTTAATGATTGATCTTTTGTACTAACGCGCGCATATCCATATTTCATAATTATAAGTTCATCTATTGTTAATAATTTTAGCTTAACTGAATATTGATAAAATGAACAACAATAGTTTACTCTTTTTGTATGATTTCTTATAAAATTTCCATAACATAAAAAAGTCAGTTTTAACCTTCGTTAAAATGAACCCTAAATACTAAAAATTTAATTTAACTTATAAACTATTTTTGAAGTATTTTAATATAATTTCATTTAATAAAAGACTTATATAAATATTTGTAATCCTTAAATACAATTAATTTCAAATTGGCTAATCATCTCATTGATATAGCAGAACTTAACCTTATCTTGGCCACAGTAATATTCAGAATACTGTTATCTATACTCAACTAGCTAGTTGAGCTTTTCAGGGAATTTGGAAAGATTAAAGGTAATACGCTTAACTAATTATTATATAATCAAATATGAATAATATTGAGCTTGAAAATTTCTATTGATTTTGTCATTATTCTATATATTTTTTTTGATCTCTATGTATGCCTAAATTTCAAGGATGATTTATGAAAATTAAAAATGTCAAAATTAAAAATTATAGATTGCTAAAAGACATAGATTTAACATTTGATGATAGAATAACGCTAATTGTTGGACGAAATAATACAGGAAAGACATCTCTTGCTGAAATATTTCGTGCCTTTTTAAAATCAACAGGGCCAAAAATTCGATATGAAGATTTTAATCAATCTTGTTTAAAAAATTTTAAAACAGCTTTAGATAGTTTTAATGAAGATGCTGATAATAACGATATTCAACAATTAATACCAGCAATTCGTCTTGAGCTTTGTGTTAACTATAAAGATGATGAACATAATTTTGGAACTTTGAGTGACTTTATCATTGATCTTGATGATAAATTGTTTGAAACCTGCATATTAATTTCCTACCAACTTAAAGATGGTAAAATTAAAGATTTTTTTCAAAAAATAAATGTAAATGACCCAAAACAATATTCTACAAATTTAAAAACTGCCATTGATCAATATTATGAAGCAGTAATATATGCGATTGAACCAACAAACCCAAATAATAAAATTAAACTTGAATTTTCTTCAATTAGAAAATTACTGTTATCAAATTTAATAAATGCTCAGCGAGGTCTTGATGATGAAACTTATAATGAACGTAATGTTCTTGGTAAATCTTTAGGAAATATATTTAAAAATGCAGATAGTGCTAATGCACCAGAAAAATTTAAACAAGAATCAAATGCAGTTAATAAGGCAATAGAGGATTTACAAGAATTAATCGACACTGATTTTCAGGATAAGGTAAAAGATCTTTTACCAAAAATAAAAGTTTTTGGTTATCCAGGACTACAAGACCCAAATTTAACTGCCATTACTGAACTAAGTGCAAAATCTCTGCTTGAAAGTAATACCAAAATATTTTACGAAAATGATAATCAATTCAGATTGCCTGAAACATATAATGGCTTAGGTATTCGTAATTTAATTTTTATACTTTTTCAAATCTATGAATATTTCAGAGAATTTCAATCTCAGGATACCCTACCAAAAGGGCATGTGATTTTTATTGAAGAACCAGAAGCCCATTTACATCCACAAATGCAAGAAGTATTTATCCGGCAGCTAGAGCCTGTGGTTAACGAATTTCAGAAGGAGTTTAACAATGGAGAGTTATGGCCAGTGCAATTTATCGTTAGCACACATTCTTCACATATTGCCAATGAAGCTGATTTTAGTAAAATTCGCTATTTTCTATCAAAAAATAGAAAAGAAACCAAAGTTAAGGACTTAGGCATAGAATTTAGTAATAACAACAATAAGGAAGATAAGGAGTTTTTGCATAAGTATTTAACTCTTACAAAATGTGACCTTTATTTTGCAGATAGAACTATTTTAATCGAAGGAACAACAGAAAGGATTCTCCTACCAGAAATAATTAAAAAAGTAGATGAAACCAGAGATTGTAGCTTACGAAGCAAGTATATGTCCGTAATTGAGGTTGGTGGGGCATATGCACATCATTTTTATAAGTTTATTGATTTTCTTGAACTTAAGACTTTAATTATTACAGATTTGGACTCTATTAATTCAAAATCAAATAATTCAGCAGTAATGGTTAGTAAAGGAGATCGCTCAAGTAACAAGGGTATATCTAAATGGTACGAAGAAGATGGATATATGGATTTAGCTTTAATACGTAACAAACCAGACAGTTCCAAGACTATTGGATGTCGCCGATTAGCATTCCAAGTGAATGAAAATGACGAAAATGTTTGCGGCAGAAGCTTTGAAGAGGCATTCATTATAGCTAATAAAACATTATTTCCATCCTCAAATAATAATGAGAATTTGGAAGAATTTGCTTGCAGTAAAGCTAAAGAAATAGGCAAAAAAAGCAAAACAGATTTTGCAATTAAATATGCAATTAATGAAACAAATTGGGTTGTCCCTAAATATATTTCTGATGGATTAGTATGGCTTAATAAAGATTCTGAGGAAGTTCAGTGATGACAAAATTAAATCCTGCTGAACAAGCTTCCATTGATGCATTAAAACAACTTAAAAAATGCATTGATAACAATCATTGTTTTCGTTTAGAAGCTGGGGCTGGGGCTGGTAAAACCTATTCTTTAATTGAATCAATTAAATATCTCATATCCAATCGTGCAAATACATTACTAATCAAGCAACAACAAATTGCTTGTATCACATATACAAATGTTGCAAAAGATGAGATTAAAAATAGAACAGATCATCACCCTGTTATTTTTGCAGATACAATCCATGCCTTTTGTTGGAGCATATTACAGCACTACCAGATAAAACTCCGAGAGAACCTTCCAAAGCTTGGTGAAAAATGGCAAAAAAGAATAAATGCATCAGTAGATATTACTAACCAAACTGTTAAATATGATTTAGGATTTCCTACAATTAATGAACAAGAAATAACCCTACACCATGATGATGTGGTTATGTTAATGGCTATCATGCTCGAATATCCAAAATTTCAGAAATTGCTTAAAAATAAATTTCCAATTATTCTTATTGATGAATATCAGGATACCAATGATCAGTTAGCTAATAGTATTATTGTAAATCTCATTGATAATGATTCTGGTGTTATGATAGGTTTTTTTGGTGATCATTGGCAAAAAATATACGGCTCCTCTGCTTGCGGTTTAATTTCCAGCCAAAAAGGAAGAATTGTAGAAATTCAAAAGAAGGCAAACTTTAGGTCTGATAAAAATATAGTAGCATGTTTGAATAGAATGCGCCCTGAACTCATTCAAAATGAATTAAATCCTAATTCAGAAGGAAGAATAAAAGTGTTTCATTCCAATTCTTGGATAGGTAAACGTAGAGATGGAAAAGGTGGTGGTCACTGGAAGGACGATTTACCAGAAAAAGAAGCAAAACAATACATCGATAAAGTGAAAAGCCTCATGTTAGAAGATGGATGGAATATGGCGTCAGAAAAAACAAAAGTTTTATTTTTAACCAACAATCTTATTGCAAGAGAGCAAAACTTTCAAAATCTCGCTAATTGTTTTAAATATTCAGATGATTATCTAAAAATGAATAATCCATATATTAAATTTCTTCTTGAAGTGATTGAGCCAACAGTATCTGCATATGAACAGAAACAATACGGTGAGTTATTGCAAATAAAAAAGAAAAATCATCCAAAATTAACATGCCAAGCTGATAAAAAAAAGTGGATAGATAGCCTTAATACAATTATTAAAGTAAGAGAGAGTTCTGCTTCTACAATTGGGAATATGATCGATATTTTGATAAAAATTAACATTATTCAACTCCCATCCAAAATTGAAGAATCAGAAAATAGATATAAACACCTCTTAAAACTATCTAATAGTACACTGGAACAAAATGACCATGAATTTATTAAAAACTTAAACCAATTGAAATCTATAAAATACATAGAAATATGCAACTTAGGTCAATATATTGACGAAAAAACTCCATTCTCAACAAAGCATGGAGTAAAAGGAGTTGAGTTTGATAATATTCTTATTATTTTGGGTCGCGGTTGGAGTAAATATAATTGGGACAAACTACTAGAGTTAATGGGTGAAAATTGTTTGTATAACAAACAAAAAACATTTGAAGAAAATAGAAACCTATTTTATGTATGCTGCTCCAGAGCTAAACATAATCTAACTTTATTATTTACACAAAAGTTATCTCCAAAAGCCCTGTCTGTTGTCAATAAAATATTTGGGGAAGATAATTGTAAAAGTTTAAACTTATCTTAAGTAAGTTAAATATAATGATAGTCATATATACTTAACTCAATTATGTCAGATTAAAGTTTAAGAGCTTGCAGAAAAACTGTTAATAAATTAAAAACTAAACGCTTATCTGACATGTTTAAGCCTGTAACCTGACATCAGATTAGGGTATAGTTATATTTGACACATACATTGAAATATAAAGCATTCATTGCATTGATCACATAATATTAAACCAGAAAAATTTATTTTTTCCGTTTACGATTAGCTTTCTTTGAAGCTTTAACTTGTTTGCGCTTTGCTTTATTTTTTGACTTTTTCTTAGTTTCTTTAAGTTTAACAGCATCTTGATCAACTATACTGCTATAACTATTTGCTGCTAAAGGTTCGTCATATATAGTATGAAAGCATGCCCACCATGACATGCTTTTATGAATATCCTTTATCTTCACATGTTCATATGACTCTTGTAGAAATTTTAATACATCATCAAGTTTATTTTCATACATTTTTTCAAAATCTGATTGTGCTATACATTCTGGTAAAATTCTCTCTTGTTCATAAGCGAGATTAATTTCACTTTGCAGCTCTATAGGGCGTATATCATATAAATCTGTAGCAAAACTACTACATATATCTGGATCTTGTTCTTCAGAGATTAACTTCTTAAAAATATTTATCACAGCATCTCTATCAACTAAACCCTCTGCATATAAATAAGTAATGGCTTGAGAAGCAGCAGTTCTAACATACATATAGGCATTTTTATTAAATGCTAACTCTATAATTTTTTCAATATGGTTATTGCAAGTTGCAACCAATATAGCTGGCATATCTTCTGTTAAAGTGTCACCAAAAAGATCTCCTAAATTAATGCCAGGCATACTTAATATTTTAAGTAATATATCGTGCGCTTTACTTTCTTTAAAGTATGCAAGTAACATAATTGCATACATATAATTTTGATAACCTGCAGGGTCATCTAAATATTTATATGGATGGGCATACACATCTTCTAAAATCTCAATCAAATATGGAGTAATTTCTTCTCTTTTCTCAATAGCAGCATCCACTGCTGATTCTTTATAAATGCCATCATAAAACTGAATATCAGATAATATTTCTTGTACTTCCATTCCTACTACTCTTGCTTTAGTTATAAAAAAACATTTAATCATAAAGCTAAATGAATTTGTAGTATCTTTTTATTTGTACTGCTCTAAATATAATAAGATGATATTTATAAATAAAAGAATAATAAACATGTAGTTGCAATAATAACTGCAATGGTAGCTATTATTAATATAGAATATTGATAGTGTCTACTTAATCGATTTACCGACAATAGTATCGATTTATTCTACACTAATTTTAGCCAATTTTTCACTGTCGAATAATTCTTAAATTAATAGACAATATACTTTTAAAAAATCCTTAAAACGATGAATTGTTAAAATCACCCTGAAATTTAACGATGCATTAAATGTATAGCTCTGGCATAATAATTATTCCATTTAGAGATATTAATCTACCGAGCAAGGTTATGAACAATAAAAAGACTTTTTTAAAATTAATCGTTGATAATAAGCCTGTTGATACAATAGAAATTACCAAAGAGTTAAAATCACCGACCTCAATTATGGATTTAGGATACTCTACAGAAGAACAACAGGATATTTTAAATAAAATCAATCAAGCCTATATTAAGGCACAAAAAATGCTACAAGAAAAAACGAAAATAACCAATCATATAGATCAGAGTGAACAGGTCTTAAGTGGATTTAAAAATCATTTGACACAAGAAGGCTTAGCACCTAAAACAATTAAAAACCATATACAAAATCTTGAGTTCTTTTTAAAGTATCTTAATAGAGATATTGAAAATACAAAAAACTTAACACAAATATGCGCAGATGATCTAATTGGTTTTTTTGAATTTTTTTCAGAAAAGGCAATGTGGGCATCAGAAGCTCAAGCACGCTCCAATATTAGCTCATTTAAAAAATTATTTAAGTGGTTATATGAAGGAGAAAAAATTAACAAAGAAGAATATACTGATTTTAAAGAACTTGTAAAATCTGAGAAGGAATACTGGATTGAAATGTGTTCTATTTAAATAATCTCATGATTAGCTTATATTATACATTTAATTGTAAGACATTTATATGAGACGATGTGACAGCTTTTTAAAATAACCTTTAAAGCTAGATATCACAAACATTATAAGCAACTCAAATAAATTCACCTTACTTTCAAAAATCACCTGTCCGTTTGACTATAGTTAAATTTGACGCAAAACATTGAAATCTAAATCACTCACTGATAGCTTATTAGTTACAGCAATGAAAAAAACACTTCTAACACTTAGTCTAATAGCATTAACTAGCTCTGCATTTGCAACCTCATATCAGGTTTATAGCCAACCTAACCAAAAATCGAATGTTATTGGCAATATTAGTGATCAAAATAACCAAGAATATATCAAAATCTATCAAAAAAATAACTGGATTAAAGTGGGTAATACTAATACAGGAAATATTGGATGGGTTAATATCGGACAGAATGCAGATAAACAAAGCCAAATTCAATATCAGAATATGCTAAACTCTCTTAATCAGCAGTACCAACAATTACAAGCTGAAAAGCAAGCATTTGATCATGCTTATCAAAATAAAATTGAACAATTACAATATAAAGTAAATGCTTTGCAGAATAAAATATATAATAACCAACAAAACTCAGAACCTACACAATCTAACCCTTAAGTCCATCGATATTTCAAATCCGTCAATGTTCAAACTAACCAAGATGGTAAAACTGCTACTGTCACTGAACAATGGCTTGGTAAAGATGGAAAAATACATAAAGAATCAAAACAAATACCTGTAGCTGACCTTCAAAATATGTCAGTAATGTGACAATTAAAATAACGGCATGGTTCAGAAAAAGGGTATTTTAGTAAACACCATACGTGACGAATTCTACCAGTTTTGGTATCATTCCCTCATACACATGATCTTTAAAAAATTAGGTAACTTATACGGCTCTTTTAAAGCGC
>JAKJJQ010000077.1:0-9851 GCA_021713415.1 Thiotrichales bacterium 19X7-9
CCCCTGTTTAACACCTTTTTTAGTAGCCTTAGCTTCCCATTGTTCACGTAGCGTCATGATGTCAGCTCCAGTTAAATCATCTAATTTCTTTAAAGTTTCTCTAGCAGTATGTTTAGAGTCTAAATCTAAACTCATTAGTAATTGAACAAATGCATCTTTAAAGTCTTTACCATCAAAATAATTTGCCAGATTAGGGTATTTTTCTAATATATTTACTAATCGTTTGGCTAATTCTTTGTCTCTTGAATATTTTAACACTAATTGAAAGAAAAATCGAAATCCTTGTGATGCAATCTCTTCTTCATCTAGGACGGTAAGGTCAACTAATGTAATATCTTGAAATGCATATTTCTCAGCAAGTTCTTTATTTTCAAAGCAATTAAATATTGATAGGCTGTGAGGATAGCCTTGTTTTGTGCCGTGGTAAAGCAAAATTGGCACAACAATTGGAAGCTTAGTATTTCCCTTAGCAAGATGTTTTTCCATGATTCGAATAACATACTTATGAAACCTAAATGGTAAAATATCATGGTTTTTTAAACCGCTTTCATGCTCACAGAGAAAATAAATATAGGCTTTTTTGCCTTTAATTGGCACACTCCAAAGTACATCGGTAATTAATTTTCTTAACTCTTGATCAATATGTTCACTTGGTTCAAGCTTCATTTTTGAGAAGTCAGCAAGTTCAATTAATTCTTTAGGTAAAACAGACCTGATAACTTCTTCAGCAATCTCTTTTTTTTCCAAGTTGAATTTAAAGTATTGATCAAACTTAGGTTTGTTAATGTCTGTGTTATTTTTTCTGACAATCATAATAATAAATTCAAAGTAAAACAGTTGGTTATATTATAACATTATTTAACAAACTAAAGTATTATTCTTTAATAATTTCATAGCCATGACTCTTGCGGGTTTTAATGATTTTTGCAATAAGGCTTTGGCCTGATATTTCATCGTTGACAAGATGGGTTTGTTGATTACCAATTTTAGAAAATTTAGAACCCCATGTACAAACAACACACCATTGATCAAATAAATCTTTGGTTAAGTTAATTAAATAGTAGCGTTTGTTAGTTTCAAGTCTAATCATGAGCTTAAATCCAAAAATACATTATAAATATATCATGAAAATATATGAATAACACTATTGATAACATATACATATCAATTTAATATTCAAGTGTCAGATACAGTATGGAAAAGTAGAGAGATGGATGCCACGGGTGGAATTATTGTGTCTGACTTTACTTCATAACCAAATAATAGTCATTTTTTCTACCATATGAAAACAATCTAATTATCACTGAGTATTTAATAATATGTATGATTTTTAACAATATTTAACCTATTGTCAAAATAAATAAGTCTATTGTCATTAATTACCTTGACAGTAAATAATGGTTAAATGTTTTTAAAGACAGTAATTTATGTTTTATTGTCACAATTGTCAAACTGTCAAAGCACTTTTAAATAATTTAGGGTGGAACACAATTTGTATACGCTTAGAGTCAGAAGTTGCTTTAAGGTAATGAGATTTTTCAAGTAGTTTAATTGCTTTATCACGCCTTATTTTATCGCGAACAGGTGTGATGCGTAGTATTTCACGTGAAGTTGTCTCAACAAGGTTTTTAGCAATAACTGTATCAAGAATTAATTTTGCATCATGTTCAACTTGGGTGAGTTTGGTTTCACCAAAGATGCGTTTAGCCTCATTTAAATGCCACTCAATAATTTGATAGGCAGATTCAATGTGATCAACGGTTATCTCTGTGCCTTGTTTGCCAGTAAATAGGTGGAATAGGGCGGATAGTCTAGCTATATTCTCACTTGCTTTAGAGGCAAGATCATGAATAGACATCCAATGGTATTCATTAGCAATTGCAGTCTCAATGTAGTTAAAATAGTTAACCCATGCCTCTTTTGCTAATTTACTAAATGTTAAAGTTGGGATATGACCAAATCCGTATCTATCAACAGGCTGGGTATTTGAAAGACAAGCTTTAATGCGTCTATGAAACGTATCAAGATGATCAGTAATTTTGTTTAGCGGTTCTTTATAATATCGATTACCCATTGTTGAAGTAGGGTAGGCTAATAATGTGCGGGCTAAAAAACCACTATTACGATTAATACCATCACCTTTTTTAAGCATTTGTTCTAAGAGTAGTGGTTGCATCATTAAATTAAGTGTAAAGCGCCTATCTTTAATAAATACATCACCTGTTGTTTTACGGTGTATTGATATTGGTTGTGCATCCCAAAGTCGGTTTAATAGGGCAACAAACTTGGTGTTATCTTTCTTTATACTAGGGCTTGATAAAAAGATGCCAGCCTCATCTGACCATATACTAGTGCTTGGATATGCTTTCGCTAAATTTTCACTTAGGGCTTCTGCTGTAATATCTTCATATTTTAATTTTGGTAAGAGAGGAACTTCAGGCTCTTGTTGCATCATTAAATTGTAATAGCCATCATAAATGTCAGTTTCAAAACCTTGGGTGGCTAGTCGTTTAATCATCATCAATAAGCCTTTGCGCTTAATTGACCATGTGGTATGTTCATTTTTTAAGCGATTATATTCTGGCATTATGTTTTTTGTAGTTTGTTCTTGCCATTCTTCTGTACCTTTACCAAAAACTTTATCAGCAGCAGTTTTACGTTCACCACTTGATGCTACTGTAATAAAGTACATTGATACTGGGCTTATAAGTACATTATCACGGGCAACATTTGCTAAACCTTGGCAGCTAAGTGAAACATTGGATAATGCACTATTGGCCAATAGTGCAATCGGTTGTTGCCCATAATCAGCATAAGATTGAATTGCCTTTTTAATTATCTCAGGCAATGAATTAATTGGGTATTCTGCTTGTTTTGTTGATATATGGGTTAATGGAATTGGTGTTTTCCAATTTGTTTGTGCAGTCATATTTTTTTAAATTAAGATCGTTTAAGCTGAAATTATAATAACATAAAGCTATATGAACTGCATTTTGTCTTTTACTGGGAACAAGTTGGATATAATCAGTAATATTTAATCAGGCAAAGCATTATTATTTAATGTTTATTACACTCTCTTTTAAGTATTTTCCAGGTTTAAAGTGAATTTTATGTGCAGATACATTAGATAGTATTTCACCTGTTTTAGGATTACGCACAGATTTATTTTTATGTTCGCGTACCTCTAAGACTCCAAAACCTCTAATTTCAATTCGTCTATTATTTTTCAAAGCATGTGACATAAGGTTTAATATAGTTTTTACAGCCATATCTGATTTCTGATGATCTATATGAAGTGAACGGCTAAGGTTCTTAATAATTTTAGATTTACTGATAACATCACGTGACATTTATATTTTCCTCTTTAAATGAGTCAACTTTAAGGTGCTTATGGTTCTTTTGAATAATTTTATAGGCTTGTCTTAGAACTGATTTATCAGCTTCAGTAATGGGTGCATTGAATCCATATAAAGATAGTAGAAAGGATAAAATTTCAGAAACCTCATTAAGGTTAGCTTCACTCTCTGCAATCATTCCATCAAAAATAAGAGCAGCAGAGGCAATGAAATCTTGCTGTGACTCGTTTAATTTGATCGCCATTTTTCTCTACATCTATTCTAAAAAACTCACTAATATTTCTTCAATTTCTTCTTGGTTTACCTTAAAAGAGTCATCAAAAACAATACTATTTTTTACCCATTTACCTATAACAGTACCATCTTTAGAGATAATCTCTTTGGTATTAACAGTCTGTTGTTGACCATGAACAATTTCATTAACTAATTTTTCAATCTTTCTACAACCTGCACCTTTTCTAATCTCTTCAGCTATTTCTATTAACGCACTAATATAGTTATCTCCTTTTTTGGCTAAAGCATTAATAACGCTTGCTGAACGACAGGATACCTTGCTCATATTAGTGACTGCTTCCCATATTTGAGAGGGTACATTGGCAAATGAAAGTAAATCATAAATTTTGTCTTTGGAGCATTGATTTAATTTGGCAAGTTCAGCTACAGAGGATTTATCACTATCAATTAGCTTTTTAAAATGCATACCACGTGAATAATCTGAAATTGGTTGCTTTTCATTTTCTCTTAGTTGCATAAAGAAAGCTTCTTGATCAGATATATCCTTTACAATCGCCTTCAATGCTATACCTGCTTCAAGACATGCTCTATGTCTTCTACTGCCCGCAATGACTTCATACTTAAAATTAGAATCAGTTGACTTTCTAACAATAACAGGTTCGACTTGACCATTATTTTTAATATCAAGACCAAGCTTATTGATGTCGCCAAATTCAAAGGTTGATCTGTCTGCAAATTGCCAACGTTTACAGTTTTCAGGCTTAATTTCAATGATGTCCATATTCACTCTTAACTTATTAAACTATATAGTAAATTAATATTATATTAACACTCAAATTAATACTTATCAAATATAATTTGGGTCGTGCGTCCGTAATTAATATTCTATAGTTTTTAAGAAATGTATTTTAATATTTTTTGAATAATCTGATAGGATATAATAAAATAGCTTGTTGAGCTTTAATTTTGAAATTATTGGAGGCTCTGTTTTAAATTTCCTTTTTATTTAGAGTGAAAAAAAACAAATTAACATTACAATTGCAGCAAAGGCATTTGCTTTATGTACAAAAGACTCATTAACTATATTTTTACTTATTAAATAATTAATGTTTGCAAGCAAAATTCCTAAATAAATAGGCACTAAAGCAGGGGCAAACGCATGAATCCAACTTGTGCCATAGTGGTATGTTATCCATCCTGAAAAAACACAAAAAAATAATGCAAATTGAAGCAATAGACTAACAGTTAATTTTGCTAGTGTTTTGCTTAACAAGTCATTTTGTTTGTATATCATTTTGATTTATAGTCCTTCTAAGAAAGTAATGAGTCTTCTACGTAGTATTGTATGATGTCTTCTTTCGTCTCTAGTTCAGTTTTCTTTGCTATATCGCTAACCCAGATTTTCTTTTCTTTTAACGATTTAATATCAAAGTCATTTTCAAGTATGATTTCGAGAGTATCCTTATCTAAAGCATTTGCTCTATCCATTAATGCCGCACATGCCAATCTACCATATGAATAGCGTGCTGCAAACATATGCGTTAATTTGCGCTTACGTTTGTTGTATATATACATCATAAATATTAAGACTATAAGAGTAATATAAAAATAAACCATAATTACATACTTCCCTTAGTTCTTAAAAAATCAATTATGTCATGTTTTGTTTGTAATTTTTTATTTATTACAAGAGAGTTGAATGTAATTGATGTTGAATTATGCTCAGATAGCGCATTAAATAGCTCTTTGGATTTATTATCTATAAAAATATTAATCGTGCTATTATCAAGTTTGTTTTGACGTTTTAAAATTACGGCACAAGCAATTCTTTCATATTCATATAAATAGAATATGGGATTTTTAAAAGGATTTAATGATATATATTTGTAATATACAAAAATTGCTATACTTAAATTAATAATACAAGCAATTAGTATAATAGTATCAACGTCAAACATTCTAATATGATTCCTTCAAATACTCTAAACTATTTTGTTAAGAGGCTATCATTTTTAAACTAATTGTTAATGCGACTAAGGCATTATTCTTCAATGCTAAAAGCTTCATCTAAAGCCTCATTAATTGCAAAAGCTTCATTTTCAAGGTCTACTCTATCAGCGTTATTAATAGCTTTTATTACAGCGTCATATCCATACTTGATTTCTAAATGATGCTTTCTATTTTCTAATTTTTGGTGGTCTTTAATTACTTTATCCCACCACTCAAATGATTCTTGATCACAAATATATGCATCTTTGTCATCACTATAAATAAAAATTCCATCGTTAAAAGCACCAGTATTGCCAATGAAGTCCTGTGTCCATTCAACATTTGTTTCTGGATCTATGATTACTAAATCTTCATATCTACCTGTTTCATTTACATAAATTTTCATTTTTCTTTCCTTATATATTATTTGATAATATCTACTCTAGTTAACTTTTGTTAATCTAGTCTCCCATTACTAGCTTATGAACGAAAGCGCATACAATGTATGCAGCACAAATCATTGCAAAATATTGTAAAAAACTTCCAGTAAAAGGGCTATCAATTGTTTCTTTAATATCTTTGTATTGAGAATACTTCATACCGTAGTGAATTTTTTCTATAATATTATTACTAGCTTCATTTTGTATGGCGTAATGTTTAAGCCTTTGAACTTCGTTTTCAGATACAACACTTGATTCTAACAACTTTTTTCTAATATCTATGATATCTTGGACGGTCATTCCATAGCCAATTTGATTTTTAATAGTTGTATCAGTATTCATTTTCTCTGCATATTCTTTAAGGTTTTGTACTTGTTCTTTTGTGGCAAGCTGATCATTATTATTTGAACAAGCTGTTGCAAGAATTATAATATTGGCTATTAATAGTAATTTAACTAGGGTTTTAATTTTTCCCATGATTAAGAATCCTTTCAAAAGTTATTGGTCGTGAAGTAATTATTGATTATTTCCAACTGTTAGCTATTAATTGTCGTGCTTCATAATCTTTGTTTATTAATTCGACTACTCGGTTAAGTGATCTAATATACTTATAAGAATTCACATCTTTATCAATTGATGGAAATACTTTTAAGTCATTTTTTGTAATTTGAAAAACATAATTATTATCTAATATATAAGGTGTAGAGGTAGTACTATTAATGCAGTTACCAAGGGGTTCACTGCATGATGGACTAGGTATAGAAGATAACTGTAATTGATAGGTATATTGGGGAAGTTTATTTGAATCAACAATGCAATATTTACCATTACAAGTTATTGAATTTATTGTATTAGGTATTTTATGAGTTTTAGAAAATAAGTATGGTTGACTTGTTGAAAAATAATTTATTACTATGTAATTCTTCACTGATAATGGAATAAAGGCTAAAAAGAATACGGAGATAATAAACATATATAAGTATGATATGATGATGTGTAATTTTTTATTTAGAACTGCTTTAGTTTCATCTGTAATTGCATTAATAATAAAACCAGCAAGAGCTAATAATAAGAGTGAACAAATAGTTCTTATATAAGAATATGAATTATTATAATTTATATAAAAAATAACAGATATGTAACCAATAATGATTAACATCATGCTTATGTGAGTTAAAGAATAAGCTAAAATTTTCTTATACATAGTTAATCCTTAAATTTTTATAAGCAATGGCGTTTAAGAAACTGCGCTGAATTAATAACAGTCAATTTAATAATCTGCATATTACAGTCTTGGGTATGGGTTATTTCATCACAGAACTTTTCTTCTAAGCGGTCATTAAAAACAGTAAAGATTGTTTTAGCCAAAATATTGGGATTATTTTTGTTTTCAAAATGAAATACTTTCGATAAAATAGACTTAACCATGATTAACTCCTTTTCAGTTAAGATTGGTAGGATTATAGAAATGTTACCGCATTTCTATAATCTGAATTTTTCAAAATCTCTTATCTTAAGAGATAAATTTATTATACCAAAATTTCATCTTTTATATAAGATAAATCACTATATTTTAATGAAAAAAAACTTATTTTTTTAAGCAATTTCTAATGATTTATTCTCAATTTTTTGTGTTTTATTCTTTGCTTTAGTTTTTAAATATTTTTTAAATTCTTTGTCATTTTCAAATACATGTTTTAGAGACTCTTCAATAACAAAATCAATGTCAGATTCATTCAATGAATTATGCCATTCTATATATTCAAGCAATGACATATATGTGTCTTCAGTAATTTTGACTTTTTTAGGTAGTGTTATAAATGATGTAGGTTCAGGTTTATTAATTATTGCCATTTCAAACTCCATATTTTAGTTAGCCCATTTATATTAATTAGATGCGAAATAAAAAACAAATATTTTAGATAAGGTATTTGAATTTTTATATGTGTCGCTAGCGACTATTTAATACTTATTTTTTATAACAAGCACGCTTATCTTTGCAAGGACTACGCAAGTGCCTTCGGCATCCTTGCAAAGCTTCGCTTTAAGCTTGTTCAAAAAGTAATTGTGGCAACACAAAATAAATTAACAAAAGGAGTAAATATAATGAATAAATACGAACAAAAACAAGAAGAAATTAAGCAAAGATATTTAGAAAAATCAGAGAAGGCAAAGAAACAAGCATATGATTTATATGAGAGTGCAAAAGATATGGCTTCATTGATTCCATTTGGTCAGCCAATACTTGTAGGCCATCACTCAGAAACAAGTGACAGAAACTATAGAGCTAAAATTAGCAATAAATTTGATAATGCTATGAATGAGCTAAAGAAATCTGAATATTACGAGAAAAAAGCAAGAAGTGTTGGATCTGGCGGCATATCATCACAAGACCCAGAAGCAGCAACAAAAATTATAAATAAAATTGAAGAATTAAAAAGAAATAATGATTATATGAAAAGTTCTAATAAACTATGGCGTAAGATATACAATCAAGAATTAAAAAATGTTCAATGCGAAAAGCAAGCTTTCTTTAATTCAGCTTCTGAATTAGCTAAAACAGATAAATTTGCAGCAGAAACAATTATAAAAAATTTATCTTATTATGCATTTCCACCATACGCAAGAATAAAGCCATTTTATCCTGATACAGCAGAAATTAGACGTTTAGAAAATCGTTTAAAATCACTAAAAAAGGTTACAGAAATAGGAAACAAAATAATAGAAAAAAATGGATATAAATTTATTCAAGATGTTGAAGAAATGTATTTAATGTTTACTTTTGAAGATAAGCCCAATGAAGATATAAGGAGTATTTTAAAATCTCGTGCATTTAAGTGGAGTCCATCACGTGGTGCATGGGTTAGAAAGTTAACAAACAATGCTCTTTATTCTTCTAAATATGTAATTACAGAACTAGACAAGATAGCCAATTAATCGATTTCAAAAAAAATTAATATATATAAGTAAATTTAGTAATTACGAATTGCAGGTGTTTTTTATATCCTGGTTGATTTTTAGGTGGTTGTAATTTGTGTATAATTTGTCGTTAATATTTTCACATTATTCAAAAAGTCATGATTTAAATTTTGGTGATTTTTGTAATTGCCAATTGTAAAGTTATTATTCTTGTAATTTTCACTCAATCGGCGTAGAAATTTTGCCTTTTGTGTTCAGTTAGCACATGAAGTCTTTAAAGATTCCAAAGGATAGACATTAGAATTTAACATTACCTGATACCAACATAAAGCCCCACACATCACGCAATTGATATTGCCTTTGCTTATTCAAAAAAGACTATATATATCATAGTTTTCAGCTTATTTTAAACAACTCCAAAAGATCATAAAATAGCCTATATATTTAAAGATACATTGTAGTTTAATAAAAACTGATTTATTTCAATAACTTTAGTAGTTAAATCTACAAAGTAGTTCTAGTTAACTACAAATGTAAACGTTTATTTACAATAGAGACCTACAATGTAGGTGAAATGAATACATTGTAGAAATACTTTAAATATAAGCTTATCACCTGTATAAAATTACATTGTAGGTTTATAATTCTACATTGTAGTTGCTATTTTTCAGAATTAACCTACATTGTAGTTTTTAATTATTGACTAACTTTTACACTAAATGTATAATTTTTCTAAATGGAAATTTATTTAATTAGGATATCTTTATGCGAGAAATAAATACCCCTATATCAGTTAGATTGTCGGCTGAAGAAATGCAATATTTAGAAAAATATTCAATTGAAAATGGGATAGTAAACTCTAAATCAAACCCATCAAGAAGTAGTGCATTAAAACATATACTTCGAGAAAAAA
>JAKJJQ010000078.1:0-9790 GCA_021713415.1 Thiotrichales bacterium 19X7-9
TCTGGGTCTAACCCTGAATTAATCATTTGTTGAGTAGCACTCATAGTCCCATTCTCAATTGATTCGGTAATACCCTTTTGATCTTTAAGCGGGTCTATCCATGAAAAATCACGAGTTTGAAAAGTAACCGTATCAATTAACAGGTTAAAGGTAATCTCACTGATATTACCTAATCTACCTGACAGATATTCAACTTCTAACCAGCTTTCAAATACAGGTCTTACTAATGAATCAATAATTAATGTTTGCAGCATTCTCCATGCATCACGTTCATTCAATAAACCTTGTCTTGCACTAGAGTAATTGACATTACTTAAATCATTTCCCAAATTAATATAATTAATGCCATAACCTAAACTTGAGCTAATCGCTTTTAAAATAGATTCTTTAAATGGTGCAAAAGTAGTACTTGGAAACTGACTATTGAATGTTGATAGCTTATAGCCTGGTTTTAATAGATGAAACTGCGCACGATCATCAATCGCTTTCATCTCAAATGAATTATCATATGCCTTATCATCACGATCAGCTAATGCGTTATAATCGATTTCATTTTCTGGTAAATTTAAAAAGCCAACACTTTTAGCATTGCTTCTTGCATTATCAACGGCTGATGTCTCAAATTCTTTTAATAAGCCAAGACGAATTAATGCTGTTGCAATCGATGAAATACCACGCTTTTGACCAACATATTCAGAGATAAAGCCATGAATAATATTTTTAGCAGATATTCTTTGTGTACTTTCAGTATCATCCGTTAAATAATAGGCTAATGGTCGACCAAAACGATTCACTTCAATACCATTAATAATTTTGACACCATTAGTTAATGTTGCACGTTTAGTCACATCAATACGTGAGTTATCAATTAGCTGTAGTTGCAGTTGACCATCAATCATATGCTTAATAATAAAAAATTCACCATCTCTTAACAAAGAACGCACACATAAAAGCTGAATATCGATAAAAGATAAGCTACCAGAGACATCACAGTTACCTTTCCTAGCCCAGCAATTAAAAGCAGCTTCAGTTAAGTCATTTAATCGTTTGCGTTTGGTTTTACACTGAATACGTATGCCTTGATGGCCAATAATATTGGTACAGGCTTGTGAGATATAACCTTTGACATAATCATTATTTGCATAAGCTTCACGCGCACGTCGTAAAATAGCACTTGATTGACCTTCAATGATTTCATCAACATTACCACCTGTAAAAACATCACGTAATAATTGTGATGTTGCTGACTCATAACCTCGGTTATATATTGGTGGTAAAAAATGATGAATATTTTTGTTAACTATCTTATTGCGCTTAAATCTTGATAATAACTTCATTACATCACCCTAAAGCTTGAAGTGATGAAATTAGATTGCTGTTTACCTAACTTAATTCGTTCAAGTGAATCTATAGCATCTAAAATTTTTCTTTCTTCCGCACGCAGTTCAGGTAAGGTTCGATAACTAACTGTACTCCCTCCAGCAGCATAAGATGCAACCCCACCATTACTTAAAAGCTTATTAATTGATGATCTAATACTTTCAAGCTCTGTTCGTTTTTGTTGTAGTTCTGCTTCGATATCCATACATTCCCCCATATCTTAGGGTTATTGTATGGGATTTAGATTATTAAGTTTGGGTCAGATGATTTTATAAATTAATATTATAACCTTGAGGCACAAGTATTGCTTCTTCTCCTTGAAGTGAATAACTAGAATTTTCAATCTCTTCAGCACGAACAAAATTTTGACCACTCCAAATGCCGTGATGACAACCTCCATTGTTGTGACATTTTTTGGCTGCTTTAGAAAAACTAATGTTAGCTATCTGTCGAGCATTATTTTCATTTATTGCCCTTACTATAATTTCTCCTTTATAAATACTAACAACATCCCATCGTCTATTATCGTAGTTTTCTGTTTCAGGTATTAATCTATAAATTTTCATAATACTAATCCTTATTAATTATAATTTTTCTTAGCAAATTCCAACATAAACTGATTTGCTTCTGTTAGGTGTTTATTAAGTTCCTCAATTTTTAGTGTATATAGCTCATTCATGATTTTCTCTACTTCAGGGTTTTTCCAATACAATGACTGCATTCCAAGTTTTGAAGTAACTTGCTGTGTTATCTCATAACACCATCTTATTTGCTCATAACAATTAAAAGCCAACTCCTTGTTTTTTATATTAAGTACCCTAATCTTTGTAATTAACATACATAAATGTTGAAAAGGAACTCTATTCAAAATCTCTTGTAGTTGAGTACTAAGTTGTTGACCCTTTTCTTCAATAAGCTGATGCAAACCATTTTGAAAGTTATTTTGCCGATTGTTATCCACCTGAAAAGCGCTATCATATCCGGAAATATAAGCATCCAAAATTTTAAAAAATTCTATACTCTTAGCTAATTGTATTAGAGAGTGATGAACAGTCTCGTGAAAATCATCAACAATTTCCATATTCCTTTCATAAGAAATTTTCATTTTCCATGTCCATAAACCTAGACAAGCTGCAATTGCAAGAATCCAGCTAGGGATACTACTTAAATACTCAAGAAAAATTTCTAACATATAACTAAACCAATGAAAAATAAGTTCAATACATAGATATAAATTCTAGTAAATAACTAGGTACTTTTCTGTTTATTTTGCATCTACTGGCATTTTTTACTAAGTTCAATAATTGCCAATGTAATTCAATTTTGTTTTTCCTTTCCTAACAAACTATCACTCTTCAACACCAAATCAACATTAGTAATTCAAAAAATTATAAATTTACAAAGGTAAAGCTTTACTATTTGCAAGTAATTAGCTAATATTATTTATAACATGACCCCTTCCAGATCATATTATATGATTTCGCTTAGGGGTCTTTCGTTTCTAAAAGAACTCTTTTTGTAATACTTAATGGAATCCCCATCCTCGTTATGTCTAAATTACAATAACTAAACTCTGGAAATGACATTAATAACTGTTTAACTCTATCCCACCATGAACTATTTGGGCTAATTATATCAAGCATATGTTTTAACATATAAAGTTTAAGAAAGACACGAGACTTCACCAAAGACTTATCATCTGCAAAATGCTCAACCCACTCAATAGTTTTTTTATTTGGCAGTTTCGGTTTTCTTAAGTTTTTATTCCAAAGACGACTATGATGAGCAGAAATATTTCGCAAAATATTAAGATCATGCAGCCAGTTTGTAAGAATATATCCATGCTCTAAATCATAACGTTTTGCTAATTCTAATTGATCACTAGGCAGCATACCTTCAAAAAACTTTGACATCAAACCAAAATCCCAAACTTGACACGATACCCAAATTTTCAACGGCATGCCATATTTCTTTTTATTGTGCAAAATATAATCTTCTCTTGATTCATTAACTAGCCTATTTTGTTTATCAAGCCATACTTCGTGTTTTGTTTTTGATGGGTAGTTTCTATCTTTATCTGATGTGAATTTATCTGACAAATAATTTTTATCCATATGAGCATAAATTGACTTTTCACCCAACAAATAACTAATTTCTGATCTCAGTGCAATTTCAATTCTTTCAACGGCATCTAAGATCAATAATCTAAGCTTTTTATCAAATAAATACAGCTCTAATACATCCTGAAAATTAGTGCCTAAAATAAATTCATCAAGAAATTTTTTATTTTCTATTTTTTTAAAAATATGCCAATATCCGCTTAGACGATAGTAGCCTATACGCTGCAAATAACTAATTGCTTTTTCATCATCAGTTATGCTCATTCCCCTTTGTTGCAATAAAGCCAATTGCTCTTGATAGTTAGTCCAAGGTTTTTGTTCATCTAAGTCTATTATCTCATTCATTTATAATGATTATTCCGTTTAATTGGCATATCAAACACCTTAACACAGAATAAAAATTAAGATAGTTGAAAAAGTTAATTCTTCGATCATTTACTCAACTGCTCATGCTTCAACACCAAATCAATATTAGTAACTCTAAGCGCTGCTAGCGCATAAATATAGGTATCTAAAGCCTCATTACGTTTATCTGGTGCATGTAATTGCCATTCATATTTAGGAAAACCTTTGTGATATCTAAGCACTCGTTTTTCCGCAGTTAATTGTGAAAAATATCGTTCATCACAGACATTAGAATTAAAATGAATAATACTTTTATCAGATGTTTCTTCAAGTTTTAGGCGATTAAATAAAATACTTTTACCTTCATCTGTACCAATTGTATAAAGATCAAATGCCTTTTTATTGGGTACGCGCTTTCTTGATGGCGCTGTTACAAATGGATATTCACCCCCTCGGCCTTTAATGGCAAATGGTAAGCCTATTCGGCTATGCCTAACATAATCATAAGCCTTTGATGTCATATTATTTGTACCACCTGTATCAAGACATGCAAATGCTATGGGTAATTTTTTACCACACTCATGTACATATCTTTTCTTGTTTAAATAAAGGGTTAATTCTTGCCACACCTGATCTTCACTGGTTTCACCATGAAAAACTTTATAATCAATTACCCATGATTCTTCATCAATACCCCAGCCAACAGCTTGTAATTCGATTCGATCTTGCTGAACATCAATACCAGCTGTAATTACGGCTACACCTAGTGGTAATTTATCCCACTTTTCAACTCTTGCTAATAGACTGTTAGGTTCAATTTGCTCACCAGATTCTTCCCATGTTTCAGCTAAAGATACATTTACAAACGTTTTTAAATCACCTGTATGCTTTTTCTCTAAGAATGACTGCACAATATCTGAGAAAGTACGAAATGGACTGTATAGCTCATTAAGATGAAAACTTGCATGTCCATTAAATGGCATTTTAGCTCGCCATTGACCTTGTCTTAACATAGCAAGCTTTTGACCATCATTGATTAAACCACCACAATGTTCACAGGCATATTTTGCTGATTCAATATCATGATTGCCATTTTCACTTTTCCATGTGACATTTTTCCACTGTAAAATTTGATATTCATTACAATGCGGGCATGGTAAATAGTATTGCCTTTGATCGCCTGATAAATAACTCATCTCGACAAATGATGCGCCTTTATGTGTAGGCGTACTGGCAATGATCAGTTTACGTTTACTACCAAATGTTGCAGCACGTTGCCATAATAGATTGACGGGATGACCTTCACTGGTACGTTCATATCCATCTACTTCATCAGCATAAATTTTAGGTGCTGAACGACCTCGCATTGTATTTGGTGAGCCAGCCCAACTGAGCATTAAAAAGCCTCCATGATAGGATTTCATTTTTTGGTTATTAACACCCTCCCTGCTTCTTGGTTTAGCTAGACAATCACTAATTGATGGACAGTGATCTACCATTGGATTGAATTTAGTTTCTAACCATGTTTTGACATCAGATTCTGATGGCTGCATCATAATTTGTGATTCAGGTTGGTGTTGAATGTAATAGCCAAGTGCATTATTAATAATTGAAGACTTACTTGTTTGTGCTGCAAACATCAATGTAATTTTATTGATCTTTGGATTTTCTATCGCTTCAAATACTTCCTTTTGATAAGCAATTGTGCGCCATCTTCCTGGTACTGCTGATACCCCTGCTGGTAAATATACATTTTGTTCAGACCATTCAGAAATGCTTAAATCTTTGACTGGTTTAAAATGCTGTTGAAGACTTTTAGTTAATAGCTTGGCAAGTACATCAGTCATTGTTTTGCCCTTGACTAAGTATTTTACTGATTGTTTGGCTTGAGTTATCTGATATATCAAACATGGCTTCTTTTAATTCATCAAGTAATACTTTTCTAAACTTATCTTTGTCTGTTTCACCAACTAATCTTGACTCTACTCGCTCAGGAATACTTAAGAGTTTATTTCGCATCAAGCCAAAAATATCAGCTAAGACACTAGATAACAAATCTGCATCAATCACTTTATTAGCAGCTAAACGTGCTTTAATTTCTTCATTATCTGCTTGTGCATCAATTAAACGTAACTTTGCTTGCTTGATCTTTAGAGATAGTTCTTCACCACTTAGCATTACCGATTTACTATTATCGGTCTCTTCTTGTAAACGCCACTTGAATAAATTAGCTGTGTTAAATGACCATGCTCGACCTCGACCTCCTTTTTCAAGATAGGGGCAACCTCGTCTTACCCAATCATCAATTGTTGTGACATAAATACCAAAAATATCTGAAGCTTGCTGCCTTGTAACGACTTTACCTTTAGTAATACTTGGCATTCACCCCCCAATTAATAAATAGCTTACAGATAATTATTTTTATCTATCATAAAGGAAATTTAGCTTTGATTTTGTACCATTTCATTGTTTGATTTAGGTTGTCCTAGTCCTTCAATTTTGAGTTCCATGCAGAAAATATTTCTTGCGCATCCAAAACCCCCATGGTTACTGGCTTTCAGAAGTACCTTTTTTATTGATTATGAATATTATAATTTATAGTTAGTTTTGAGTTTGGGTAAGATACATCAATGCTTAATCAAAGAGCTGCCTGTATCAATTTTTGTTCTTGAGTTTTATTAGAATAGTTCATCATGAGCAAACTAGGCTCAGATTCTGGTTGTTTCTGAGCATTTTGTTCTAATTCATTACAAAGTTTATTCATTTCATTATTAGTACATTCTCTTAGCCCTGAAAATAATGTTTTATCATGGCCTGGTATAATTATTTTTAATTCATTAGATGTAAATTCAAGATCTTTTAATCTAGATAAATACGTTATTACTGTCTTAAAATGACCATTTTTTAAAGCCATAAATAGCCCAGGAGAACCATTACTTCTTTTAGCAAATAACAAGTCTTTTAAATCTGCTTTATCTAATCCTAAACTTCCTGCACCGCTGATAAACTTCTCTACAGTATCTGCATGACCATTTTTTAAAGCCATAAATAGCCCAGGAGAACCATTACTTTCTTTCGAAAATAACAAGTCTTTTAAATCTGCTTTATCTAATCCTAAACTTCCTGCACCGCTGATAAACTTCTCTACAGTATCTGCATGACCCTTTTGTAAAGCTATAAATAGCCCAGGAATACCATCACTTCTTTTAGCAAATAACAATTCCTTTAAATCTTCTGTACTTAAATTTAAGCTTTTTATGCCTTCTATAAATTTCTCTACAGCATCTGCATGACCATTTTGTAAAGCCATAAATAGCCCAGGAGAACCATTACTTTCTTTCGAAAATAACAAGTCTTTTAAATCTGCTTTATCTAATCCTAAACTTCCTGCACCGCTGATAAACTTCTCTACAGTATCTGCATGACCATTTTTTAAAGCCATAAATAGCCCAGGAGAACCATTACTTTCTTTCGAAAATAACAAGTCTTTTAAATCTGCTTTATCTAATCCTAAACTTCCTGCACCGCTGATAAACTTCTCTACAGTATCTGCATGACCATTTTTTAAAGCCATAAATAGCCCAGAAGTACCATTACTTCTTTTAGCAAATAACAATTCCTTTAAATCTTCTGTACTTAAATTTAAGCTTTTTATGCCTTCTATAAATTTCTCTACAGCATCTGCATGACCAACTTGTAAAGCCATAAATAGCCCAGGAATACCATCACTTCTTTTAGCAAATAACAATTCCTTTAAATCTTCTGTACTTAAATTTAAGCTTTTTATGCCTTCTATAAATTTCTCTACAGCATCTGCATGACCATTTTGTAAAGCCATAAATAGCCCAGGAGTACCATTACTTTTTTTAGAAAATAACAATTCCTTTAAATCTTCTGTACTTAAATTTAAGCTTTTTATGCCTTCTATAAACTTCTCTACAGCATCTGCATGACCCTTTTGTAAAGCCAGAAATAGTACATACTTATTTAGCATTGCTTCTTTAATTGGAAGAATATATTCTACTTCATTCGTTGGCCTTGATTGATATCTAATTACTTCTACAGCACCTTTTGAATCAGCAAATTCTTGAAAAACTTTGGCTATAAATGCATCAGTAATTTTCTCACCTTCAGTTGATTCGACCATGTCATGACTAACAAAATGCCATTGATTATTATTAAAAACAATAGCCATACGATGATCTAGAATACCCAGAGAGATAGCATATGGACTATTACCTTCTCTATCTTTAGTTAAAAATTGTCCTATCTCATCACCTGAGTTAAATACTTGTATTGATTTCTTTACTGGGTAGATACCTTGTGATATTGCTTCCTTTCCTTCATCTTCATTTAAAATAGCATTCCCTGAACTAGCATCTTGTCTATTTTTATAAAATTTACCAAAATTATTTTTTATCTCTTCAAGATCAGTTTTAGCTAAATCATTAGTAAAAGAATTATGATACAAAACAATAGCATCAAAAAAGCCTAAAATATTTCTATCTTGTTTATCTTTTATATTAATCTGGCCAGATTTGTTATTAATTGTTTCTAATCTCACCTTATATTCATCAAATTTCCCCCTAAGTGCGGATTGTATAGCAACATGTGCAATACCATAACACATACCTTGCTCATTTACTTGGTAACCAGCCGCCTCCATTAACTCTAGTATTTTAGACATTATAAAACCTATATAACATATTATATATAATATATTGTATATATTTTTTGTATTTATGTAAAGCATAAACAATAATGATGAAGCATATCAAAAATATAAAAACATCTTTATGATTGTAATGATAAAAAACCTGTACACTTTACATTTGATCCATGAGTCCCACTTGAACATTATGATCAGCTTGCTAAAGACTATTTAAATGTTTTATAAAGAAGTCATAACTACCAAGAGTTCAATGACAACATGCATAGTTACTGCTTTAATAAAAAACTAGAACCTCTTAGACAATATGAAAAAGATAAGAAACCAGATTTAAAAGATAGAAAAAAAGCTTCTTATGCTCTACAACAGTTGCATAACACTTATGCTAATAAGCCAGGCTTAAGCTTAGAAAAAAACTAAAAGCTAAAGCATTTGCTAGAAATATGACCACTGCTCTTAATGAACATATTAAAGAACCAAATTGTAAAGAACTTGAAATAAGATTAACTATAGAATTGAAAAATGCGGCCACATTGAAACAAGCCAGAACTGCTGGAAAATTCATCGGTAATATTATCAAAAATATTGGTAACATTTTTGCTTTTTTACCTAGAGCTTTTTCTGATTGTTGGGGCTATAGAACAGATGGTGCTTCAAAATTAAAATCAGTTAAGCAAGCAACAAGTATATTTTATAATCAAGACAAAAGCGCCCTTCATTATCTATCATCTACTCCATCAAAATAAACACCCTTGATTAATATCTGAAATATTACCAGACTTCTCCTCATCCTCCAAATACCGCTCAAATACCGTCTTCCTATTAACCCCAATAATCTGTGCTATTTCATCTGCTGAATAACCTTTATCAGCTAAATCCTGTGTTGCTTTACGCCTGAGTGATGATTCATCAATTTTGATATTTTCTTTTTGAATATACAAACGCTGACCACCAAAATGTTGAACAAGCTTTTTAAAGATATGATCAGGCAATGCTTTCTTTAATCGACCTGTAGAGCCACCAGAATAAACTGGAATATAGACTTTATTTCGATTATTTGTCGCAGCAATATCATAAACCACATTAGCATATTTTCTACCGATTAGGCTCTCGATCATTTTATATCCGATTGATAGTGTTAACTCATCTATCGTTTACCCCCTATGATAACGATAGGCCAAATTTGTCGTTGGTAGTTTTGATTGTAAAAACTTTGATATCATCTCGTTCTTATATAAAATTTGATGCCTAGCAATTGGTAATTCCAACGCTTTTA
>JAKJJQ010000079.1:0-9540 GCA_021713415.1 Thiotrichales bacterium 19X7-9
ACAGTAGGTTCAATGACTGCATTAGGCGCAGCTGGTGCTAAAATGGTTAGTTCAATCGGTTCGCACGGTGATAAGATTGCAAAGACATCAGATAAACTTGGGATAACCACAGATAAGCTACAAGCGTTACACTACGCAGCAGAAAGAAGTGGCGTATCAACAAAAACATTAGATACTTCATTACAGCGTATGACGCGTCGCATCGCTGAAGCAGCAAATGGCACAGGTGAAGCTAAACAAACATTAGAACAACTTGGATTATCAGCAGAAGAATTAAACAACTTAAAGCCAGATCAAGCATTAGGTATGATTGCAGATAAACTACACGGTGTCGCCAATGCAAATGATCGAGTAAGAATTGCACAAAAATTATTTGATTCAGAAGGTGTAGACCTAGTTAACATGCTCAAAGATGGTTCAGGCGCATTAAGTGATTATGAAAAACAGGCTATAAAGGTAGGCTATGTTTTAGATGAAAAAACGCTTAGAGCAGCAGAGAAAAACTGTGATGCATTTTTAAATTTAAGCACTACTTTTAAAGCAGTGAGTTATCAAGTTGGTGCTAAGTTAATGCCTGCTTTTACAGAAGGTTTTAAACAAATTACAACTTGGATGGTTAAAAACAAAGATGTCATTAGTCAATGGTTAACCAAGGTAATTAAACTATCGATCACGGCAATGCCAAAGTTTATAAAAGCAGCTAATTCATTGGGTAGTGCATTAACAACGGTTGCAACGATTGCTAATAAGGTCGTAAATTTTTTAGGTGGTTGGACACCTGTATTAACCGTAGTAACAACCTTAGTTGGCATTAAGTTTATTGGTGCATTAACAGGCGCAACTAAAGCAATAAGCCTTGTTTCATTTGCAGTAAAAGGATTAACGACACTATTTTTAACCAATCCAATTGGCCTTGCTATTACGGGTATTGCGACTGCTGTATTTTTGATCTACAAATACTGGCAACCGATTACAGGCTTTTTTTCTGATCTTTGGAATGGAGTAAAATCCGTATTTACAGGCTTTGTTGATTTCTGCAAAAACTTATGGGATGCTTATACTGATCAGGTATCAAAAAACTTAAATGTTGTCAAAAGCATCTTTAGTAATGCATGGGGCGCTATTAAAGATAATGTAAAAAGTGTATTTGATTGGATAGGCACAAAGATTAATTGGTTTAGCGATAAGATATCATGGATGGGTGATAAAATACGTGGGGTTTTAGAATATTTTGGTTTAGCTAAAGCTGAGTCTAAAAAAACTGAAAGTTATATCAAATCTAATTACCATGATAATAAGGCTCAGTTTAAAACACCACAAGATGAGAAGTTAGCTGTCCTTGCTATGCAACGATCAAAGCAAAGTCCAATGAAGCAAGCAATAGCTAATAGAGCAGTAGCTAACCAGAGTATTAATAACAATAATTCAAAAACCAGTACCAATAAAACAGTCAATGTTACCAATCAAATTACAATCTCTGGTAATGGAAGTTCTCAAGCACAAATTGCAAAAGCAGCGCATCAAGGCACACAAAGAGCATTAGCATTTTATGATACAGAAGGAGGCTATTAATGGGTAACTTCTTAAAACAATTATCAACGAACTTAGTATTAGGTGGTATCCCTTTTAATGTAAATACCAGTACTTATAACCATATTAGTAAAACATCAGCTTCAAATTGGTCAAAACAAAATAGAATTAATAATACACCCGCATTACAACATTCAGGTACACGTACTGATACAATGTCAATTTCAGGTGTTAAGTTTCCAGATAAAAAGACAGCTGAAGTAACCATTGCTGCTTTAAAAGATATGGCCATATCAGATAAGCCACAATTTCTAATTGGCCTAGATGGTTTAGTCTATGGTAAGTGGGCAATTGATGATATTCAAGAAGATGAACCAGATGGTGAACAAAGTAGTTATACGATTAACTTATCTCGTTACTATAACAAATCAATCTTAGGTTATGCTAGAGATGCAATTACAAGTTTAACTGGAGACTCAACCAGTGGCTAAATATATAACCAAAACAGGTGATATGTTAGATGATATTTGTTATCAATACTATGGTACAGAAAGTGTCACCTTTAAGGTATTAGAAGCCAATAGAGACTTAGCTGATCTTGGTGAAGTATTACCATCAGGCATAGAAATAGAATTACCTGATTTCCCACCACCAGAGAGAAGAGCAGTTAAGTTATGGGAGTAACCATTTATAAGATAGAAGCTAATGATAAAAATATAACTGATATGATATCAGAGCATCTAATCTCACTTACTATAAATGACTCATTGGGTGATAACTCAGATAGTTTAAGTTTAACCTTAAGTGATTCAAATGAAGACATTCAATTTCCAAAAGCAGGTGCAGAATTAAAGGTAAGCTTAGGCACTAAAAATAATCTACATTCATTTGGTGTATTTGTCGTTGATCATGTCAGCTATAAAACACCACCAAGTTTAATTGAAATCTCAGCAAAGTCTGTACCATTTAATCAATCAAAACAATTTCAGGCCATGCAAAGCAAATTAAATAGAAGCTTTGATCAAACAACCATAGGTGATATTGTAAAACAAATAGCGAATGAACATGGTTTATCGTACAGTGTCGCACCAGAGTTAGAGTCAACACCAATTACGCATATTGATCAGACTAATGAAAGTAATGTTAGCTTTCTTTATCGCATAGCAAGGCTACACAATATAAAGCTTAAATTAACCTATGAAAAAATCATTCTTCTACAAACAGATGGCCAAACAGTCACAGGTAAGGATATACAACCTATTGAACTAGAATTAACTGAAATTTCAACGTTAAGTTATTCCACCCAAAAAAAGATAAGCTATCAATCAGTAATCACCCAATACCATAATTTAGATACAGGCAACACAGAAGAAGTCACAATTGGTAAAGGTGATCCAGTTATGCGTACCTCTTATCTCTACCCAGATAAAGAACAAGCGAAAAAGATGGCAGAAAAAGTATTAGCTAAAGCCCAAGATGATTCAGATGAGCTAAGTATCAGCATAATGGGTAATGTTAATCTAATAGCAGGTGTACCAATAAAGATTAAAAACTTACGAGAAGATATCCTACAAGATTGGGTAATAAAAACAGCCAATCATACGCTTTCAGAAGCAGGTTACCTTACAAATATAAGCGCAATCATAAAGTAATAATAACCAAGAATAAAATCAACCTTCATAAATGCTCATGATGAAGATTTCTACATATAACTAATGCATTTGCTTGCATAACTTTATACCTTTGAATAAGACAATAAAAACACACTCACTCACAGGCTTAATTATAAGCCTCATCATAAACATAGTATGCGTAGACTGAAACAAGAAATACAACACATATGATATATAAACATGCAAAGATTAGCATAAAAAATATTAGATGATTTGGTATCAAAGGCAGTAGTATTAAACTAAGAATCGCTAAAGCCGAACTTGTAATGATAATTTCTTGCATAAACTTATTAAAATTACTTAATGCGCCACAGCTCAAATGAGCTTTTTTTGAAACACCGTCTAAAATGTTACCTCTAAAGCCGAAGATAAATCCAGCTATAGCAAAAAAGAAAGCTGGCATAGCACTGCTAATAAAAAAATAGGATTCTATTATTTTTAAATTAAGTAAATAAAGAATATAAATAGATAGGCAAAATGTTATAGAAACAAGCAAGGCAGACAGCCTTATTCTATGAGTTGTTATTGTTATTTTTTGCCATATTGAATTAATAATCATTTTTTATTTTCCTTGACTTAATTTGTTAAAAATTGGCATTTATACATAATATTTTACCATTAATATTTAAATATTAATAATATTCTAAATAATTAATAACTATATCTTGTAAATAACTATAAAACATAGCAATATATAAAATATAATTATTGAATTAAGTTAATGTTTTATTTATAATATGAATATGTATAGATTATAACTATATGATATTTTTTCCTTATTATAAATAGTGGTAATAAAACTTAAGATAAGTATGTAATTTAATAAAAAATAGTAGTTATTTTCTAACTGATAGTGAGTGAGTAGGTAGTACTATGAAAAATAAATTAATTTCAGTATAATTAATCCTTTATCAAAGGATATGATTTATTGAATGGAACAATATAAGATAACTTGTTCAGAGGACTGCCATAACTTATTGACTAAAATATTATTCGATGGTACTGAAATTAATATTGAAGATATTGAAATTTCTGATGATGTTGCATTTGTCTTCAAATTAATTGGTGATCGTTATAATGGTTATGTAGATGATCGTATTTTCAATACGATTAAAACCATTAGAGAAATAATGTTTTATGGTCATTTGCGTATTTTATTAAATGGTATTGATGAGAAACTTTTTGTTAAACAAGATTTTGATGTGAGATTATCTGTCTCAAAAGGCAGTACAAATCTTCAGGTATACTTTAAAAAGTTGATACCAACTATTACAAAAAAGGTTTTGGCAAAAATGACAGGCAAACAGATAACAATTGTAGTTTTAGTTCTATTCATACTATGGTTTGGAGATGATGTGTATACCAAAATTTTGCATGCTGATGAGAAGAATCAAAATAAGCAATTGAGCATTGAGTTATTTAAAGATGAACATAAAGCATTTGCTGAAGCATTGAATAAGATAAGTAATTTACAAAAATTGAACCATGAAAATATGCGTGCAGCATTGGATATTATTAAAGAAAATAAAAATGCTGATACTATAATTATTGGAAAACAAAAATTGGATAGAAAGATGATTAGCAATATGGCAAATATTAATCTTAAATCGTCTTATGAAACACGAACAACTGAAGGATATTTTTTCATATCTGGAGTGAAAAAAGTTAAGAATAATGATCAAGATTCACTCTACTTAATAGATAGTTCAGGTAATAAGTTGACAGCAAGTCTTGAGGATAAAAAGCAATTACCAGTATTACTATCTGCCTATGAAGCTCAGACACCATTATACCTATCTATTGAGCAGCAATATAATGATGAGGGAGTTAAAAATAGTAAAATATTGATAGTTAGCAGTGAAAAGCCATCTAAAGATGGTCATTATCATTTATCTTCAGAAGTTTCAAAACCAATTGATACATCAGAAATTAAGACTATTAATTAGATATTTTAAAATTAATACCTTAAGCATACAAAAAATGGTACAATAACTTCATTAGTTATCAAAAGCTTAAAATCAATAATGTCAACACATGACTTGCTGACCAAAGATATTTTAACCAATAGAGAAATGGCCATACCATTTCTTAAAGCACATATGCCTAAACAATTAGTAGAGCTTATTGACTGGCCAACTGTCGAATTAGACTCTGCTAATGTTGAACATGTTAGGCAGAATAACAAGAAAAATGTTAAAACCAAAGAGCAATCTGATTTAGCTTTCCTTTTTAAATTCAAAAATGGTGAATTAGGTGCCGTTTTAGTTCATATAGAGTATCAAACTAGTGATGATATTACTTTCATTATTAGAGTACGACACTACCAAACAAGCTACCTTTTGGATTTTATCAAAAAGAATAAAGGCACTAAAAAACTACCTTTAGTCTTTAGCTTACTGCTATACGCTGATGAAAAACCATTTAAACAAAGCCTGAATATTTATGATTACTTTGAAAACCCAGAGCTTGCAAAGAAATACGCATTTACTAATCAATTAATTGATCTTGGTGACTTAAGTGATGAAGAAATTGCTAAACATGGTGACATCGCTGGCTTTGAGCTTATCCTAAAACACATACAAAAAGGTGATATAGACGGTAATTTAGATATTGTCTCTAAGTACCTCGTAACGTATGATGAAATAGTGACACAAACGCTTATACGCTATATGAGTAAATATTCGGCACTAGAATATAGTTCATTTTGTGATAAAATTCTTAGTGTAGAACCAAATTTGGAAGATGCCATGAAAACTGTAGCACAACAATTAGAACAAAAAGGCTTGGAAAAAGGCTTGGAAAAAGGCTTAGAGCAAGGTGCTATTCAAAAAGCACAGGAAACGGCTAGGAATATGTTGCTTAAAAACTATAATCCAAAAGAAATTGCTGATTTAACCTCTCTTGAACTTGAAACTGTTCTTGAGCTTAAAAAAGATGTGAATAATCACAAGAAAAGATAAACTAATCTTTTAATCTTAATAATTTACGTATTTGTAAAGCTATTAAAAAAAATAATAATGTTGATATTAGTGAAACGAAATACATAAATATTTGCAATAGGATAGGTAAAGTAGAATAATTGGGTGTATGTATAAAAGATAACGGTGTGATTATCGTTAAGATAGCTTGTTGCAGTGCCTTTAAAAAATGAAAATCATAATAACTATATATTTCTAAAGAGCTTCGATCGATCATTAAAACCTCTGTTTTATAAAACAAAGTATCAATTATAAGTACAAGAATAAATAAAACCAAAAGCAATGAGACTGGTCGTTTAATTGTACTACCACAACCATTAACTAAATTATATAAGAAAACAAGAAACTTAAATCCTTTACTGCTACTTTCATTTTTCTTACTCTTTAGATAATGTCTATGTAGCTGTTGAGCTTCAATATAAGCATTACTTCGATTAAAAAACTCTGCTAATCTTGAAAAATCGAGAGGTCCAGCTTTATTCTTATCAATTTTTAATAAATTATCAAAGCTAGATTTATCAATATCAGTTGATGATGTAATTTTGCTAGTATGATCAATATCAGGTATATTTTCAAATTCTACATTTTTAAAAACAAGTTTCTTAAGTTCAGTGTTTTGCAGTCCTATACATGCAATTTTAGAATTTGATAGATGTAAAGTAATATTTTGTGAATTCGTACAACGACAATCAAATCCATTTTTACCAAAATAATCCAAATTATTAATAATAATTACATTATTTTTAACACTACGTATATCTAACAATACATGGCCTTTAATATTAAATATAAAATTTGAAATTGATATTCTATGTTTAGAATCATCATTGTCACTTAAAAAGAATACAGTGGTAGGTCTATTTTCATCATCATCATTATCATTTATATTTACATTTACCTGATCACGATGTTGCTCACCATCTTCTATATGATTATTAACAAATAAAACTCTTTTTTCAGAAGCTGTAATTTCTATATTGCAGATTGATTTAACATTCCACAGGCATTTATAAAAAAAACAATGAAATCCATGTGAAATTTGACCAATTTGATTTAAATTCAAATTGTTAAAGGAACATTGTAAAAAAATAAAATGGCTATTCAACAAATCCTTAGAGTCTTTGTTTTGAAAAGTTAAATCTATAGTGCCAGCTATAAAAATAAATGTAAAAGTATAGCTTTTATTCTTATCTAAATTAAACAAAGTATAAAAATTAGATAAATCAAATTTAAAACCCCAACCACTCCCCTTTAAATTGAAAATACAAACAAAATGTAATGCTGGATTTAAAATCCATTGATCATTTGTTCCCAACCCGTTAAGATATTTCAATAAAATATTATTATAATTTGAAAATAATTTTATTATAGTTTCTATATTGCTAGGAGTATTATATTCAAATTCAGTATTATTTTCATTACATTGATATATTTTGAAATTTTTTATTGTATTTTCAGCTATTCTGCCCTCATCTTTCATAAAATGCATCCATTCCAAAAATATAAAAATTACTTAGGTTAGAGACTTTTTATATTGGTATTATTTTAGTAACACTATTTTGCCAATATTAGTTTGAAAGATCAATAGTTACCTCTATTCCAAATACTTTAATAATAAAAAATATGATCGAATTAAAATCAGAACGTGCCTGCTAGCTTATTTAGGCTCAACAAGTATGGATTAAAAAATAATCTAGTTATGGTTTGGTTGCTAGTTAGGGAATCGAACCAGTTTTGCCATTTGCTTTAAGTTTATCTAGGTAGTCAGCCCATATTTGCATCATTTTAGTTCTTTCATTTAAGTATTCAGCATGATTATAAATTGCTCGTACTTTATTTTTTTCTTCATGAGCCATTTGCTTTTCAATAATATCTTCATTAATACCAAATTTTGTTTTGTTATTATTTAATAATGTAGTAGCCATGTGACGAAATCCATGAGTTGTCATTTTAGGTTTTTTGGTGCCATCATATCCTAAGTATTTTTGAATAGCTCTGCGTAATGACTCTACATGAAGGTGAGAGCTACGCTTATCAGAGTAAAATACATAGTTTGTATGTCCACTAATATCTCTTAATTGATTTAATATAGTTATTGCTTGAGTTGACAAAGGTATAATATGCTTTCTTCTCATTTTCATTTTTTCAGCGGGAATTATCCAAAGCTTATTACCAAAGTTAATCTCAGACCATTCAGCTTCAACAATATTAATGGGTCGTAAGAATACTAAAGACTGTAATTTTAAAGCTGCCATTGTTATTGGGTCACCCTTATAATTATCAATATCTAAAAGTAATTGACCAATAGTTTCAGTATTGTCTGTAAATGCAAAGTTTTTAACGATTGGCTTTTTTATATATCCTCTAAAGGGGGTGGCAGGATTATGATTGCAAGCTTCTTCTAGCATGGCAAAATTAAAAACATTTTCAACAATGCCCCGCATACGATTTGCAGTTTCATAGACACCTTTAGATGTAATGCCATCTAGCATTTGTTTAATATCTTTTACTGTAATTAAAGTGAGTTGCTTATTTGCTAAATAAGGTATAATGTGTCGTTCTATTCTACTTTTAGTGTCTTTTTCAACTTTTCTGCCAGTATAATTGACCTTGTTCTTATCAAACCATTTCCATAGATAGTAATCAAAGGTATCTTTGTTATTATTATGACGTTTATTTTTTTTCTTTTCATAACAAGGGTCGATCCCATCATTTATTTTGATGCGAGCAGAGTCTCTTTCTTTTCGAGCATCTTTTAGTGAAATGTCTGGATAAGTACCAATGGCCATTGTTTTACGCTTACCATCAAATCGATAGTCAAAACGCCATAGTAAACTTCCAGTAGGTTTTATTAAAATATATAAACCTTTCTCATCAGTAAGTTTATATTGTTTTTCTTTTGGTTGAAGTGATTTTAATTGTGCTATAGTTAATGGCATAATAATTGTTTACTCTTTTGGCATTATTGTTGTTTGGCTGATTGACGTGGTACCGTCAAAAATACCGTCAAATGTTTAATGTTGTAATCATAAAGAGAATGACTGAAAAATACAATAATACATTGAAGTTAAATAGAATAATAAATATTTTAAGATTATAAAAGATTGTTTGGTTTTACTATTTTGATACCTCTCTCTCCGCCATAAAGGCGTATTTTTAGGGTCTCCACGATAAACGGGGGCACTTCACTTAACCACAAGCTATTTTAACTCTTAATCGATAATTTTCAAAGTTTCTAAAACCGTAAGCTCTTCTTTGTATTAATTTCATCTTTCGATGGAAGCCTTCAGTAATGCCATTATTCTTAGTAAATCTCCACATTCTAGCAATCTCATCTTTCCATTTATATAAAGTATTTC
>JAKJJQ010000008.1:0-83702 GCA_021713415.1 Thiotrichales bacterium 19X7-9
AGTGCTATAGGCACAATGAAATGATCTTACTAGCAACATTTTTTTAGTTTAACATGAAAACCTCTTCGGTTTTCAAACTTTCCCGTTTAATGTACCGCGTGGCAAGCCACGGGGTAATTGCTCAAATTAAGATTATGTGTTTAATTATAAAAAATAAAATTATATCTCATAATTCTAGGTTTTTACTTATCGTAAAATATATTATTGTCCCTTCACCTTCATTTGAGTCCATCCAAACCTTACCATAATGACGCTCTATGATTTTTTTAACGATCGTCATACCTGCACCTGTGCCACCACCATATTCATTTTGACCATGTAAGCGTTTAAAGATTTGAAATATTTTTTCTTGGTGTTGTTTTGCAATACCAATACCATTATCTTTAATCGAAAACTGATAATTTGACTTATTTTCAATAAAATCAACCTCTATACGCTTCTCAGGTTGTTTATTATATTTAATGCCATTTGTAATCAGATTATAAAATACCTCACCAATTTTTGATGCATCACATTGAATCATTGGCAGCGGTTTAATAATTGCTACCGTTGCATTTTGATCTGTCAAAAACTCTTTTAAAAAGTATAGTTTTTCTTCAACAACATCATTAAGATTACATGCTGTAATTGCTAACTGACTACGACCTACACGTGAGAAATATAAAAGTTTATCAATTAATGTTTCTAAGCGTTTAGATAAATCTTGTAGTGTATTAAGTTGATACTTACCTTCTTCATCTAGTTTATCTGCATAATCTTCTATTAAAAAGCTAGCATAGTTTGCAATACCACGTAAAGGCTGTTTCAAATCATGTGATGCAATATAAGCAAAATCATCTAATTCTTGATTCGATAATTCTAATTTCTTCATATAATGCTTAATATCATCTTCAGCTTGTTTTTGCTCAGTTAAATCTCTTGTAATTTTAACAAACCCTCGAATAGCTTCACCTTCATAAAGCGCTGTAATAACAACATCAGCCCAAAATAATGAGCCATCTTTTCTTTTGCGCCAACCTGTATCACGACTACTACCCTTAGCCTTTGCTTTTTCAAGCAACTTAATTGCAATGTGGGTTTGCTCATCTGGGTAAAAAATGTCAATATGCTTTCCAATAACTTCTTCTTTTATATGACCTTTAATAGTTTCAGCACCTGCATTCCAAGTCATTACACAGCCATTAACATCTAACATAATAATTGCATAATCAACAATACTGTCAATTGAGTTCTGAATAAATTCTTCCTGGTAACGTTTATACTCTTCTGCTGCCAAGCGCTCACGAATATCAAAAATAGCACATAATGTTACAAGTTCATTATTCATTTTTATGGGCGTTAAACCAATTTCGATTGGAATTTTTTCACCTAATTTATTTAATAAAAAGATATTTTTTAAATCCGCCATTCTTCTTCTTTTCGGATCTTTTATATATTTTTTTCGGTACAATTTATGCTTATCTCTAATTGACTCCGGTATTAATTGTTCAATTGAAATCATTTTTAATTGCTCATCAGAAAAATAGCCTGTTAATTCTTGAGCCTGTTTATTTGAAAATAAAATACTACCATTATTACTAACTATTAACACCGCTTCTAAAATACTATCAGTGACTGTTTGTAATACCTCATCTGTTTCTTTTTGTTGTTGAATGGCATTTTCTAGCTGTTGGCTATTTAATCGACTAATTAACCAAAAACGAATCAATACACTAAATAAAATCGCACAAATCAATCCAAAAACTTGAAATAAAATCGGCACAATTGAGGCTTGTTCATCCAAAAATTTTTGATTGGGAGCTAATTGCAAGAATAGTTTTGTCCCAAACAGATCAAATACATAAGAGTAATGATCTAATGAGAATAGTTGGCTATTATCTACTTCAGATGGATAAATCAATTGATTATTTTGTATTAGTTTAAATTGATACTGTTTATCATAAACTTGATCATCAACAAAATGAATAACTTTAGTTAAATCTAAAACTGCCATATCATCTGTTATTTCTGATCGAATACAAACAAACCCTGGAATAATATCAACATTATTTAACTGTTTATGGGAAGACTGAAGTAAAGCACTATGACACTTAACAAATAACTTATTAATCAAGTCATTAGTATATTGCTTAGCGTGATATATTGTTTCTTTTTGCTTTTTATCACTCTGTAAGCTGAGAAATACTAATGCTGGTATATGTTTTAAATAAGTATTAATATCTTGATCAATAAAATATTGTGATTTATAAGCACCACTATTTAGGCGAGAATATAAACGATTAATCGAATTAATACTTGTCTGCACCTGTTGAGATATTTTTTCATTTAAAATATCTGCTTTCTGATTAAAATCAGTTCTAATTGCCTTTTCTTGTTGAACTTCTAATATATGCCATATAATTAAAAATAAGCAACAAACAACTAACAACGAAATAATTGGTATTAAAAATGTTTGATAGTTTTCAGAATAATTTAATTTGGGTATTAAATAAAAAACTAAAGCAATTGAGATAAAAATAAAGCATAACGAAGTATGCACTGCCATACGAGTTAGATTACCCCAACCATAAGCTGTTTGAATATCAGCTAAATAGCCAAATAAAGCAACTAACCCTAAACAACCAATTACAATTGCGATCACTAAAGTAATATATAAATTATATTGCTTTCTATTTAAAACAAAGATAAGCATTAATGTTATTGCAGTTAGTGTAAAACATAATGCTGTATTCGGTGCCATACGCCCTGGATGCGATGTTTTAACAAATACATAATGCTGCATAAATAATTGGTCTATACCAAAATTTAATGAAAAAGCATACTGTAATAATGTCATAAACCCTAATATAAAAAGTAATGCTGCCAAAATAACAGATACTTTTGGCAAAGGTTTTAATAAAAAAACTGCCAATCCTGATAAAATAAAACCTAATGCAGTATTGTATTGCATTGGTACAAAGTGCGGTAAAATTTGAATTAATAGTGTAATATGGCTATACCAACCAATTAATACAAGCACCCCAATTAAAATAACTAAAATAGATAAAAATTGATATGCTAGCTTAAAGAAGTACTCACTAAAGGACGCAGTTTTTTTATCTTTTTGAGAGACATTTTCAATACCTAACATATTGTATTTCCCTATACCATTAATGAATTAATCGATATTTTTCAAATGATTAATTTGGCAAAACAACAATTTCAAACCAATAGTTTTTTAAGCGTTGAATTGATTCTATAAATCTTTGTAGATCTACTGGTTTTTGGATATAACTATTAGCACCATGGGCATAGCAATGTTCAATATCTTTTTCATCATTGGATGTTGTTAATACAATCACTGGAATTTTTTTAAAGTGAATATCACTTTTAATATGGGTTAGAAACTCTCGCCCATCTAGCCGAGGTAAATTAAGATCTAATAAAATCACATTTGGTAATTGTTCATCTTTATCTTCACTATAACGCCCTGTTTTATTTAAATACTCTAAGGCTTCTTCACCATCACAACAACGAACCAAAGGATTTGCAATACCTGATTTTTTAAATGCACGATCGGTTGCATAAAAATCTTCATCGCTATCTTCAATTACTAATATCTTTGCAGTTGATCGATCCATTATTTAGCTCCTTATCCAATCCAGAAAATCTCTAAATATTCAATTTAAAAATATGTTCTATACTAATGATAATTATGCTTGAAAAAAAAAATAATACCAAGAGATTACTAAAGTAATTGATTTTGAATAAATTCTACCATTTGGTCATGCTGATGTTTAACACGTTCGCCTTTGATAATTGAGATTAAATCTGTTAATGTTTGATTAAAATCATCATTGATTAATAAATAATCATAATGGTGATATTCTTTGATTTCCCATTTGGCTTTTTCAAGACGTTTTTGAATAATTTCATCGCTATCTTTGCCACGCTTTTCTAAACGCTCTTTTAATGCATCAATTGATGGGGGCAGTATAAAGATGCTGACAGCCTTCCCTGGAAAATGCTTGAGTATCTGTTTTGCACCTTGCCAATCAATTTCAAGTATTACATCATCTCCTAAAGATGTGATACGAGTAATTTCAGCGTTTGATGTGCCATAATAATGATCAAAAACTTTTGCATGTTCAATAAATGCGTTTTCATTAACTAAAAATTCAAACTCTTCTTTATTAACAAAATAATAAGCCTCACTTTGTTTTTCACCCTCTCTTGGTTCTCGAGTTGTATGCGAAATACAAACATCAATGCTTTCTATATCTTCTAATAATGATTTAACTAAGGAAGTCTTACCTGCACCAGAAGGTGCTGAAATGACAAAAATAAGTCCCTCTCGAGTATTCAATTGTAAAATACCTTTTTATTTTATTTAATTTTTAATATGACTACTACTTTAGTCAGCATCAATAATAAGGTCAAATATATCTTGGAGATTTATTAAGAGGCATAATAAAACTATGCTTTAAGTTTGACATAAATACTTCCCATTAGGGGGCTAGAAAATAGCTTTAATGTTTTCTTTAACCAACGGGCATCTTTTTTAACGGCAATACGTTTAATATAATCAAGCTGATTATCCGCTAAATTGATACCACGCTCAGTTGTATATAGAACTTCAAACCCTGCATCTTTGGCTAATTTTATGGTCTCTATATCATAATTACCACGTGGCCAACAAAGGTGTTTTGAATCAATATTCAAACGTTGTTTCAATAATTCTTTACTTAAAATAATATCTTTCTGCCAGTCAAGTGTGCCAAAATAATCATCCCGATGCGTATGGGTATGCGCTTGAATGTCAAATACATCAGCCATTTTCTTAAGCTCATCCCAGCTACATAGAACTTCCCGCGGATGAGTTGGTGCTTTTTTCTTACATTCCTTATGTTGAACAGCTTGAAATGCTACATCATTACTATTTGATGCTGCTTCAATCCAACCAGTGACAACAAAAAGAGTTGCTTTTAGGCCATATTTTTTTAAAATTGGATAGGCATAAACAAAATTATTGCGCCAACCATCATCAAAAGTAATAAGCACGCTTTTTTTAGGTAACTTAAGCTTTCCCTTTTTATATTGATAAAATTCATCAATGGTTAATGTCTTATATTTGTTAGCAACCAAATAGGCCATTTGTTGATCAAATTCTTCAATTGATGAACAAATAAAACCTGATTGCTCTAGTACATGATGATACATTAAAACTGGCACTGATCGCTTAAAAGGATTAATCATCATAGCCTAATACTCGATGATAAATGCTTAATACTTTATCTGTCATTGCTTTAGTTGAAAACTCAGTTAATATCGAATCTCGCGCTTTTGATTCTAATTGTTGTTTTTTTTCAGGATGCATAATTAAGCCTTCAAGCTGTTGCGCCCAATACTCTGGATTACCTTTTGGTACAAGTATAAAATTATCCCCTTGATATAAATCAGCCGTACTACCAACATCGGTTGCTAAAGTCGCTTTATTCATTGCTAAGGCTTGAATCACTGATTGCGGTACACCCTCAGCATCAGAACTTAAAACAAAGTAATCTAAAGCACTTAGTAACTCTTGCGGTTTATCAATATGGCCTGTTAATGTTGTATAATCTGACATTTGATTATCTTTAATTAACGCATCTATTCGCTCCTTTCCTGGACCACTACCAGCAATCATTAAACGAACATTCAAGCCTTTTTCTTTAAGTAATTTACCCATTTGCAAAAATAAGTCATGGCGTTTGCCATTTCTTAATACCGCAATAATACCAATAGCGATTTCATCTTCTTTAATAGCAAATTGATCACGCATTTTATTTGAGTCATAACGCTTGGGATCAAATAGCCCTTCATCAACACCGGTTGCAACTGAAGTTACTTTATCTGCTTTTAAACCACTATAGCTAATCATATTTTGACGAACAGCTTCTCCAGTTGTGATAACATGATCAGCCATTTTATTCATAAATGATGTTTTTTTAACAGGAATTGATAAATGCCGCGTACGGATAAATTTACAACCTGCTAATTTTGCAGCTAGGCCTCCGACTACTGTATCTTTACTAGAGTGTGTGTTAACAATATCAATTTCTAAATCTTTGATTAATTTTTTAAGGCCAAATAAGGTTTTATAATCCCAGTTACCTTTAAACGGAAAATGAAAAACTTCAAAGCCTAAAGCTTTAGCTTTTTGAGCAATTTTAGCATGCGCTGTAGAGGCAAGGTAAACTTTAACACCTTGTTGGGCAACGGCTTTCATCTCATTAATGGTCCTAATCTCTTGACCACCCCAACCATCACCCCATTCGGTATGTAAGACTTTTATTATTTCTTTCATTAGTTAGTTATTTGTTTGTTTTAATGGTAAATCAATTGCCGCTTCCACACGACGGTTTAATGCACGTCCTTCTTCTGTTTTATTTGAAGCAATTGGACTTGAGATACCCATACCAACCGTTTTAATCCGTGTATTATCAACACCTAGGCTATATAAATAACTTTTAACACTATTTGCACGTCTTAAAGATAACTTTTTATTATAAGCTTTTGAACCCTTACCTTCCCAACTAGCATAACCATAAAGCACAACATTCGTTGATGGGTATTGTTTCATAAAACTTGCAAGGCGTGTAACTGCTGTTTTACTGCCTGGTGTTAGCATTGATTTATCAAAAGCAAATTTCACATCTAAATGCATAGTTACTTGATCACTTGAAACACTATAACACCCAGTTGATTGACGAGTTGCTTGTGACATATCACCACTACAACGATCAACACCATCTGGTAATGCATACTGTTCTTTAACCACTTGGTCACTAGCTGCAGCTGTTGCTGCACCAGCTTGACCAAAGAGAACTCTAATGCCTAATGTTACAACCTGTCCATTATGCCAATCTTCATCAAAGAGCTGCATATAACGATAATTTAATGTTAAATCAAGATCTTTGGATACTTGATAACGAATACCACCACCAGCATCCATCCCAAAACCACTATGCACCATATGCATATAACCTGCACCAGCAGCAAGATAAGGATTCCAACGACTATTTGTTGGGATATTCCAAATACCTTCACCAACAACAGCATTGGCTGTTGCACTTACATAAGGCGCTATTTGTAGCGCAAATTGCTTATTAAAATTATATCCAGCATTAACTGAACCTACAGGAGAAGAATCATAGGCAGTTGAAGCATCAATCCACCCTCCCATTGCAGCTTCAAAATAAAAGCCTGGATCTCGGTTATACAAATCTGCATAAGCAGATGAGGTAGCTAGTGCTGTTGCAACTGCTGCTGATAAAATTAATAGATTACGTTTAAGCGCCATGGTAAACTCCTTTTTTAAATTTTTAACTTGATAAACTATATTAGTAACTTAATTTGTTCTTGCTATGATAACAACATTAAGCATATTTTTCCAAAAAACTTCTATCATTTAATTGCTAATAATGTTAGATTCTCACTCGCAACCCCTTCTAAAAGTTCAACAGCTTAAGAGTTTGGTGCTATGAGAGATACCTTATTTAACCAGCCTGCAACTCAGCTTCTACCAAATAAATGGGATTTATTCGCATTATTTCTAGTCTTTAGTGTTTTATTGGCACTTGCATGGACTGGCTCTAATCTTGGTGGTAGTTTTTCTTTTGATCATTTACCGATTATCCATTTAAGTCCATGGTATTTGCCCCGTTATGCACTAGAGACAGTGCTAAGGATGTTTATTGCTTTAATTCTGTCATTTATTTTTAGCTTTGTTATTGGCGCGATTGCTGCAAAAAGCACACGTGCTGGTAAAGTAATTATCCCGATTATTGATATCTTACAATCTGTGCCTATTCTTGGGTATCTTTCTATTTTGATTGTTGCCTTTGTTGCCCTATTTCCAGGCTCACTTTTAGGGCCACAGTGTGCTGCAATTTTTGCTGTATTTACGTCACAAGTCTGGAATATGACCTTAAGTTTTTATCAGTCTCTAAGGACAATTCCAAAAGAGTTAAATGAAGCAGCTGATATGTATAAACTATCTGCTTGGCAGCGCTTCTGGAAATTAGAAGTACCGTTTTCAATGCCTGGCCTACTATGGAATGCCATGATGTCTATGTCAGGGGGATGGTTTTTTGTTGTTGCATCAGAGGCAATCTCTGTTGGTCATCATGAAGTGATGTTACCTGGTATTGGCTCATATATTCAAACGGCACTCAATCAAGGTAATGGTCATGCTATTTTTTATGCACTTGTCGCCATGCTAATTGTCATTTTATTATATGATCAACTTTTATTTAGGCCATTAGTTGCCTGGAGTGAAAAGTTTGTTGTTACTGATATTCAAGAGCAAAATCAATCTTCTTGGTTTTTAAATGTCATGAAACGTGCGCCTTGGATGAAGCGTTTTAGCCATACATTTGGTATTTATGCTAATCATATTGTTAATTTAAAATTACTAAGAAAACGTCCACACAGACGCAAAACACATTTATTTTCTGCTACAAAACCAAGTTCGATCTCAGCATTTGTTTGGTATTTATCTCTGATTCTATGCGGCATTATTTTCTTTTATTTAATTTGGCAGTTTGTCTATGCTGATACCAATATTGATTTTAAAGAAACATTACATGTTTTTGTGCTTGGCTTTTATACCGGTGCTCGAGTCTTTATCTTAATTATTTTATGCTCATTTATCTGGATACCCATTGGTATTTGGATTGGCACTCGCCCTAAATTAGCACAAACCATTCAACCGATCGCTCAAATTTTAGCCGCTTTCCCTGCTAATTTATTATACGGTCCATTTGCCCTTATTGTACTTGCCTGGCACTTAAACTTTCAAATCTGGTGCGCACCTTTAATGATTTTAGGAACGCAGTGGTATATTTTATTTAATGTTATTGCAGGCGCTTCAGCTATTCCACAGGAATTAAAGCTTGCATCACGTAACTTACAGTTATCTGGCTGGACTAAATGGAGTAAATATTTAATTCCTTCAGTATTTCCATTTTATGTCACAGGTGCAATTACTGCTGCTGGTGGCTCTTGGAATGCCAGTATTGTTGCTGAAGTAATTGATTGGAATAACCAAAAATTTAGCGCAACGGGACTTGGCTCTTATATTACTGATAATACAATGCTTGGGCATATGCCTGAAGTTGCACTTGGTGTTATGGTTATGTGCTTTTGGGTAACTTTAATTAACCGTTTATTCTGGCGACGACTCTACCGCTTTGCTGAAACACGCTATAAAATGGAGTAATATTATGATGAAAAGTAAACTTCAATCACAACCACTACCTAATCAAGCAGTTGATGTAACAAGCATTATTAATGTTCGCAATGTTAATAAAGCATTTCAAAATCCTGACAAACAAGACTTAGTCGTACTAGAGAATGTAAATTTTACACTTAAAGAAGGTGAAATTGTTGCCTTACTAGGTAAATCTGGTTCTGGTAAATCAACATTACTTAGAATTATCGCAGGCTTAAGTGCGCCGACATCAGGTGAAGTACTTTATCGCAATAAACCTGTCACTGAGCCTGTCTCAGATATCTCTATGGTATTTCAAAGCTTTGCACTAATGCCGTGGCTTACTGTATTAGAAAACGTAGAATTAGGCTTAGAAGCTCGAAGCATTCCCAGAAAAGAAAGAAGAAAGCGTGCAATTGATGCAATTGACATGATTGGTTTAGATGGTTTTGAAAATGCTTATCCTAAAGAATTATCAGGCGGTATGCGCCAGCGTGTTGGCTTCGCCAGAGCATTGGTATTAAAACCAGATATTTTATTAATGGATGAACCCTTTTCTGCCCTAGATGTTTTAACTGCTGAAATATTACGTGAAGACTTACTCGAATTATGGGAAAAAAATAATGATATGAAAGGTATCTTATTTGTCACCCATAATATTGAAGAAGCGGTCTTAACCGCTGACCGAGTGATTATCTTTGGTAGTAACCCAGGGTTTATTCGTGGTGAGTTAAAGATTGATCTACCAAGACCTAGAAACTCTAAAGATTTAGCAGTTAGTCATTTAATCGATGAAGTTTACCGGATGATGACAACAGCTCAAACAAAAGAGTTAGGCGAGCGAATGAATCGACGTCGTGCATTAACGATTGCTTATCGATTGCCTGATACGGATATTGCTGAATTAGCAGGTTTACTATCTGAAATGTATGAAATGCAAGAAAAAGGTGCTATCGACTTACCTGAAGTAGCTGATTATGTACGCTTAGATGTCGATGATTTATTCCCTATTTTAGAAATCTTATCTGTATTACAACTTGCGCATATTGCTGAAGGTGATATTACGATGACAGAACTTGGCAAAACATTTGTTAATGCCGATATTACAGACCGTAAAGTTCTATTTTCTCGATTATTATTGCAAAATATTCCACTTGCACGCCATGTTGTTAAAGTACTAAAAGAGCGCCCAAATAAGCGCGCACCACAATCGCGCTTTTTAACTGAACTTGAAGATCATTTTAGTGAAAAAGAAGCTGAACGTATTTTACATACTTTTATCGACTGGGCGCGTTATGCCGAAATCATCGAATATGACTACAATACTAAGATGCTAAGCTTAGATGAAACCAATAGCTAAATATTCATTCAAGACTTACTTTTTGTGATTCTTTTTGCTCTAAGACTTGTTATTTTTATCAATATCTGATATAAATTCCAGCCTTGAAGAATTTTAGTTTTTTAGTTTAATTTGGAGGTTATCATGTCCAGAGTATGTATGGTTACAAATAAGCGCCCAATGAGCGGCAATAATGTCTCTCACGCGCATAATAAAACAAGACGTCGTTTTTTACCTAATCTTCACACGCATCGTTTTTGGGTTGAAAGCGAAAATCGTTATGTCAAACTTCGCGTCAGTGCCAAAGGAATGCGTATCATTGATAAAAAAGGTATTGACAGTGTGTTAGCTGATGTCCGCAGCCGCGGCATTAAAGTATAAGAGGAAAATCTCATGCGTGAAAAAATAAGACTTGTTTCATCAGCAGGTACGGGTCATTTTTATACAACGACTAAAAACAAACGTACGATGACTGAAAAATTTCAAATTAAAAAATTTGATCCAGTTGCTCGCAAACACGTTATCTATAAAGAAGCAAAAATCAAATAAATAGTAGCTTATATAAATAAGCTTAATTTTCTTGAACGCCATAGTAACATCAAAAAAAATGGCGCACCTATTAATGCAGTGATCGCGCCCAATGGCAAAACATACGGCGCAAATAAACATCTTGCAATAATCTCTGAAATAATGACCAACAAGCCTCCAATTAGTGCGCTATTTAATAACAATGCAGAATGGGTACGTAATCCTAAAAGGCGTACAATATGTGGTGCAACTAAACCAATAAAAGCGATGGGGCCTGAAATTGAAACCGCAACGGCCATAATAACTGACAAACCAATTAATATCATAACCAATAGCCTATTCATGTTAACACCGCTTGCTTTAGCATCTAACTCTCCTAATGCCAAAATATCTAATGTAGGCGCTAATCCTTGTAGTAAGATTAAGGCAACAATAATGACAATAAAGTCAAAGCTTAACAGAACCCATGATAAATTTTGAATGCCACCCATAAGCCAACTTAATGCAAAATGCAGATTACTTGTCTGTGAAAATGTAATAATTAACATTAAAACCGATGAAAAGATAGAAGCTAATGCAACACCTGCTAATAATACACTTGTTATCTTACCATTAATAAACAAGACAGAGACTAAATACATTAAAACTAACACAACTACAGCACCAACGGCTGCTAAGCCTAAAATAATTATATTTTGATTAAAGCTAATCATAAAAGGTGTTGCGAAAAAATATAATCCTAAAACAACCATTAGCGATGCGCCTGATGATACACCTAAAATACCTGGATCAGCCAAAGGATTTCTTAATAAGCCTTGCATCAATGCTCCTGCAAAACCATAAACAATACCTGCTAATAATGCTGCAACTAAAATAGGTAATTTAATAAATAAAATGACTTGATCTAATAATGTCATCTGATAAGTTTGATCAAATAAAGAAAATAACAATTTTAAAAACAAATTTGGGCTAATTGCAGCCTCACCTGTGATTAAAAAAACAAACGATGCACCGATAATACCAATCAACAATACAATACTTACATAAACTGAAGGCTTCAAATTAATAGGTCCTTTTTACTTTTGCAGATTTTATACATTTTTCTGTATTATAATCACTTTTTGTCCTAAATTGCTGCAAATGAAAACCTTAAGTAGACAATATTTACAATTTTTTTCTTGCGAAAGCTGGATACTAACGCTATAAAACCATAAACTATACAGGGTAAATAACCAATACTTAATAAAAGAGGCAACATGGAAGCAGCATTTCAGCTTAAAGGTCGATTGTTCACACTTAGCGTGTTGCAATTAACCAGCAATCATATTGACACAATCGATAAAGAACTTGCTAAGAAGAAAGAACAGGCACCTAACTTTTTCAATCAAGCACCCATTGTAATTGATTTGCTTGACCTTGAGAAAGATGAAACAAAAACAATCGATTTAGAAGCATTAAACAACCTATTAGTAAAACATGCACTAATTCCTGTTGGCTACTGCACTAAAAATAGCACTTGGCAAGAAAAAATAAAATCACTTAATTTACCTGTTTTAACTGAAGCACGACTAACTGCTCAACCAAGACAGTCTAAAGAAGATAAAGAAACGACAACAAATGGCAGCAAAAAGACCTCTGAAGCGATCGCACGCCAGTACAGTAAACAAAGTCTTATTATTGACACACCGATTCGCTCAGGACAACAAGTTTATGCATCAGAAGGTGACTTAGTTGTCACATCAACGGTAAGCCCAGGTGCCGAATTACTCGCTGAAGGCAGCATCCATGTCTATGGTACTTTACGCGGTCGAGCTTTGGCAGGCATCAATGGTAATGCTGATGCACGCATCTTCTGTCATAACCTAGAAGCTAACCTAATTTCTATAGCAGGACAGTACCGTTTATTTGAAGATGGTTATCATAGTGAGCAAAATCGTTCACATCAAATATACTTAAAAGATGGACAGTTAATGATACTACCGATTAACTAAACAATTTAACTGATTTAACAGTAATATAGAGGATCATACCGTGAGTGAAGTAGAAATCAGTGATAAGAAAAAAGAGAATCATAAAAAAGATGAAAAAAAAGCAAGGATAATTGTCATCACCTCTGGTAAAGGTGGCGTTGGCAAAACAACCACAAGTGCTGCATTTGCTTCTGGGCTTGCTCAGAAAGGTAATAAGACAGTTGTTATTGACTTTGATGTAGGCTTAAGAAACCTTGATTTGGTGATGGGCTGTGAGCGTCGTGTTGTCTATGATTTTATTAATCTTGTTAATGGTGAGTCCAACATCAAGCAAACCTTAATTAAAGATAAACGTATTGATAACTTATATATCTTACCAGCATCGCAAACACGTGATAAAGATGCTTTAAAACAAGAAGCTGTTGGCAAAATTCTAGATGAGCTAGCTAAAGAGTTTGACTATATTGTATGCGATTCACCAGCAGGTATTGAAAAAGGTGCTTTAATGGCAATGTATTTTGCAGATGAAGCAATTGTTGTAACCAACCCTGAAGTGTCATCTGTTCGTGACTCTGACCGTATTTTAGGCGTATTATCCAGTAAAAGCCGCCGCGCAGAGAAAGGAGAAGACCCAATAAAAGAGCATCTCTTATTAACACGTTATTCACCTGATCGAGTTGATAATGGTGAAATGTTATCATTAACTGATGTTAAAGATATCTTATCCATACCTTTACTTGGCGTTATTCCTGAATCTAAAGCCGTCCTTAAAGCATCAAATGCTGGTGTGCCTGTCATTATGGATAATGATAGTGATGCAGGACAAGCCTATCTCGATGCAGTTGAACGCTTTTTAGGAGAAGATAAACCACTTCGCTATATTGAAGCTAAAAAAGTTGGACTTTTTCAGAGAATTTTCAAAGGTGCGAGGGCTTAAATAATGGGACTTTTTGATTTATTTCGCTCAAAAACATCAAAGCAATCAGCTGATATTGCAAAAGAACGTTTACAGATTATTGTTGCTCATCAAAGAGCTGAGCGCTCAGGCAGCGGCGATGAAGGCGTTTTAGCTTCACCTGAAATTTTAGCTAAACTGCAACAAGAAATTATGGAGGTCATTGCAAAATACGTTAAAGTTGACAGAGAAAAAGTCAATGTTGATGTTGGTAATATTGATGGCCACTCGGTACTAGAATTAAATGTTACCTTGCAAGAAGCTTAAAAATTGATTAGATCAGCTAGATGATTAAACCTGATTTTATAACTGTTTCAGCCTTAATCCCGGTTGGGTTATAAACAATATCATTTTCATTATCTGTATTCCAAATAACTAAATCTGCTAATTTTCCAACTTCTATACTACCGATACTATTCTGACGGTCTAATGCCCTGGCAGCATTGATCGTTACACCCTGCCACGCTTCTTTAATAGACAAGCCAAATAAAATACACGCCATATTCATCATTAGCGGTAAAGATAGAAATGGTGAGCTACCAGGATTAGCATCCGTTGCAATGGCAATTGGCACTTGAGCGTTGCGCAATGCATCAACCGGCGGCAACTTAGTTTCTTTAAGAAAATAATAGGCCCCTGGTAATAATACCGCAACTGTATTATTCTCTTTTAAGGCTATAACATCATCTTTATTTAAATATTCTAAATGATCCACTGAATACGCCCCCATACTGGCAGCTAATCTAGCACCTTTTTGATCTGTTAGTTGCTCTGCATGGAGTTTTAATTTAAAACCATATGACTTAGACTTTTCAAACAATCGCTTTACTTGATTAATATCAAATGCAATTGATTCACAAAAAGCATCAACAAACTCAGCTAGATCTTTGTTTTTTACTTCAGGAAGCATTTGCTCAATGATAAGATTAAGATACTCATCTGGGTTATTTTTATACTCCGGTGGCACTGCATGCGCAGCAAGAAAAGTTGTTATAATTGATACAGGATACTGATCATTTAATACTTTAGCAACTTGTAGCATTTTGATTTCAGTATTCATGTCAAGCCCATAGCCTGACTTAACTTCTAATGTTGTCACACCATGATTTAGCATAACCCCTAAACGCTTTGAGGCAGACAAAATCAGCTCATCAGCACTTGCTTTGCGTGTTGCATTTACAGTTGATAATATGCCACCGCCTTTTTTAGCAATTTCTTGATAACTTGCACCATTTAGCCTCATTGCAAACTCATCTGAACGACTACCTCCATAGATAATATGTGTATGACAGTCAATTAAGCCTGGTGTTAGAAGCGCACCTTTTGCATCAATTACCTTAATTGCATTTACTTGGGCTAATGTCTTATCAATTGCTACAATTTTACCATTATTAATACCAACATCAGCACAATCTAATATATCAAATTGATTATTAATCGTTAAAAGACGTGCATTTTTAATTAAAAGATCAAGAGAAGAGATCATGATACATCTCACCATAATAAGCAATCTGACTAATTAATTTAGCAATCTTAGCAATGTCATCTGCAAATAGACGATCCTTTTCATAAAAAGACACTTCACGTCTTATACGCATATAATAACCCATTAATTTATCAGATGATTTCAATGGAGATCTAAAATCAATTCCTTGACAAGCAGCTAGGCTTTCAATCGCTAAAATCTGTAAAACATTATCACAAATTTGATTTAACTTCATTGCTGCAAACGTTGCCATAGAAACATGATCTTCTTGATTGGCTGAAGTTGGTAATGAGTCAACAGAGGCTGGATGTGCATGTGTTTTATTTTCACTGGCTAAAGCAGAAGCTGTTACATGTGCGATCATAAACCCTGAGTTTAAGCCTGCATCTTTCACTAAAAATGCGGGCAGCCCACTAAAAGCTTTATCAGTTAAAAGTGCAATTCGACGCTCTGCAATTGCACCAATTTCACATACAGCAATTGCTACTTGATCTGCACTTAAAGCAGCAGATTCTGCATGAAAATTACCACCTGAGATAACCTCTTTCGTATCTGGAATAATTAAAGGGTTATCAGAAACTGCATTTGCTTCATTAATCAAACTATCTTCAGCATGCTTAATTTGTTGCCAAATTGCACCCATAACTTGGGGCTGACAACGAATTGAATAAGGATCTTGTACTTTATTACATTCATTTTGATGAGAAAGTAAAATTTCACTGCCTTCAATTAATTTAAATACTGCATGAGAGAAAACCATTTGCCCTTGTAATTTTTTCATTCTTGCAATCGTTGGATGAAATGGGCGAATACTACCTGCAACAGCATCAAGCGATAAGGTTCCTGAAATCGTTGCAATTGCAAAATTCTTTTGTGCCTTTAATAATCCTGTTAAAGCAATAGCCGTTGAAGCTTGAGTACCATTAATTAATGCCAAACCTTCTTTTTCTTCTAGTTGAAGTGGCTCTATATCCATACTAGCTAATGCATTTGATGCTGAAACGATTTTACCTTGGTAATTAACACGCCCTTCACCTAATAATGGTAATGATAAGTGTGCTAACGGCGCTAAATCTCCTGAAGCGCCAACTGAGCCTTGAGATGGAATCTCAGGGAATACTTTTTGATTATAAAAAAAGACTAAGCGATCAATTAATTTACGCGAAACACCTGAATAACCTTGGGCAAGACTATTAATTTTTAATAAGAGTATTAATTTAACTGTGTCTGTATCTAGCATTTTACCAACACCAGCAGCATGCGATAAAATCAAACGCTTTTGCAAACGCTTTAGCTCTTCTTTTTCTATTTTTTTATTCGCTAATAGGCCAAAACCTGTATTAACACCATAGATTGTTTTACCTTGAGAAATTAACTCTTGTAGGATTTGATAGGAACGATCAATTGCATGATAAGCACTATCTGCTAATTTTATTTTACGATCATTTTGAATCAAATGTCGAATACTCTCAAGATCTAAACTTCCTGGAATTAATATAAATGGCAGCATACTATCCTCACCCAATGATTGATCTATTCCACTAGCTACTTTCTCTTTTTTTTCAATTACTTTTTCAAACGTATTAATCTCTTCTTTAAATTCTACTGTATCCATACATCACCACCTATCATGTTATTCATTAATCATCGGTAAATTTAGGTTGTGTTCTTTTGCACAGTCGATAGCTTTTTGATAACCGCTATCTGCATGACGCATAACACCTGTCGCTGGATCATTTGTTAATACACGATTTAGTTTGGCTCTTGCTTTATCTGTACCATCTGCAACAATAACCATGCCAGCATGCTGTGAAAAGCCCATACCAACACCACCACCGTGGTGCAGGCTTACCCAAGTTGCACCTGAAGCTGTATTTAATAGTGCATTTAATAAAGGCCAGTCTGATACTGCATCAGAGCCATCCATCATAGCTTCGGTTTCTCGATTGGGACTGGCAACAGAGCCTGAATCTAAATGATCACGACCAATAACAATGGGTGCTTTTAATTCACCTGATTTAACCATCTCATTAAATGCAACACCAAGCTTTGCACGATCACCTAAACCAACCCAGCATATTCTTGCAGGTAAGCCTTGAAATTGAATTCGTGATTTGGCCATATCCAACCAACGGTGCAAATGTTTATCATCAGGCAATAATTCTTTTACTTTCTGATCTGTTTTATAGATATCTTCAGGGTCTCCAGATAATGCTACCCAACGAAATGGACCAATGCCTTGACAGAATAATGGTCGAATATAAGCTGGCACAAAGCCCGGAAAATCAAAGGCGTTTTTACATCCAGCTTCATAGGCCATCTGACGAATATTATTACCATAATCAAATGTAGGAATGCCTAATGATGCTAAATCACACATCGCTTGAACATGAATAGCCATTGATTCTTTTGCTGCCTTAATCACTGTTTCAGGCTCACTGTGACGCATTGTTTTTGCTTTCTCTAAGTTCCAACCAATCGGCAAATAACCATTTAATGGATCATGCGCACTGGTCTGATCGGTAACTGCATCAGGATGAACACCACGCTTTACAAGCTCTGGTAAAATTTCAGCTTGATTGCCTAATAAACCAACAGAAATTGCGCGTTTTTCATTTTTTGCTGCTTCAATTAACTCCAAAGCATGATCAAGATTATCTGCTTTATAATCTAAATATTTTGTTTTTAGACGGAAATCTATCCGTGATGAATCACACTCAACCACTAAAACAGAGGCACCTGCTAATACTGCTGCTAATGGTTGCGCTCCACCCATACCACCTAAACCTGCAGTTAAAATCCATTTTCCTGTTAAATCACCTTGATAGTGTTGTCTTGCCATTTCAACAAATGTTTCATAAGTCCCTTGGACAATTCCTTGTGAGCCAATATAAATCCAAGAGCCTGCTGTCATTTGGCCATACATCATTAAACCTGCTTGATCAAGTTTATGAAAGTGTTGCCAATTTGCCCAATGGGGTACCAAATTTGAATTTGCAATTAATACTCTTGGGCTATCTTCAGTTGTAGTAAATACACCGACTGGTTTTCCAGATTGAATTAATAATGTTTGGTCAGACTCTAATGATTTCAAAGTTTCAACAATTTTATTAAAACAGGGCCAATTTCTTGCTGCTTTACCAATCCCACCATAGACAACTAGTTTCTCAGGGTATTCAGCAACACTTGGATCTAAGTTATTCATCAACATTCTAAGTGCTGCCTCTGTTTGCCAACTTTTGCATTGTAATGAGCTACCTGTTGGTGCCTTAACTGTATATGGCGCATGCTTATCTTGACTTTGATAATTTGATTCCACTACTTCATCCATTTATCTTAAAACTCCTAAAGTTAATTAATATAAATTGTTTCTTTTTTAAGTGTTTAAAAAACTTAATACTCATTAGGTCTGTAAAAAAGTACTTAAAAGACTAGCTGCTAATTTAGCGCTTTGACAATCAATATCATAACGTGGTGATAACTCAACGATATCAATTCCCACAACAGCATTAGATTGAGCCAATAATTTCAATGCTTCTAAAACATAATTTAAGTGAATGCCTAATGCTTGTGGCGCACTAACGCCAGGTGCTATAGCTGCCTGAAATACATCCAAGCAAACTGAAACATAAATTTTATTATGCTTCTGAATTATATTTTTGATAAAACCCAAATTATAAGGATTTTGATTAATCTCTTCTGCCAAATAAATATTAACTTGATGATCATTTGCATAATCAAATAGTGTCTTGGTATTTGCAAATGGCTGTACACCTGCACAGTAATAATGAAAAGGCCTATCCATTGATTTCAAATACTCTGAAATCTGATAAAACGGTGTACCTGAAGAGGCATATTTATTATCAATTAATGCTCTTAAATCTAAGTGTGCATCAAAATTAATAATCGCAATCTCTTCTTTAGATGTATAAGCCTGATCAATACCTAGAAAGTGTCCCCAAGCTGTCTCATGCCCACCACCTAAAACAACTGGCATCAAGCCATTTTCAATGATTGATTTAACCGATGCTGCTAATTGACTCTGCGCTCTTTCTAAATCACCATCTAAGCACAATACATCCCCTAAATCATATAAGCTAATCTCTTTTTTTAATGCAATTGAAGCTAATGCTCGCCTTAGTGCATCAGGGCCTTCTTTTGCACCAACTCTACCTAAATTTCGTCGAATGCCTTCATCAGATGCAAAACCAATTAAACCAAAGCCAGAAGTTGGCTTTAATTGATCAATTGATAATTGCTGAACAATTTGATAGATATATTCATACTTGGTTATATCAGAACGCCCTTGCCATAGACTCTGTTTATCTGTCATACGATACAATCTGCATTCCTGCCTTAAAGTCCTTTAAATAGAATAGTTTTTACGCTACCACAGCCTTTTATGAAAGGCAATTTCAATCTAAATTTAACTTATATACATGAATACTTAGTATTACTTTGGCTTTGGAATAAAATAAAAACGCCTAATAGATTTAATACAATCTGCAAACCAATTAACATTAAGTTAACTGTATGATTAAAATAAGGAATTAATAAAGAAAATAGAATAATAAACCAAAAAAATAAGAAAATCACATATGCATATTTAGCCCATGTATAACCCATTTTTAATAAAAGTATTAGCGTTGCGAAAATAAGATAAGCAATCATATCACTAATATAAAAATTCGCAGCTGCATCAACAATACTATTAGATGAGATCATATCTAAAAAACCCAAGATAATACAGCTTATAAAAAGCCATAGAACTATAGATATTAAATTGATATTATCTTTTTGACGCATCCACACAATTATATAATTTAGTAATAATAAATAGAAGTTTAACTGATTGCGCTATTAAGTACTAGCCTTTTACCAAAGCGATGACTTTGATTTTGTCACTTGGGCTGTTGATAGTTTTTCAAGCAATTTTTTTGCTGCTGGTTTTGCATCAGGGCAAGATACAAGTTTATTATATGCCATGGTCATTGCACTTTGTTGCGGTGTGAAGCTTGTTAAAAATTTGTTAATACCACTTACGCCACCTGTTGCTAAAGAGGCAATTTGATCATGAGATAATTCAGGCAACATACAATTTTTAACAAAATTACTCCACATCACCTGATCACTTTGATCATTAATATTAAGATTAATAATCTCATTAATATCTTTTGTATCACCAACTGAAGCTTTAGAACTTAATGCTTGGCTTGCCGTATCTGTACTTACACCTGTATTTACGCCAAAAGCAGCAAAGCTACTCGCTGACACACCGAATAAAACACTTAATGCAGATAATTTAATTATATTTTTCATACTAAAAAACACTCCTAGATTACTTGAAATTAATTTTGATTTATATAAGTCTAGGAAGCTATTATTAATTTATCCATAATGGCATTGATATTTTATGATAAAAATAGAACTAAATTGCTATGTGGTAGAATACTCACTTACTAAAGTTAATGAATCCTGATAGTTTTCATCTTTACCCGTAACGATTCGGTGATAGGCTTCTTTAACTAATTCTGTTACTTTACCTATTTGACCATGATTAATTAACTGATCATTTAAGCTTTTCATTGAAACAACTTCAACTGCTGTCCCACAAACAAAGGCTTCATCAGCATCAATAATTTCGTTAGGCGTGAATTTCGTTTCAATTACCTCATAACCTTTAGCTTTTAAAATATCAATGACAACATTACGCGTAATACCAACTAAAATGGTACCTTCTTCTGTTGTATAGACTTTATTATTTTTAACAATAAAGACATTTGATGCTGACATTTCAGCAACAAAGCCATCAGCATCTAGCATTAACACTTCATGGTACTTTGCTTGATTTGATGCAAGTTTAGATAATAAGCTATTAACATAGTGACCACAAATCTTTGCATCAGCAATGGTTGATTTAGGGTGTATTCTAATATACTGACTAATTTCAACATCAATTTGATCACTGGCTAAATATTTACCCCAAGGCCAGCAGGCAACGGCAACATCGATTGGTGAATTTTTTGCAGGTACAACACCTAACTCATCATAACCATAAAATGCAACAGGGCGAATATAACCTGATTCTAAGTTATTTGACTGAACGGTTAAACAAACTGCATCTTCTAATTCTTTCTGCGTATAAGGTAGTTTCATACCCAACGCATTAGCAGAATAAATAAAACGCGCCATATGCTCTTGTAACTTAAAAATAGCTGGGCCTTGATCAGTTTGATAAGCACGAATACCTTCAAAAATACCACTGCCATAATGTAGCCCATGCGTTAGAATATGTACCTTACATTCTTGCCATGGAACTAAAGCCCCATTATGCCAAATACTTTGCATTTCATTCATGTATAAATCCTTAAAATAAGTTAGATTTTAAATTTTTTCTAAATAGTCAATCAAGTTTAAAGACTTCTTATATAAAAGGCAAAAAAAAAGCCTGCATGAAATACAGGCTTTTATTAAGTTTATTCTTAAAAAATAAGAAGCTTAAGAGAAACAGGCTTACATCATGCCGCCCATTCCGCCCATGCCGCCCATTCCACCCATGCCGCTCATATCAGGAGCAGCTGGTTTTTCTTCAGGAATCTCAGCAACCATAGCTTCTGTTGTAATCATCAATCCAGCAATTGACGCTGCATTTTGAATAGCAGAACGTGTTACTTTAGTTGGATCAATAATACCTGCTTCAACCATATCGCAATATTCACCAGTTGCAGCATTAAAACCAAAGTTACCTTCACCTTTTGCAATTGCATTAACAACAACTGAAGCTTCACCACCAGCATTTGTTACGATTTGACGTAAAGGTGCTTCCATTGAGCGACGAAGAATTGCAATACCGTGGTTTTGATCTTCATTATCACCAGTTAAGTTATCTAATGCAGCAACTGCACGAATTAATGCAACACCACCACCAGGTACAACACCTTCTTCAACTGCAGCACGCGTTGCATGAAGTGCATCATCAACACGATCTTTCTTCTCTTTCATTTCAACCTCAGTAACAGCACCAACTTTAATTACAGCAACACCACCAGCTAACTTAGCTAAGCGCTCTTGTAATTTTTCACGGTCATAATCAGAAGTCGCTTCATCAATCTGTGTACGAATGTGTGCAATACGATTTTCAATTGCAGTTGTTTCACCAGCACCATCAATGATAGTTGTTTCTTCTTTAGTAACTTGAATACGCTTAGCTGTACCTAGTTGATCAATTGTCGCTTTCTCTAGTGTTAAGCCAACTTCTTCAGAGATTACAGTTGCACCTGTAAGAATTGCGATATCTTCTAACATTGCTTTACGACGATCACCAAAACCAGGCGCTTTAACAGCAACAACCTTAACAATACCACGAATATTGTTAACAACTAATGTTGCTAATGCTTCACCTTCGACATCTTCAGCAATAATCATTAGAGGCTTACCTGCTTTCGCAACGCTTTCTAATACTGGAAGTAAATCACGGATATTAGAAATCTTCTTATCTACTAGTAAGATATAAGGTGATTCATGCTCAGCTGTCATATTTTGTTGGTTTGTAACAAAGTAAGGTGATAGATAACCACGATCAAATTGCATACCTTCAACAACTGCTAGCTCATCTTCAAAGCCAGAGCCTTCTTCTACAGTGATAACGCCTTCTTTACCTACTTTTTCCATTGCTTCAGCAATTTTACTACCAATAGCTTGATCAGCATTCGCTGAAATTGTACCAACTTGAGCAATTGATTTATTATCATCACATGGTTGAGATAGGTTATTTTTAAGTTCAGCAACAACCGCTTGAACACCTTTATCGATTCCACGCTTAAGATCCATTGGATTCATACCAGCAGCAACTGATTTTAAACCTTCTGTTAAAATAGATTGTGCTAAAACTGTTGCAGTTGTTGTACCATCACCTGCGATATCAGCAGTTTGTGATGCAACTTCTTTAACCATTTGCGCACCCATATTTTCAAACTTATCTTTAAGCTCAATTTCTTTTGCAACTGAAACACCATCTTTAGTAATTGTAGGTGCGCCAAAAGACTTTTCTAATACAACATTACGGCCTTTAGGACCTAGCGTTACTTTTACTGCATTTGCTAGTGTATTAACACCATCAAGCATACGCGTACGTGCGTCATCTGAAAACTTAACTGTTTTTGCACTCATGTTTAATTTCCTCTTTAAAATTTAAAACTAATTAATTCTAAAACTTATGCTTTTGCTGTTTCTTTAACAACAACACCCATAATATCTTCTTCACGCATAACTAGATATTCTTGGCCATCAAGCTTTACTTCAGTACCTGAATACTTACCAAATAAAATAGTATCACCAACTTTAACATCTAAAGAGCGTGTTGTACCATCAGATAAGATTTTACCGTTACCAACCGCAACTACTTCACCAGTTACTGGCTTTTCAGAAGCACTACCTGGTAATACTAAACCACCTGCTGTTGTTGTTTCTTCTTCAGCACGTATCACTAGTACGCGATCATGTAATGGACGAATACTCATTTAATTTCCTCCTTTTGAGTGTTTATCTAAAACTAATTAACTATCTTTAAGCCATAAAATTGGCTTATTTAATTTGTTTGCACATCCCTATATAAGGGCATAACAAATCTTTTCAAGTCATCAAAACATTTTTTTTTAATTTTTTTTATACATCATTAAACTCACAGATACCTTATGTAAGCTAAATTTTTGTTTATTAAAAATAATTTAACTTAGTAATAGAGCTTTTTAACGATATTAGTTATGCTCTTTAATACAATCAAATAAATATAGATAAATCAAATTCATGGCCAATTTTCATACACATTTAACCATTGCTGCATCTGCAAGTGTCATTGCTGGTGGCTTAGTCGCTGCTTGTGGTATTTTAACCCCAATTGAAACGATTACTGCCATTGGTATTGGCATGATTGGTGGGTTTTTACCAGATGTTGACTCTGATCATTCAACTTCAATTAGCATTATTTTTGGTATTTTAGCTGCCATTAGTGGTTTTTGTGCTATTTTTTCTTTAATGCCCCAACTTGGTATTATTATCGGTATCTCATCTTGGTTTATTGCCTTTTTACTGGTTCGATATGGTATTATTCATATCTTTAGAAAACTCACCATTCACCGAGGCATTTTTCATTCAATCCCGATGGGTATTCTCCTAAGTATGTTACTTATATTAAGCATCTATCATTTAAGCGGAAACAATTTAGTATCCTGGGTTTTTGGTATTTTCTTATTCTATGGCTTTTGCGTTCATTTAATCCTCGATGAACTCTATAGTGTTAATCTTTCAGGGGTAACACTAAAAAAATCCTTCGGTACGGCATTTAAGCTAATTTCTTTTTCTCACCTAATTCAATATGCTATTTTATATGTACTAATCATTGCCCTATGGTTTATATTACCAAGTACAAATGGTTTAACAGCACAAGTGACTGAAGGTAAAATCTACACACATATTAAAGAAAATCTTTATCCAAAAGCTTATCGTTCAGAAACACAAAATCATCAAAGCGTATAACTAAACTGTAATACAATTACAAAAAATATCACAAAACCTACCCAGTGATTATCTGAAAATGCTTTAATAACATTTGCAATATCTCGTTTTTTATATAAGCGATATTGAAAGAAAAATAAAACTTCACACACAATCAAACCAAGATAGAAAATCCAAGAAAAATGACTAATAAACCCAAATAAACATAAGACTAAAATACTTAATTGCTGTAACAGAATAATCATGACAATATCATAGCGACCAAAAGTTACTGCTGATGATTTAAGCTTTAATTTAATATCATAAGGCTTATCTGCTAGTGCATAAATTGTATCATAGGCTAGTGTCCAAATAATTGAAGCCAAATAAAGTAAAAATGCTTCTAGGGTAATCGTTTTTAAAATGGCTGTTGAGGCCATTAAAATACCATAGTTAAATGTCATACCTAAAATCAATTGAGGCAATGAAAAAAAGCGCTTACATAAAGGATAAAAACAAGTTAGTGCTAAGGCACCAAATGACATAAAAATTGTTTCAGTATTTAAAAATAAGACCAATAAAAATGCGATTAAACCCAATATAATAAATAGAATCCATGCCTCTTTGGGTTTAACTTCACCTGTTGTTAATGGCCTTTTCTCAGTCCGTTTAACTTGGCTATCATATTTTCTATCTGATAAGTCATTAATAATACAACCCAAAGTTCTAACGATCACAACACCTAAGGTAAAAATAATCAATATCTTTCTGCCTGGATAACCTCCTGAAGCTGTCCATAATGACCAGTAAGTTGGCCATAGTAATAATAAAATAGGCATTGGGCGATGTAGGCGCATTAAAAAGCAATAAGCTTTGAATTTTGCCATTATATATTTGCCTTTAACGATTCAAAAAAGCTTGCTAAAAAATACTCCTCAATCATTAAAGGGTACTCTGCATTTAAATGAAAAATTGAACTTCTTGCAAAAACATTTGTATCTTCTTGCTCAAACAACCAATCTGGTAGTTGACTAAATTGAAGCTCTTGGATTGAAAATTCATTAAATAGAAATGGGCTACGTTTAATCTTAGGGTCAATAAATAATAATTGATCACCAATAGAGCGTTTTTTTAAATTTAATAATTGATCTTGATAACGCTCAAAAGTTACTTCTGGTACAACCACTCGACCGATAATTAACGGTGTTTGATCATCTAAATGTACAATCATACGTTGCCAACTTTCAGTGGATGTTACATTTAATAAATACTGATCCGATACATTTAATGATGCTTTCTCCTGAAATAATAATCGAATATGCCAGTTTTCAAATACATCTCGAAGGCTAGCACTTAATTTTTGTGTTTTTTTTAACCATTTTATATACAATGGATTATCACTGGGTAATTGAAACTGCCAAGACATCAATATTCTTCTTTATTATCATTATAGTTAAGTTACACTGGGCAGTATTATCCCATAATCAATTACACTTGGCACTTAAATTTTTATCAATAAAATCGTATACTATCGTTCAAATTTAAATAAATCTTTAAAAATTAAGGCTAAAACCATGCGCCCAAGTCAAAGACAAAACGATCAATTACGAGAAATTTCTATCCAAAGAAACTATACCAAACACGCTGAAGGCTCTGTTTTAATTTCATTTGGTGATACCAAAGTACTATGTAATGCCTCTGTTGTTAAGGGTGTTCCAAAGTTTTTAAAAGATTCAGACCAAGGTTGGATTACTGCTGAATATGGCATGCTACCACGCTCAACCCATGAAAGAATGCAACGCGAAGCGGCTCGTGGTAAACAATCAGGCCGTACTCAAGAAATTCAACGTTTAATTGGTCGCTCATTACGCGCTGCCATTGATTTAACACAGCTTGGTGATTATACCATTACCATTGACTGTGATGTTATCCAAGCTGATGGTGGTACACGAACAGCTGCAATCTCTGGTGCATCAGTTGCATTATTTGATGCCATTAATTATATGAAACAAAATAATTTACTTAAAGAAGGTGCCGAACCATTTAAAATGCATATTGCAGCAATTTCTGTCGGCATTTATAACCAAACTCCAATTCTTGATCTTGACTACTCTGAAGATTCATCTGCTGAAACAGATATGAATGTGATTATGAGTGAAAATGGCAATATTATTGAAATCCAAGGTACAGCTGAAGGCGCACCTTTTAGTGAAGATGAATTTCATCAAATGTTTATCTTAGCTAAAAAAGGCACTGAAATCATCTCAGGTAAACAAAAACAAGCGATTGCACAATAAATAACCAATTTTCTTTACAAAATCAGCTTTACCTTCTACAGTTAGTACGAAACTAAAGTAAATAGTGGAGTACAATATAATGAAAGTGATTAATTTTATTGCCCTATTATTAGTTATTCTTGGTGGCATAAACTGGCTACTTGTTGGTGTGTTTGAATATAATGCCGTTGAACGATTACTGGGTACTACCGAATGGTTAGATAAACTAGTCTATTTAGTTGTTGGTATTGCAGCGATTTATTGTATTTCATTTTTTAAGAAGGTGTGTAAATAAATAATGTCCTATAGACTATTTTAACCTCTTAGTGATTTGTTACAAAAACCAAACACAAAAAAACCTCATTGTGAAGATATTTTAAAAATATTATATTGGTTGTTTTAGATACTAATTATTTCATAACTACCCGCCTAAGAATTGAATTTTTTTGGATAATCAGATATAGCTTAAAAAGAAGTATTACTTAAACCATGGAGGGAAAGGTATATGCATCTTTCATCATCTGATATCTATGATTTTTTAAATGCTGGTGCTACATTAGAGCGTGTTTTTAGACGCCTATTAGATAATACGTGTGTACGCCCACTCAGCCAATCATTAATCCAACAGTTTGCTATCAACGAACAAACTAATCTAAAACAACAAAGTATTGCTAAAGCCCCTATTACAACACTTATAGTAATGCTTAGACAGAACTCAAATCTCACAGACTACTTAGATGAACTATTACAAGCTTTTAAATTATTAATTCAAAAACAAATAAAAAAAGGAGAACCCATTAGTAATGCATTTCAATCAGATTATGAACTTTTAACCGCAATGAATGCTTTAAAGGTCATTTTAATTATAAATCGATTAGACTCGCTTCACTCAACAACAAGTTTTAGTTTAGAAAAATTTGAAGAAATTGACAGCGAGTTAGCAAAAAAACTTCAATATAATATTCGTCTTACAACCAATATTCACAATGCATTAACCTATATGTTTTATTATTACTGGGAGCATGATTGTAATAAAGACTATCAACTATTTGCTCAAAAATGCGAATTCTTATTTGGTTTTAGGAAAGATGCTGAAGAAAATAATTGGCCAATTAGTACTCGAGTTACTAAAACAACAGAGGACAACTTTGATGCATTTACTGAAATTTTTGAACTACAACCACAACTAAAAGGCTATATTGGTGATATTTTGCAACAATTACCCATAGCGCTTAGAAATATTGATGATCATATTTTTTCAAAATTTACCGAAAGAAAACGAAAAAATCTTGCCATTAATGGTCTTGCTATTTTAGCACCCGATAATCAGTGTGGGCTACAACTGGTTAAAACAGGCAAAACACAATATCAACTAGTCTGTCCTGAAGATGATAAAGAAAAATTTATTCTTCAACACTTATTACCCACAAAGTTATATGAATTATTACAAGACCCAGCTAAATATGAACGTTATCAAAATCTACTAAAATACTATCCAAAACCTGAAAATGAACAACTCTATTTTGATCTTTTTAATGACTCATACTCAATGGAGTATCTTGCTACTATTAATAACTTCTTTATTCGTGCTAATGAACTATTAAAACTGAAACCACAACAATCAAATACACTATTTTTTAATTCATTACTTAGCTATAACAATCAAAATCAAGATGATCGAGTTGAAATCATTAATATGATTGCTCATGCGCAGAGTAGCTCACACCTTTTAGCAATGCGTGAACTATGGTTTAAAAATAATCAATTTCTCGCATATGGTAAGCTTAAGACATCAAAACACTGGACAATAACACCAACTGGCGATATTACACGAATATCAGAAAGAAATAGCAGAATTAATCTATTATGTGCCATTAAACTCTTTTTATTATTGGCTCAAGAAAATCAACTGCCTAACGCTAAAGCACTCAATGCGTTAATTGATGAAAACCCTGCCTTTTTATTTTTAAAGTTAGCAAGACGAACTTATATTAGTGACTTATCTAATCAAACTTCATCGCTTTATCAAACCTATTGCCAATATCTTGATGGAGATCAGTCTGAGCAAGCACATCATAATATTATCCAACATCTTAACCATCGTTGGCATACGCATATTGAAAAAATAAATAAAAAATTAAAGTTGAATATTGATGCGTTGATAGATGCGCCTGCTATAACAATGAACTCATAAGTTATTCTTAGCTATATAAATGGCCTTTTTAGTAAATAAATTGTAACTCGTTCATAATTAAAAATAATCAAGCTATTGTTTTTAAAAATTTTATTTTTCAATCTAGTGTAATATTTAAATTATATCTTTTATTTAAAATATTTCTTACTATAAATGATTTAAGACAATGAATTTGGAGCTGCAATATGAAAGATCTGGATAAAAGGATATTAAAGTCAAAAATCGAATTTGCCTTAAGTTTTAATCATGATGCTGAAGAGTTTAGAATTCTTCAGCAAGAAGCAATCGCTTTGAAAAGACTGTTTGCTGAAAGTGATCTTTCTGATTATTCAAGAAGCGATAAACTAATTGCAAATTTTAATCAACATTTTAACCGCTATTTTCCAGATGCTCCAAATTTTCAAACAATAGAGGCTCCAAGATTTGATCAAGTAAAAGAAGAGGTTGCATCACTTGTTCAAACATATCCCATACAAGCATTTTCAAATACGTCAGAGTTACTAGAATCACAATCTAAAGGTTCGTTTCGTATTAGTGGCTCAACGCTTTCTACTAAAACTGATACCAATTTTTTCTATATAGATAATTACGCACAACAGAGTCTACATGGTGGTAGTCTAAAACCTAACTATGCTGATACGGGATTTAAATTTCATATCAGCATTTTAGATGAAGATATGGAAAAAGCTTATGCAATCATGATTGATTTACTGAAAAAAGGTAATAGTCCTATTGCTAAGATGAAAATAACCTTAATAAATTCAATCTATCAAAGAAAACAACAAGCAATAGAAGAATTAAATGAGCTTTATAAAAAACGAGAAGAGTTTAGAATTTTAGAAAAAGAAGGCAAATTATCTGAGAGAGATAAAAATTATAATATACCTAAAAATGAAGATGATATTCTTCGGATGATCAGTTTCATAAAGTCTACGAACCGCTTTATGAACAATTGCCAATTTACATTATATATCAATGAAGGTATTGAAGATAAAGCCTATATCGAATTTATACAAACATTAGAAAGACAATTCTTAAATGCTGGTATTCGTCCAGGTCATATGCCAATTGCTGATCAAAGTTTATCTCTTTATGCTTCTGGACGATATGAATTAAATGAGCAAGGGAATTATATTGCTGCTGGTGAAGTTGAAAGCTTAAATGGTCAAGCAAAAGCTTTTTACCAAAAAAAACATGATGAAAATACTATATTTCAAGGGGTTAAGTACGCTACTTGCATCCAGCTTGAGCAGTGGCTCAATCAACGATTTCCTCAACTTATTATTCCTGATTTCAGCCAACATACAAACTATGAATTAAAACAATTAACCAATGCAATTATTGAATTTAACCAAAAATATGGCAGTGAAGTTTCAGCTAACACAATCCAAGCTATATTAAATTTAGCCAAACTCAATATCAATTATTTAGAGCAGTTAAACTTTGAAGATTTTCAACAAATTAATACATTATCCGGTCATGGTTATGATGTTCACGAAGTAATCTCAGGACTATTTTTTACTAAAAAGGCTAATCCTGTCATAGGCTATCAACTCAATACACTAAGAGAAGAACTACTGGCATTTGAAAAAGAGAAAAACTTTATTAATCAATGCTTACTAAAACATGATGTCCATCAAATAAGTTTAATGCAATTATCTGTAAAGGATTATCATGAATTAATTAAAGTTAAAAGTAGTACTAATCATGAAAAAGACATTTTAAATGCATACCATAATATCGTACTACAAAGACTATTAATTCAAAGAGATATTCAAGCAGCTGAAGCGTTAAAAGAAAGGCAAAATAATATTCAATTAGGGGAACAAATTGCCAAGCAATTCTCATTACCTGCCGCTATCTTAACTACGTTAGATGAAAATGATTTTCAAGCAATTGGTTTTAAAGCACAATCCTTATTACCTCGACATGCCTTAGCATCAACGCTACAAGCAAAGGGTTTAAATGGTTTTGCTGAACGATTAATTTCAGAAGCAGGGCAAATAGATTATGAATTAACTATTGATAATTTATTAAAGAACTATGGAATCAACGATAACTGTTCAAACTTTTTAAATCAAGACCAGATTACAAGTATAGGTAAAGCTATGCTTGAAAAACCACAAGATGACCCTCTGGATATCTTCATTGAAAAACTAAATGAGTTTAATAGTCCATTAAGAAAAATAATCACATTATGGGCAAGTCAAAATAAACCAATTATTCAAAAAACACGCCAATTTGTTGATCAGTTAGCTGATAATTTTCAGTTAGTTATAAATTTTAATTCAAGTGAGCTACTCAAATTAAATCAATTACTATATCGACATGAGTTTAAAGCAAATCCTTTAAATGCAGTTGCCAAAGTCTATGAAGACAATGGTTATCATATGGCTGCCAATAAATTTAGAAATACGAATAATCTATATTTAGATGGCATCCAATTACTACAACATCTATTACCAGAGCAATTAGCTCACGATATTACACCTTATTTAAAAGCGCATCATATTGTAAATCTTCAAAAAGCTCATCAAGAAGGTCTTGGCCAACAAGGACTTTTAAATCGATTATTACTATCACTGAAATCAAACTCAGATGAAAGTCATCAATTAAGCGTAACTACTCTAGCAATTGGAAGTTTATTAGAAGATTATCATAATGCTTATCAAAGTATCATTTCTATTGCTCCCTCACAAAATCTAGCAACCCTTATTGAGCACATCAAACCAATTGATTTAATTAAGGCCGTTAACATGCTTAACGTGCAAGATGATTGTAATTATTTAAACAGATTATTAATTAATTTAGATGATCAAGATATTAAAAATACAAAAATACTCAAAGAATTTTCAGATGATTTCCAACGAGGTATTGCTTTATTACAAGCATCAAGCTTTGGCCAATACCCTCAAGTTAGGTCACACTGCTCTATTGATCAAATTGCAAAGCTTGGTCAACAAGTCCGCCAATACAATAAACCACTTCAAGCAGTTGAACAACTATTCCACCAGATTAATCAAAAGTATCCAGAAGGTGCTCCACAAATCTGTCGTGACTTAATCACTGTTAGAAATAAACTAAGTAGTTGTGGTTATCCCAATGATATTATTTATCGACTGGATATTCAAAAGGTAATGCCATTACTATTTCCTACCTTAAAAGATACTAAGCAATTTCATAAAAACACAAAATTATTATTAGCTGACTATCAAGTGGATCCAGCCATTGAACTATTAAAAACACCCGTGCCTACTGAATATGAAAATGATCATGGCATTGAAAGTCAAATAATTGTCATTGGAGAGCGCTCTGGACAAAGTTATTTCACATCTCAATCAGAAGTTTTAGAAGATGATAGTTTTGAAAGCAGAGTTGAGAACGAAGAGAAAAAAATTGAGCAGCTAAAACAAAATTGGGACCAACGAAATGGTTTCGACTTTGATGAGTATAAAAATTTAACATTAGCTCAAAAGTTACAACTAAACCGTCTGCATGCCATTAAAGATGAGCTTAAAGGCAAAGTGACTTTTGATGGTTTAAGGCTAAAACTAGAAGATGCAGATTCTAAAACAATTATGATGCATGAAAACCTTAAAAAGATCTTTGAGTTTAGTGGTAGTGATGCATTCTTAGAAGAAAAACAAATACATTTTATGCGAATCATTAATTTGTATAATGATCAATTTAAACAAGTTAATGATAAACTAGATTCTGAAGTTCTACGTTTATTCTTAAAAGAAACTCACTTAATTAACTCCTTTGGTCCTCTAGGAGAAAATGGACTTCCAGTGAATTTTGAACAATCTATTGTAGAATTAAAACAAAGAGAATTAGAACTTCTGACTATCAGTCAATTAATGGATCAAGCCCTAACATCCATTAACTACCCTAATCGAGGTTTCTACTTACCCATAGAAGATATGTTAAGTATTAAAGATAAACTCATTGAACGTAAAGATGATGACATTGGATTAATTCATACATTAATTACTAGTTTAGAAGAAAAAGGCAATAAAGAATTAGCCCAACAATTATCAAATCATCAACAAAGTTTTTATCAAAGTACGATTACTAATATCTTTAAACAATATGGCATATCAGAAGAACAGTTGGATCTTCAAGCTAATCAATATCAAATGATGTATCAATTTTATGCGCAATACCTTAAATCCGAAGGTAAAGCACCATCAATTAGTATTATGCTTGATATGTATAAGAAAGCAACGAATCAAGTACAAGGTGATTTTCTTGAAACGCTTGTGATTAATAACCTCCAAGATATAAATAAAGCTTTAGCTCTTATCACACAGGCTTGCCAAAAGTATCACTTACCTAACGAAAAGCTAAATGAATTATCAAATACTGAACTTTTAAGTATTTATGATGCTTATCGATTTCAAGGCAAAAGCCTAATAGGTGCACTTGCAGATACCTATTTAACTAAAGGAGATGCTCAATTTGCTAGAAAATTATTAAAGATTGATCCAGCTAATTTTAAATGTAGAGACTTACTATCAAATACCTGCTATGTCTCTGAAGCTAGAATAGCTCAAATTGAACCATCTGAATTGTATCAGCTATATAATGCAATGGAGCAGGGTAATCAGAATAATATACTGATGATCTTAGACAAACACCAATCTGGTCTTAGTATGTTAGCTCAATATTATAATGCTGGCATTGTAGCACTTAAAGAGAAATCACAGGAACTTCCTCTACTAATTGATGTAGAATATATGGTTCAAACTGGGAAAAAAACATATGAGGCAAGAACTCCGGCAATAACACATAGGGAACTTTTCTATCAGCAAAGCAAAAATCAAAAACCTTCTGATAATTCCTATGAGAATAGCAAATAAAATAATCCTTTTAATTAAGCTATAATTTTTAAATATAAAATTACAAAAATCACCAAAACAAATAACCAAACTTTTATCTATACTTAAAATATAACTACATCATTTCTTTTTAAAGCTTTTAAAAAAGGAGTTAATTATCAATATGGATAATGATGATTTATTATTAATTACAGATGATCAAAATATAGAAAAATTAATTAATACTCACTCAAAGTCTTATCAAATCACCACTTGTAATAATGAAAAATTAAATAGTCAAATATTAACTAATAATCATTATGCTGCAATTCTACTTGGTTTTGATAAAACTAAAGCATTTTTAAAACTAAACTTAAATCCAAGCAATATAAAAATACCCATTATTTATCTACTAAAAGATGGCCAAAATCAAACAGATGAATTAGATCAGTATGTACTTGATAAACTCAATACTGAAAAACTAACATCCACTGGTTTTGAACGCGCAGTCTCAACAACTATTGAGAAGTCTCAATTATTTAGTGAATTAAATAATCAAATGAATACATTAAAAAAACTAACTTCAACTAACGAAAGTAGTGAAAATAATGTTAATAATCAACAAACTAATTCAGTAGAACTTTCATCTATGCATGACTTGATTCTTGAAAATAAACTATTAATAGAACAGATTCATCAACAAAATAAACTATTAAAAAAACTTGCTAGTAATGATGTATTAACGGATATACCAAATCGACGAAATTTTGAAGAAACATTACACAGGTTAATGGCGCATGCTAAAAGACATCAACATATTCTAGCACTTTTATTTATTGATTTAGATAAGTTTAAAAATGTTAATGATACATTAGGACATCAAATTGGTGATTTACTACTAAAACAAGTTGCTTTACGACTTAAAAAAAGTTTAAGAAAAGGTGACTTTGTCGCACGAATCGGTGGTGATGAATTTGCTGTTATTTTACATGAGATTAAAAGCACGCATGCCGCAGGTATTGTTGCTTGGAAAATCACTCAAGAGCTTAACAAGCCCTATAATTTAGACAGTCATAGTGCAACTATTGGTGCAAGCATTGGTATTTCATGTTTTCCAATGATTGCAGATAATGAAACTGATTTAATAAAAAATGCAGATATTGCAATGTATCGAGCAAAAACTTCTAGTGAAATAAATTACACCTATGCAACCACTAATCTACATAAAGACCATATACAACAATTAACCATTGAACAACAATTAAAACTAGCTTTAAAAAATAATGAGTTTAGTATGGTATATCAGCCTATTTATGCATTGCCTGAATGTAAATTACATGGGTTTGAAGCATTAATACGCTGGAAAAATAAAAAACTAGGTACAGTCCCCCCTGATCAATTTATACCTATTGCCGAAGAAAATGGCATGATACATTCAATTGGGCAATGGGTTTTAGAAACCGTTTGTAAGCAAATAGCACTGTGGAATCATACAAATAAGTTTCAATATAAAATGTCAATTAATCTTTCCCCTGTTCAGTTGACTGAAGAAGAGCTATTTCAAGTCATTAGTAAAATTATTGATCAGTATCAATTACCCTATCAACTATTTGAATTTGAAATTACTGAAATGGCCATTATGCAACATGGTGGTCATATGCTAGATAAGCTTCATAAACTTGGCACATCACACGCATTAGATGATTTTGGTACCGGTTACTCATCTATCTCGCATCTAAAATACTTACCCATTACAACGATTAAAATTGATAAAACATTTATTCAAGGCTTAGGTGTTGAGGATGCTGATAATAGTATTGTCTCTTCTCTTATTGCATTAGCGAGAAAACTTAATCTTAAAGTTGTCGCCGAAGGCGTTGAAACAAAAGAGCAACTAGATTTATTAGTTAAAGAAACATGTGACTTTGTTCAAGGATATTATTTTTCAAAGCCACTAATACCAGAAGATGCAGAGAAATTAATTACTACAATTTAATTAATCTTAAGGTTTTAACCTTCTTAACCTTGATGCATTTAATACCACAGTAATTGAAGATAATGCCATTGCAACAGAGGCAATTATTGGGCTAAGTAAGATGCCAAAAAATGGATAAAGAACACCAGCTGCAACAGGAATGGCAATGATATTATAAATTAATGCACCAAATAAGTTTTGTTTAATATTACGCATAATTTTGCGTGAAAACACAATCGCATTTTTAATCGAATATAAATTATCACTGGATAAGGTAATATCAGCACTTTCAATAGCTACATCAGTTCCTGAACCAATTGCAAAACCCACTTGAGCTTGAGATAAGGCTGGCGCATCATTAATACCATCACCAACCATAGCAACATTTAATTTTTCATTTTGTAATCGTCTAATATAGGCTGATTTATCTTCAGGCAATACTTCAGCATATACAGTATTTATGCCAACACTCTGTGCCACCGCCTGTGCACTTTGATATAAATCACCTGAAATCATTGCCGTTTTAATACCCATTAAATGTATCAAATTAATCATCTCTTTGGCTTCTGGTTTAATTGGATCTGTAATCGCTAAGGTTAAAATCACTTTGCCATTTAAACCAACGAAAATAGAGGTTGCACCACTTTCAGCTAGTGATATAGATAGTGACTTTTGTTCATCACTTAACTGAACTTTAGCATCTAGCATTAATTTTTCATTGCCAATAAAGATTGGTTCTTGATTGATCAACCCTTTAACACCGCGCCCAGAAATTGCTTGAAAGCCTTTTAAATCAACTGGACTAATGGCAATTTCCTTTTTTTCAATATATTGACAAATAGCTTGAGCTAATGGATGCTCTGAACGCTTTTCTATTTGATATAAATAATTTAAGGCTTTACTTTGATCGCTGTCCCCCTGCCAGTGTGCCTCTGTTACCTCAGGCTTACCTTCAGTTAAGGTTCCTGTTTTATCAAAAACAATCATGTTAAGCTTACTTGCAGACTGCAAAGCTTGTGCATTTCTTACCAACACGCCATACTCTGCAGATTTTCCCATACCAATCATCATAGCAATTGGCGTCCCTAAACCTAAGGCACATGGACAGGCTATAACTAAAACACTAATTGCAGCAGTTACGGCATGTGGCAAGCTTGTACCAAGCCACAGTGCAAATGTAATAAAAGCAATACCAATTACAATCGGTACAAAACCCGCTGCTATCGTATCAACTAATCTTGCAATTTGCGGTTTTGAACTTTGGGCTTGTCGAACCAAATCAATAATTTTAGCTAGCTGTGTTTCAGCCATATCTGTTTTAATCTGAACTGTTAAGATACCATTTAAATTAATCGTGCCTTGATAGACTTCATCATCTATTCTTTTAGTAACGGGTAATGACTCACCTGTTAGCATTGACTCATTCACTGAGCTTTCACCATCAATCACAACACCATCAACTGGTAATTTTTCGCCTGGTTTGACTAATACACAATCACCAAGCGATAATAAATCAACATCTAGTTCAACTTCCTTATCACCTTGTAATACAATTGCTGTTTTTGGTTTTAAGCCAACTAGTTTTTCAATGGCTTCTGAAGTTTTCCCTTTAGCTTTTGTCTCTAAGGCATGACCAAAGTTAACAAATGCTAGAATTAAAACTGCTGCATCAAGGTAAATGTATAACATCTCTTTTGGCAACCATTTAGAAAATAGTATCACTAAGGCTGAATAGAGGAATGCAGCACCTGTACCTAAGGCAATTAAGGTATCCATATTTGATGAACGATGTTTAAACTGTTTCCAAGCACCTTGGTAATACTGCCCCCCTGAATAAATCATCACAGCCAAAACTAAAATTAACATCACAAGCCAAAAAGGATATGGATCTATATTAAATATGCCTTTTGTATGGTGATAAAATGAAGGGAAAATCTCTATTTTGCCTGAGATCATCGCAAGCATATCTGGAATAAATAAAAATAAACCCATAATAAATGCGATGATCGCTCTGTAATAACTATGCCTAATTTCAGCTTTAGCTGATTTTTTTCGAGATGCAATCTGATCTAAGTCATTTGCTTTAATTACAGTGGCAGGATAACCGAGGTTTTCTAACTCAAATAAAATATCACTGGCTTTAAAATCACCTTCTACTTTAGCAAATTTCTCAACAAAATTTACATTGACTGCTGTCACACCATTGACTTTGGATAAGGCACTTTCAATTTTAGCAACACAGCTTGAACAAGACATATTATTAATTGAAAATTGCACACCTTTTGCTTGAGCTTTTTGTTTTAGTTTTGCTGGATAACCTAAATCTGTTAATTTTTTAATTATTAAATCTCGATTACCACCTGAGACAGTTACCTCTTTTTCCATTAAATTAACGTTAACAAATTTAACACCATCTAACCCACCAACTGCCGTTTCAATTTTTGCCACACAGGATGAACAGCGCATTGCATCAACTAAAAAGACTTCCACATGCTCTTGCCCTTTCATTTATCTACCTCACTTTACTCTCAAAAGATACTCTATCTTAATTCTTCTTAAACTTAAAATTCAACCTTAGAAGCCGTTTTGTTTCTGCTATGAATTACAATTGACATCTATAATGAGTATAATAGCTTTAATAAATTTAGCTGTATTTATACTGTAGGAAAATCATGAGCGCATACATTATTAAAAATGCCATTATCGTCAATGAAGGCAAGCAAATTGAAACCGATATTAAAGTTAAAAATGGACGAATCGAAAAAATAGCACCAAATATCACATCAACTCATGCAACGATTATTGATGCATTAGGAAAGTATATTATACCTGGTATGATTGATGACCAGGTTCATTTTAGGGAGCCTGGGTTAACCCATAAAGGTGATATCCAAAGTGAGTCAAAAGCAGCCATTGCCGGTGGTATTACATCCTATATGGAAATGCCCAATGTTACACCACCAACGCTTGATATGCAGGCAATTGAAGATAAGCTAAACCGAGCTAAATATAAATCACTAGCAAACTATGCCTTCTATTTAGGTGCTAGTAATAATAACTTAGAGTCAATCAAATCAGCTGACCCGAATAGAATTGCTGGTGTTAAAGTATTTATGGGTGCATCAACTGGTAATATGCTTGTTAATGATGAACAGATATTAAACGATATTTTTGCTTCAAGCCCTACCTTAATTGCTACACATTGTGAAGACACACCAATGATTACGCTCAATGAAAAAGCTTATAAAGAAAAATATGGTGATGACATACCCTTTAAATACCATAAAGATATACGTTCAGAAGCCGCTTGTTTTAAGTCATCTTCTTTAGCTGTCAAATTAGCTAAACGCCACGGTACTAAGCTACACGTACTTCATTTAACTACTGCTAAAGAAATGAGTTTATTTGATTCATCAATTCCCTTGGAGAAAAAACAAATTACTGCAGAAGCGTGTGTTCATCACTTATTTTTTAATGACCAAGACTATGAAAGTAAAGGTAGCTTAATTAAATGCAACCCTTCAATTAAAACAATTAATGATCGCGATACCTTACGAGATGCTGTTAACTCTAATTTAATTGATATTATTGCAACAGATCATGCCCCACATACAAAAGATGAAAAAAATAATACTTATTTTCAAGCACCAGCTGGATTACCACTAGTACAACATGCTTTGCCATCTCTATTTGAACTTGTACACCAAGGTGTTTTTAGTATTGAGCAAATTGTGCAAAAAACAGCACATAACCCTGCAATTGTTTATCAAGTTAAAGATCGAGGCTTTATCCGTGAAGGCTATTATGCTGACCTTGTATTAGTTGACCCTGAAAAAGTTCAGTCAGTTACCGATGAAGGCAGTTTTTATAAGTGTAAATGGAACCCATTTTCTGGTATTGATTTACATGGGACCGTTCAAATGACTATGGTTAATGGCGAGTTATTATATTTAAATGGTAAATTTATTTATGAAACACCAGCCCTTGCCCTTGAATTTAACCGCTAGCGTCTCCATTTGCTAAATATCAATTATTTTGCATAAGGCGAATATTATGAATCTCTCTGACCTTGACTTTAAAACATTAAATTCAATTAAACGTGGCATTGAACGTGAAGCCTTAAGAGTTACTCCTAAAGGTAATGTTGCACAAAGCAATCACAGTAAAAAACTAGGTGAAAAATTAACTCACCCGAATATTACAGTTGATTACTCTGAAGGGTTACTTGAACTCATTACTGAACCCTTTGAAGGTTATCAAGCTCTATTTGAAAGCTTAGAAACCTATTTAAACTTCACTTATCAAAACCTTGAACATAGTGAATTACTCTGGCCTATGAGTATGCCGCCTAAAGCTTATGAAGATGAAATTAAAATTGCTGATTTTGGCCATTCAAACTCAGGTATGATGAAACATATATACCGCCGAGGTTTAGCAATACGCTATGGTAAAGTTATGCAAATAATTGCAGGTATTCATTATAATTTTTCTTTTCCTGATGAATTTCTTAGCCAACTTATCCCTGATAATGGCCATAGTGAACATACATTACAATACTATAAAAATAAATATTATTTTCGCTTAATAAGAAAGTTCTATCAAAACGCTTGGTTATTGCCTTATTTATTTGGTGCAACACCGATTATTGCGAAAACGTCTGTTAATGATCAACATAAATTACAAGAATTTGACAGCCAATACTATTATCATGAATATGCAACCTGTCTTCGCATGAGTGAATTTGGTTATCAAAGTCATGCACAAAAGGATTTAAATATTTCTTATCGAGATATTACAAGTTATGTCAATGATTTAGTTAAAGCTACACAAATACCATTTTCTGACTATACCCAATTAGGTGTCTTAGATAAAAACTATGGCTATAAACAACTAAACGACTGCATCTTACAAATTGAAAATGAATATTATAACCCCATTCGCCCCAAACAAATTGTCCATCGTTGTGAACGCCCTGCTTGCGCCTTATCTAAACGCGGTGTTAGCTATATAGAGCTACGCACATTAGATATTAATCCCTTTATGCCATTAGGAATTGATCTTCAAAGCGCACACTTTTTGGATGTGTTTTTCCTTTATTGCTTATTAGCTGAAGCGCCAATGTATTCTAAATCAATGATTCAAACTGCCAAAGAAAATTTTGCGTTAGTTGCTAATTATGGACGTAACCCACAATTAAAACTACATAAAAACTCAAATGACATATTATTAAAAGATTGGGCTCATCTTGTATTAAATGAATGTCTTTTAATCGCTGAAAAATGGGATCAAACAAATGCTACTAATCATTATCAATCAGCTGTCCATGCACAAATCGAAAAGTTAAATGATGTTGAAAAAACACCTTCAGCAATGTTAATTAATTCAATTAAACAAAGTAAACTTAATACAGAAGATTGGATGCTTAATCAAGCTTATCAACATCAACAGTCATTACTTGAAACTAAATTACCATTAAATCTACTCGCTAAGCTTAAGCGTGAAGTATCCGATTCTCAAGAGGCATTAAAATTACTTGAAACGAAAGAAGAAGGGGCATTTGAATCTTATATCCAACGCTATTATGCTTCAGTTTGCCGCTAAGTCTAATTGCTTTGACTCATAATTATCTTTTTTCTTATTTGACCACCATAAATTCAATAAAAATGTCATTAATAATGCTAGGGTAAAATAAAGCGCAACCTGATAAATATCAACTACTTCATTAATTCGATAATACGCACCATAGTAACTAAAAATTGGCGAGATCAAAATCACTAATAATAGATAAATACTTGCCATATTCTCTTTTCTTGAATAATACTCCGTTGATACTGCATATAGATTACTTCTAACTAAGGATAAGCCAAATAAGAAAATAACTAAAATACTATACACTACATAAAGTGACTCTAAGTGTAAATAAAGCCCGACAGCACTACAAATCAGCATAATAAAAATGCCTATAAAAATAATATTTCTTAAGCTCATAAATTTAAGCAACAAAATATTTAACAATGGCGCTAAGAAAAAAACAACGATCATACCTAAACTTAAATTACCATAGTCATAAGCTGACAGCCCAAAATGAACTTGATATAATTCTGGCGATATTGTCATATAAAATAATATCCAGCCAAAACCTAAAATATTACAAATAACAAACCAAACAGCACGGTCACTTAATGGCGCAATATAATCTCTTAGCATTAATTTCAATGTTTGAACATCATTTTCTGGTGGGTAGGTTGATAATTTCCAACACACAAGCAGAAAAACAAATACACAAATTATCATTGGGATAATAAAATTTAGCTGCCAAATGTGAGTTGCACTTTCAATCACCCCCCCTAAAAAAGGTGCAGCAGCAGGTACTACTGCCAATATCATCATTAAAATTGAACCTACTTTTGCAATATCTTTACCACTAAAAACCTCTGTCATAATGACTGAAGTCACAGAGATAATACCGCCGACAGCAAAGCCTGTAATAAAGCGTAAAATATAAAACAAATAAATATGATTAATAACTGATACACCAATTAGTGAGATAATTAAAATCACTAAGGCAATTAAAGTTAATCGGCGCTTTTCAACTTGTATTGCTAAAAGGCCAAAAATAAAAACACCTAATGCACAAGCAATTTGAAAGGTAGCATATCCAATTTGTACAGCACCAATTGATACACCAAAGCTTTCAGCCATATGTGGTACCGATGGAAAATAACTATCGATATTAATTTCAACGGCAATATCGGTTAATACAATACAGAGTATTAAGCTTAAATGTTTTATCATCTGCATTAGTTCACCATAAATCTTTAAGTATTAAAAATAGAATAAATAATATACAAAATTGATTTTTCAGGCAGCATTGTATCGCCATTGTAAATTAAAAGCAAGTTACGTAAAGTAGTGTCGTGTTTTATATTAATTAAGGATATAGGATCATGATTAAACTTTATGGATTTAATTTATCATTTCCAACTAATAAAGTTAGATTTGCACTTAATTTGTTTAATCTTGAATATGAATTTGTCGCATTAAACCCATGGAAAGGTGAGCATAAATCTGAAGCTCATATCAAACGTCATCCTGCAGGCAAAGTCCCTGTGATTGAAGATGGTGATTTTACATTATTTGAAAGTAATGCGATTGTTCGCTATCTAGCTGAAAAAGTCCATAACACAAACTACTACCCTTCTGATTTACAGCAACAAGCTTTAGTTAATCAATGGTTAGACTTTGCAGCAGCACATATTGGTACAAATGTTAGTAAAGTTTTATTTAACCGATACTTTGCTGATAAAATCGGTATTGAAGTTGATAGCCGCTCTATGGAAGAAGGCCATCAATTTTTAACCAATCATCTACCTATTCTTGAAGCACAGTTAACAAATAATACTTATATTGCAGGCAATCATATGACGATTGCAGATATTGGGTTATTGGCAAGTCTTGATCCAGTTGATCTAATTGATATTGATCTTAATCAATACCCACATCTTAATAACTGGCGTAAACAATTAATGAAAGAGTCATTCTACACCAAAGTACATCAATATTATGGTGAAGGTTTTTTTGAACAAGCGACTGTTTAAATTATATTTTCTTTGATAGAATAGTTCCTCGCTTAAACGCGATAAATTGCGTTTCTACTTAAATTTTTTAGAAATTTCTATATAAATTTATTACATCAAAATATGATATATTACCTATTACAAATCAACGTATAATGTTATTTAATGCCTAATTAAGATTACATGATTAAAAACCAATTAGTAGATTTGGTTATTTAAAATAAGGTATGATAAGTTTAATATTAAAGTTTAAGGTAGAGCGATATGCCACAGAATTTGACTAAAGTTGACAATAATGGCCGAGGTAACTGTGGTTATTATGCTTATGCCATCTCGTTCATGTATTACCTTAAACAAACTGGTGGTAAAATTACTGACTATAAAGACGCCATCGGATTAGACAAGCAAAATTGTACAGACCTCCAAAAAGTCATTGATAATAAAAACCAAGAAGAAATCACACCTAATGAGCTTCAAGAAGTTCAAGAAATTTTAGGGTCTAAACTTAGACAAATTACTGCTGAAAGAACTAGTATTGAATTTAAAAGTGCTCCACCAGCTTCTCCAATTCATGCCGCTGTAAACTTTAAACTCCGTCAAAAAGTTCAAGAAATTTTATCTAATGGCACTAATCTAGATCATTCATATCCAAATCATGCAAATTTAATAGAGGTAGCAACAAGCAAATCTTCTGACTATAGTAGCGCTGAATTATTTAAAGTTGCTGGAATAAATAAATCTATTGATCAATATGCAGCCACAATAGCATTACAGTTTAAAGATTGGGATACAACAAGCCTAAATGAACTTGGTGATGTCGAACGACAAAAACAAGTTGATCAATTTTTCTCAAGTAAAGCAACTGAATTTTTCACTGAAAATGATAATAAAAATTTAAATGAGTACACTAACCATATAGCAAAAAATGGTGTCTGGGCCCAAGAAGAACAGCTTACAACGCTTCATCGTCGAATAACGGGTGAAACTAGTTCTCGAGACCCTAATACCAATGAAGTTATAATATCTAGAGACAGAGACATTCCTTTGGCTATTTATAAAGATGGTAAAAATGCTTCTTCAGGTAGCTTTGATAATAGCCACAGTGGAATTATACTCAATAATCAAAGTAATACACACTGGACTTCTTTGGCTTTTACATCACAAAAAGATTACCAAAAACAAAGTGATTATGAAACTAACTATCTTAAACCTGCACAACAAAGAGAAAAAATTGCTGAAAAACTTGATATTTCAGGCAAACTTGATTCACTTGTTAATGAAACTGAAAATGCTGAGCTAAAATCCTTATATAATTTGGCAAAAAATGAAATAAGTACTGATAAGACACACCAAGTTGCTTACCTTTTCTTTGATCGATTTAAAGAAATAGAACAAGGAAAAGCCCACCTTACTGACTTTGAACTATAATAAATAATTCTTAACCATTTCAGCCTTCTCTAACTTACCACTTTGATTATTGACTAAAGCTGTTTCAATTACAGCTTGGTGAGTTAGCTGATCTTGGCTATTTTCAATTGAATAATAAAAAAATACCCGTGTTTTTGTAATCTCCATAATACCTAACTTAACCGTTAGTTTCTCAGGATAGAAAACTTCTTTTCTAAAACGAATATAACTTGCGCTAAATACTAAAGTACAACCACCTACATTGGTTAGTTTAAATCCTTTAGATTGTAAAAAGCGCTCACTAACCTCAGTTAAGTAATTTAAGACTTTATCATTACTTAAATGTCCACCCATATTTAAATCCAGTACTCTAACATCAATTTCAGTTTGATATATATACTCACCAGTGAACGCTAGTTTAGGTAACATTAAAAAATCCTTTATTATCCTTATAATTAATAAGGGATTGTAAGTTAAAAAATAATGATTAGCAAAATTTAACTTGTTGCAATTGATAACCTAAATCCTAAAGCTTTTAAAATACGATCTAAAGTAAAAAAGCGAGGATTTCCTTTATTTGATAATACTCTATATAAATGTACTCGATCTAATCCTGTTTCTTGGGCTAACCAACCAACACCACCATAAGCTTCAACCACATGTTTTAAAGCAAGCATAAATGCATTGGTGTCACCATCTAGTTCATATTCTTCTAAAGCAACCTCTAAATAAACCATTGCTTCTTCTCGATCTTGTAAACTTTCAATTAGTTTATGATAATAATTAGACGTTTTATCATATATCAATGACTTACTCATAATTTTCACCACATTTGTATCTTTACTAACAAAATTGTAGCTTATAAACAATAAAATAGCAATCTACTGAATATAACGATCCAATTTTCGATAACTTAAAGCTTCTGTAATATGTGGTATTTGAATATCGGATGATTTTTCTATATCTGCTATTGTGCGCGAAACCTTTAAAATTCGATGATAAGCTCGTGCTGATAAACTTAATCGCTCCATGGCTTGATCTAACAGCTTTGCTTCGGCTTTAGCCAAATAACAAAAATGATCAATTTCAGAGCCTGATAATTGACTATTGGTACAACCTTGACGCTCTATTTGTAAATCATAAGTCATATTAACACGAGCTCTAATTGTCTCACTATTTTCATAGGTAGACTTTTGATCCGATAATAACCCTTTTGGCAAATCTGGCACTTCGATATGTAAATCAATGCGATCTAATAAAGGCCCTGATAGCTTATTTTGATAACGCTTAACTTGTGATTCGGTACAAGAACAATTCTTTACTTGAGAACCTAGATAACCACATGGACAAGGATTCATCGCAGCAATCAGCTGAAATTTAGCGGGAAACTCTGCATTTCGATTTGCTCGTGATATGGTTATTTTACCTGATTCTAATGGTTCTCTTAATACTTCTAAAACACTTCTGTCATATTCTGGAAACTCATCTAGAAATAAAACACCATAATGTGCAAGCGAAATCTCACCAGGTTTTGGTTGTGAGCCACCACCAACCAATGCAACAGCTGATGCTGTATGATGAGGTGTTCTAAAGGGGCGAATAAAAAAACGCTCTGCAACTTTATAAGCACCATGAATAGAATGAATCGATGCACTTTCTAATGCTTCAGATTCAGTTAGTGGTGGCAAAATTGTATTAAGTCTACTTGCTAGCATTGTTTTACCAGTACCAGGTGGTCCCATTAATAACATATTATGTCTGCCTGAAGCTGATATTTCTAATGCTCTTCTTGCCTGATACTGTCCTTTAACATCTGATAAATCAATCTTTGTATCATAATAAGGCATTTGAGTACGTGAGCGTATTTTTTTTAATGGCTCAACTGTTTCTAAATGATGAATTACTTCAGATAGCGTATTTGCCTTATAAGCAGTTAAATCTTTAACTAATGAGACATCATCAGCATTAGCCGCTGGAATGATTAGTCGACTACCTGCATTGAAAGCTGCAAGTGCAAAAGGTAGCACACCTCTTATTGCACGTAATTGACCACCTAATGCTAATTCACCAGCAAACTCATATGCTTCTAATATTTCAGTATTACATTGTCCTGAAGCTGCTAATATACCTAATGCAATAGGTAAGTCAAAGCGCCCACCTTCTTTAGGTAAATCGGCAGGTGCCATATTAATGGTAATTTTTCGCATTGGAAAACTAAAACCACTATTGATAATTGCAGATCGTACACGATCTTTACTCTCTTTTACTGCAGTTTCAGGTAAACCAACAATTGATAGCCCAGGTAAACCATTGGATAAATGAACTTCAATAAAGACCAATGGTGCTTTCATTGCAGATTGCGCACGAGATTTAACTGTCGCCAAACTCATCAATAACATCCTTGTTTATTATTATTGACAATATTTTAGACTTTAATATATTTTTTGAAAACACTAACAGCTTATATTATTTATTATATAACTTATTTTTATCTTATTATGCTTAAATTATTTATTTTGATTTTTTAGTTGTAGCACTTTTTTCTTTTAGTAACTTATCTAACTCTTTTTCTAAACGATCAATTTTTCCACGTGTTTTTTCTAATACTTTAACCTGACGGTCAAACTCTTCTTTAGTGACTAAGTCTAACTTTGAGAATGTACTTTGCAAAATCGTTTTAAAATTCTTTTCCATTTCTTCTTGCATACTTTTAAGCGCTGGTGGCAAAGAATCTGTAAATTTTTTTGCCATTTCATCGAATATTTTTGTATCTAGCATTATAATCTCCTTTATTAAAATCAATTCATTTAATGTGTTTAAGTTTAACAACTATTCTTTCAGATAGACACTATAATGAGAAGAAAATGGAGTCACCATGAAATTAATTACTGCAATTATTAGAGCACATATATTAGACGATGTTAGAGATGCCTTAACTGAGTTTGGTGTTGGTGGCATGACTGTAACTGAAGTTAAAGGCTTTGGTAATCAGCAAGGGCATACTGAATTATATCGAGGTGCAGAATATGCTGTTGATTTTTTACCAAAAATAAAGCTTGAAGTTGCTGTAGTAGATGAGTGGCTAGAAGATATTATTGATATGATCATTGAACATGCACAAACTGGTAAAATTGGTGATGGTAAAATCTTTATTACACAATTAGAAGAAGTCATTCGCATTCGTACACAAGAAGTTGGTAAAGATGCTTTATAAATCAAATGAATATGTTGCAACTGCTATTATTTTATTTTCTATAGTAATTATATAACTGATAATTATTTCATTTTATGAATTAATTTTATGAATAAAATTCAAATGCTTATGCTAAATTGTTTAATTTTTTAATTAGATTTTATTGCATTGAGAATACTTTAGCACATTAACTACAGCAATCTATATGCTATGGTATTAAATGTAGACCAGTGTGTTACCCCACCCCTAAGTAACTTAATTTGATAATAATAACGATAATTGATTGAAGGTCATAATAATAAAAACAAATCAAACTTAGTCAAAGGATATGGAGGATATCACAATGAGTACGCTCCTTAATGATTTATGCAGTGGTATATCAGTCAAAGAACAACGCGAACTCTACGAAGAGTTATTTACAATCTACAGCTCAAGTTCTAAAGACAAAAAGTTATATCATGAATTACTAATAAACTACTCTAACCTATTAATGCAATTAAATTATCAAGATCGTTTAGCTTCATTAAATAAGGTTATTAAAATAGTAGAAAAACGCCACGGAAATCCAGAAGAGCCAAACCCACTTAATATTTTTGTTAATGCTGAAGGACATTTTAGTAAACTTAAGCATGGGGCAGGGCCTTGGGTTGGTGTTGATTTTTTTCCTGAATGGAATTATTCAAGGTTACTTGCATTGCGCTTAAAACGCCTTGCCGATGCTATTGCTCAAGCACTACACTCAGATGCTCTAAAAAATACGATTGATAAGGCCAACCCTGCAATTTCAGCGCTAGGTATATTATGGTATGTACCAAGATTTTTAAGACACACCTCACTAATTGTTAAACATACAAAATCAGGCAATCTAGATTATACAAGAAAACATGCTTTTGAGTGGTTCAACGACTTAGCCTGGCTTGCTACAGGCACAATGACTTTTGGAATGTCGACAGGATTATATTTAACACCCTTAACCTCGGTTTTAGGCCCTGGTGGTATTTACTTAACCGTTGCATTATATGGTTTTGATTGTCTAAATCAAGCAATCAAATCCTATCAAAAAATTCAAAAAATGAATCGAATTATAAATAAGCTAGATAATAAAATTAATAGCTTGTGTACGGAATTAAATATTAATAATGATTTAAATCTACCAAATAGTATAAACCAGTTAAAACAAAAAAATCAATCTGAAGAACAAAGATTAAAATATTACGCAAAACTAAAAATGAATATTCCTCCTGAAAAATACCAAGCATTAGCAAAAAGAAAAAATAATATTAAAAAACTCGAATCTGCTATTGAAATGCGAGATCGTATAAAGCTTAAAAAACGTTATACTAAACGTCAACAATGGGCTAAATTAGGTGTTGCTGCTGGTTTATTTCTTGGTATGGCTGTCTCTTTAATTGGTGGGCCTTATGCACCAATTATCGGTGCAGCAATTGTAATAGCCACCTGTGCTGCCCAATATTATGCCAAAAACTATTATCTACCTAAAGAAGAGATACGTTTTAGCTATGACCCACTAGAAGAATTGCATAACCGCCTTACTAAACACTGTGAAGATCAAATTGAAAAACTGACTAAAGCACTAGAAAGTGCTGAAGATGGTTCTAAAACATTTGATAATACTGAACATAAACTTCAACGTTACCAGCAAATAGAAATGCAGTTAAAGCAATGGCAAAATGCTGATACTAGAGACCCTAATCAGTTGCATCAAATAATGCAGGATATAATTCAAAGTAGTCAATTACAAAGAAAACGTAATATTACACCATCAAGTGCTAAAGAGTTAAAAAATATCTTACGTGTATTTGATACACAATGGGAAACCAAAAGTTATAAATATGTCAACAACGATAACATCAGTGTTGAGGAGCAGTTTAAAAATAGTATTCGTAATTTTGTTGAAAATACGACTAACTATAATCCTGCTAATTATTTTAGAGAAGCACCTATGCTCATAGGAAATGACCCTCAAGCATTAATTGCTTCTTATTAAAAAAAAATTAGATTGGTAACGTATAGCTAACGTTTAAGCCAACACTATAGTACGCCAATGCATCATTTTCACTAACAGAAGTAATATCATCTGTGCTTTTACCAAATACATAATCTACATTACCAGTAACAGCTAGTCCAAAGGAGAATTGATAACCACCTGATAAACCAATCATTGGTGCAATATTCCAGTTAGAGCTATAGCTAGTACTGTAGTCCATATATTCATTAATATAACCATTATTACCATCACGCTTTAATGTCCATTTCTGGATGTCAATACCACCTTCAGCGCCTAATAACCAACCTGAGTTAAAGATATATTTAAAGGTTGCTAATACTGGTATATTATTCATATTTAATTTTATATCAGGGTCATCACCAAATACTGATGAAGCTTGATACTCATTGACTGCATAGGCGTATTGATAACCAACTTTACCACCAACGGTCATATTAGAGTTAATCGCATAATCATAACCAACAAATAATGCTCCACCAAGACCACCATTATAAGTCTCAGGTGAACTATTAAAATGGCTATTATTACTTACGCCATCAAGCGTTTGATCTGGTGTAAAATTTGCAGAAATCTGCCCTTGGAAAACAATACCAGATTTTGCAGGTGTTGTATCTGCAGCATATACTGATGACATTAAAGATAATAAAGATAGTGAAATTAATAATTTTTTCATCATAAAAACCCTAATTACTTGTAAAACTAGGGTAATATATATCATTATTTGCTAAAACAAAAGAAATAAATATAATTTTTATGTAATTTTAGAAATGATAACTAATTTGAAACTTCTAATGAGGTATTTTTTAATACCTTAACACTATTGAAGTTATAGTGGCAGTGTATAGCTTAAATTGATACCCAGCGTCTAAACAGCTAACGCATCGTTATCATCATCTCCATTAAGTTTCAAATTATCGGTAGAAGTACCAAATACATAGGTTAATACTCCAGTCAATGCTAAGCCATTTTGCCATTTATAACCACCAGAGATACCAACCATTGGGGCAACATTCCAGCTTGATGTTTGACTAGTACCACCACTATAGTCATCATCTTCATCAACTTTCCATTTCTGAATATCGATACCCGCATCAGCACCAACTAACCAACCAGAGTCAAAGAAATACTTCCAAGTTGCCAGAACTGGAAACCCATACATATTTAGTTTAAATTTACCAGAGTTGTTGGCTAGGTCAATTTTTAAATAGTTAACTTCATATAAGTAGCGATAACCTACCTTAGCACCTACTGTCATATTAGGGTTAAAAGCATAATCATAACCAATAAATACATCACCACCAATACCACCATTTCTTTCATCAGTACTAGCGCCAAGCCCATTAGCCCCATCTTGAATTTGATCGAAAGTTTGCTGTGGTGTAGCTGCAATTAAAAACTGCCCTTCAAATACTAAACCTGATTTTGCTGGTGCTTTACTTGTCATTGCATAACTTACCGAACTTAATGCAGTTGCAATTGTTGAAGTGAGTATGACTTTCTTCATGGTGAGTCTCTTTAGTACTGATCTCTACTTAAAAAATCTAAACTCAATGGCAGTATAGTTAATGAACTTTAAAATAGAAAAGAAAATTTATGAACAAATTATGATGTTAAAGTTTATTTTATAACTTTAAATAAGATTAAATAATTTAAAATCAATATAATAATTATAAAAAACATGCTTTTAGAAAATTTTTTTATAATTAATATAAAAAATGATATATTGTAGAATTAATGTAATTGAAATTTGTGCATGATCACAAAAATCTATAAAAGAGATGATATAAAAAGCATCTCTTTTAATATATAGTTTATAAAGGTAAGGTATAACTTAGATTAATACCCAGTGTCCATACAGCTAATGCGCCAGTATTTTTAATTTCTGGATCTTGATAACTACCACTATCTAAGTCACTTGGGTTTTTACCGAAGACATAACTTAAATTACCTGTTAGTGCTATACCATTTTGCCATTTATAACCACCAGTTAAGCCAACCATTGGAGCTATATTCCATTGTGAAAAAGTTTTGCTGCGACTTTGTGTTCGCCCATTATGAGTATATGAATAAGTAGAACTAACACTTAACTTCTGAATATCAATACCTGCATCAGCACCCACTAACCAACCAGAGTTAAAAAAGTAGTTCCAGGTAGCAAGAAGAGGAATACTTTGAATATTATTAAGTTTAGTTGAAGAGCTATAGCTACTAGTAGCTGGAATATCCATTTTAGATGGCACATAAATTGGCATATCTGGAGTAATTGAACCACTTGCTGGAATATTCATTTTAGGCGGTATATAAATCGGCATATCTGGAGTAACTGAACCGCTAACAGGAGTAGTTGCAGTTGAAGTACTTTCTACATTATTTGATTCTTGTAAGTTACGATAACCAACCTTTGCACCAACTGTCATATTTGGAGTAATAGCGAAATCATAACCAAGAAATACGCCACCACCAATACCAACATTACGATGATCTGTTGAATCATGAGTAGTTAGTATATTATAACCATTTGGCCACTGATGAGTAACATTACTAAGACTACCAGTATGGTTTGCTGAAATCTGACCTTCAAATACTAGCCCTGTCTGTGCAGGCGCATTATTCATTGCAGCATAGCTTGTTGAACTTAAAGCTATCATAACTAGTGAGCTTAATATTGATTTTTTCATTTTATTGTCTCCTCAAGACTTATTATATATAAAATATGTAATATATTATATGCTATATCACATAACATCGAATTATACATAATCAACTAGAGAAATCAATAAAAATATATTAATATCTTAAATAAGATATAAAAAATATACATAAAAATTGATTATTTTAGCCTTTAATTACCAGATCTATAAAATAATTTAGTTAAAACAACAGCATTGCTTTAGAAAGATTATATTTTGAATAAAAAGGTCTAATAAATTGCTAAATAAGCCTATTTAGTAGCACAACTAATGTGATTTAACTCTGCGCATTAACGCAAGTACTTGTAATCTTGCTTCAGCTTCAGCAAGCTCTAATTGAGCTTTATCAAAAAAGATTTTATCATGCTTTGATTTAGCCAATAATGCTTTTGCTCTTTCTTTTGCTTCTTTAGCGGCTTGTTCATTAACATCCATTGGTCGCTCAACAGTATCAGCTAAGATAATCACCTGATTAGGTTGAACCTCTAACATACCACCTTCTACAAAAAGAATTTTCTCATCATTATTTTCAAGCTGGATACGTAATGCCCCTGGAGGCAGTGATGTCAACAGTTGCGTATGGCCGTACTGAACACCTAGTTCACCATCAGCACCTTTAGCAACGACTGATAGCGCTTTACCTGAAAAAACTTCACCTTCAGGAGAAACAACACTAACTGCAATTGTTTTTTGTTTTTCATCAGACATAAGTTCAACAACCTTTTATCTTATAAAGATTTAGCTTTTTCAATCGCTTCATCAATGGTACCAACCATATAAAATGCTTGCTCAGGCAAGTGATCATACTCACCTTCAACAATCGCTTTAAAGCCGCGAATAGTTTCTTTTAATGGTACATAAGCGCCAGGGTTACCAGTAAATACCTCAGCAACAAAGAACGGTTGAGATAAAAAGCGCTGTACTTTACGAGCACGAGTTACAATCAACTTATCATCTTCTGATAACTCATCCATACCTAAAATAGCAATAATATCTTTTAGTTCTTGATAACGTTGCAGTGTTTGCTGAACACTACGTGCAACATCATAATGCTCCTGACCAACAACCAATGGATCAAGCTGACGTGAAGTTGAATCTAGTGGGTCAACCGCTGGATAAATACCTAATTCTGCAATTTGGCGTGATAATACAATCGTAGAATCCAAATGAGAGAAAGTCGTTGCAGGTGATGGATCTGTTAAGTCATCTGCAGGTACATAAACAGCTTGCACTGAGGTAATTGAACCTGTTTTTGTTGAAGTAATACGCTCTTGTAATACACCCATTTCTTCAGCTAATGTTGGCTGATAACCTACTGCTGATGGCATACGACCTAAAAGCGCTGATACTTCAGTACCCGCTAAAGTATAACGATAAATATTATCAATAAACATTAATACATCACGATTTTCATCACGGAAACTCTCAGCAATTGTCAAACCAGTCAATGCAACACGTAGACGGTTACCTGGAGGTTCATTCATTTGTCCATAAACTAAAGATACTTTATCTAATACATTGGATTCTTTCATCTCATGATAGAAATCATTACCTTCACGTGTACGCTCACCAACACCAGCAAAAACAGAATAACCACTATGCTCTTTTGCAATGTTATTAATAAGCTCCATCATCGTTACTGTCTTACCAACGCCAGCACCGCCAAAAAGACCAACTTTACCACCTTTAGCAAACGGACAGATTAAGTCAACAACTTTAATCCCCGTCTCTAAAATATCAGAACTTAATGCCTGATCTTCAAATGTTGGTGCTTTCTTATGAATTGGATCACGTCTTTGTGCATTAATTGGTCCAGCCTCATCAATTGGATTTCCCAAAACATCCATAATACGACCTAAAGTTTCATGGCCAACAGGAACTTTGACTGGATCACCTGTATTTTTAACACTTAACCCACGTTTAAGGCCATCGGTTGCACCCATGGCGATTGTTCTAACAATACCATCGCCAATTTGCTGTTGCACTTCAAGTGTAAGTCCTGTTTCATCTACCACTAATGCATCATACACTTTAGGAATTTCGCTCCTAGGAAATTCAACATCAATTACCGCACCGATAACTTGATTTACTTTACCTGTTGTCATTTTACTTCATGCCTCTTTATTCATTCATTCAAAACTTAGATTAAACCGCTGCAGCACCAGAGACGATTTCTGATATTTCTTGTGTAATTGCCGCTTGTCTTGCTTTGTTATAACGCAGATTTAATTCATTAATCACAGCACCTGCATTATCAGTAGCACTTTTCATTGCCATCATTCTTGATGCTTGCTCACAACCAATATTCTCTACTACACCGCGATAGACTTGTGACTCTACATAACGCACAACAAGCATCTCTAATAGTTCTTTAGCATCTGGCTCATAAATATAATCCCAATGATAATCCAGTGATTCCTGCTCATCAGGCACAACCGGCAATAATTGGACCATACGTGGCTTTTGTGAAATCGTATTAACAAACTCATTTGAGAATAACAATAACTGATCAATTTTACCGTCATCATAAGCATCAAGCATTACTTTAACTGAACCAATTAAATCTTTAACGCCTGGCTTATCACCTAATTTAGTCACCAAAGATACAATATTTAGATCAAGACGTTTAAAGAAACTTTCTGCTTTTGCACCAATTAAGCAGACATCAATTTCAATATTTTTGTCTCGATAACGCTTAATTTCACTTAACACTTGTTTAAATAAATTAATATTTAAACCACCACAAAGCCCTCGCTCAGTTGACACAATGATAAAGCCAACACGTTTGACTTCTCTATGATTAAAATAAGGATGCTTATATTCAAGGTGTGCTTTAGCTACATGTGCAATTAAACTTCTTGCATAATCCGCATAAGGCCTTGCTTCTTCCATTCTATCACGTGCTTTACGCATTTTACTTGCAGCAACTAATTCCATTGCACGTGTGATCTTCTGTGTATTTTTAACACTTTTGATCTTAGTTCTAATCTCTCTTCCGACTGCCATAATACTTTAGCCTTACCAAGATTGTGTTTGTTTAAATTGAGTTAGAACCTCATTTAATCTTTCAATAATTGATTCGTTATAGTCACTTGTTAAGTTAATTTCATTAACTAACTCAGAATACTGTGCTTTAGCATATTCATGTAAAGCATGCTCAAAACGACCAATTTCATCTAAAGCAACATCATCTAAATAGCCTTTTTCTACAGCAAATAGCGATAAAGCCATCTCAGCAATAGATAATGGCTGATACTGTTTTTGCTTCATTAATTCTGTGACACGTTGACCACGTTCTAACTGTGCTCTTGTTGTTTCATCTAAATCGGATGCAAACTGCGCAAATGCTTCTAACTCTCTAAATTGAGCTAGCGTCAAACGTACACCACCACCAAGTTTTTTAATAATCTTAGTTTGAGCAGCTCCGCCAACACGAGAGACTGAGTTACCAGCATTAATTGCAGGTCGAATACCTGCGTTAAATAAACTAGATTCCAGGAAGATCTGACCATCTGTAATAGAGATTACATTTGTTGGAATAAATGCTGAAATATCCCCTGCTTGTGTTTCAATAATTGGCAATGCAGTCAATGAACCAGTTTTTCCTTTGACTTCACCTTTAGTAAATGCTTCAACATACTCAGCATTAACACGAGCTGCACGCTCAAGTAAACGAGAATGAAGATAGAAAACATCCCCAGGATACGCTTCACGCCCTGGTGGGCGGCGAAGTAATAATGAAATCTGACGATAAGCCCAAGCATGCTTTGTCAAGTCATCAAAAATAATTAATGCATCTTGACCATGATCACGGAAATATTCACCCATAGAGCAACCAGCATATGGCGCTAAGAATTGTAATGCTGCTGAATCTGCTGCATTGGCAGCAACAATAATTGTATGCTCCATAGCACCGTATTCTTCTAATTTTCTTACCACACTAGCTACTGATGAAGCTTTCTGTCCAATGGCAACATAAATACATTTAATGCCAGTACCTTTCTGATTAATAATCGTATCAATTGCAACAGCAGTTTTTCCTGTTTGACGGTCACCAATAATTAATTCACGCTGACCTCTGCCAATTGGTACCATAGAGTCAATAGACTTCATCCCTGTTTGTACAGGTTGGTCTACTGATTGACGCCAAATAACACCTGGAGCTACTTTTTCAACAGGTGATGTTTCATTACAAGTAATTTCACCTTTCCCATCAATTGGATTTCCTAATGCATCAACCACGCGACCTAGCAAGCTAGGACCAACTGGCACTTCTAAAATACGGCCTGTACAGTAAACTTTTTGTCCTTCTTCCAAATGAAGATATTCACCTAGAACAACCGCACCAACTGAGTCTTGCTCTAAGTTTAAAGCCAAACCATAGACATCACCTGGAAGTTTAATCATCTCACCATAAGCAACATCTTCTAAGCCATGAATACGAATAATACCATCAGAGACACTAACAATTGTGCCTTCAGCTAATGTTTCTGCTTTAGCTTGAAAACCTTCTATTTTTTCTTTAATCAGAGTACTAATTTCTGCTGCACTTAATGTCATAACCATTTACCTACCAATTACTTTAAGCTAAAAGCTCTTGTTTTAAACGTCGAAAATTACCTAATACGGAACCATCAATTACTAAATCACCTACTTGTATTACTGCACCACCAATCAAACTTGGATCAATTTGTGTCTCAAGCTTAACTTCAGCATTAAACTTTTGCTCAAGTTTATTTTTCATTGCTAATACAATTTGATCAGACAGATCAAAAGCAGAGGTCATCACTGCATAAACTGATCGTTCTTTTTTTGCTTTAAGGTCAGCATACAGCTCACTAATAGCGCCAAATACAGCCAAGCGTTTATTTTGAGCGATTACAGTTAATAAATTAATATATGCTTGATCCTGTATATCTAAAATGCTAATTACTGTTTGAACAATTTGAACTTGAGATACCACTGGATGATTTAAATACTGAGCAATTTCATCACATAAAACTGCTTTCTCAGCTAACTGAAATAATGATAACCACTCTTTCAATACACCCTTTTCATCTGCATATTCAAATGCTGCTTTAGCATACGGCCTAGCTAAATGGTAAAGTTCCGCCATCGTTTTTTCTTACCTTTTTGAATCTCTAAATCTCAGCCATTAATTTTTCCAATGCTCGATCATTTGCTGCTTTATCAAATTGATTACCAACAACTTTTTCGGCACCTAAAATAGCAATTTGTGCAACTTCATGCTTCAATTGATCACGCACACGAAGCTTTTCTGAATTAATTTCAGATAATGCTGCATGCTTGATACGTTCAGCTGCTAGTCGCGCTTCTTCTTTTGCTTCTTCATCCATCTTATGAGCACGCTCATTTGCTTGCTCAATAATAACAGTCGATTGAGCTTTAGCCTCATTTATAATTTCTTTAGCCTGACGCTGTGCTAATTCTAATTCTTTCGCTGCACGATCAGATTGAGCTAAGCCTTCAGCAATTTTTTTCTTACGTTCATGCAAAGCCACACGTAATGGCGGCCATACATACTTCATCGTAAATGCAACAAAAATTGCAAAAGTAATCATCTGACCAATCAGGGTGAGGTTAATATTCATATCATCTCCTAATGGTTACCTACTTAAAACATCTAATTTATATGATTAATTATCAATTCAAGCAAGAATAACCGAAGCTAATGGATTTGCAAATAATAAGTAGAAACCCATCGCAATTGAGATTGCAGCAAATGCATCTACGAAGGCAGCCACAATAAACATACGAACTAGTAACATACCACCTAATTCAGGTTGACGAGCAACCCCTTCTAAATATTTACCACCTAACACACCGAAACCGACAGCTGTTCCAAGTGCTGGCAACGCAATTAAAAGTGCAACTGCTACTGCAGTTAAGCCATTTAATTGAGTTAACAAATCGATTGCGTGTTGACTTAAGTTCATTTACGTTACTCCTTAGTTTCTAGTGTTTGATTACGCTTTTACTTTTTAAACTTTAAAATTTTTCTAATGCTCATCTTGTGCCATTGCCAAATAGACAACTGTCAACATCATAAAGACAAAGGCTTGAATAACAATAACCAAGATATGAAATATTGCCCATAAGCCACCTAAAGGCCATTGTATCCACCATGGTAATAATGCAATTAAGATAAAAATTAATTCACCTGCAAATAAGTTACCAAATAGTCGCAGTGATAATGATAATGGTTTTACTAATTCATCAATTAAACGAAATGCAACATTTAATGGAAATAACCATGGTCCAAATGGACTTGTTAACATTTCTTTACCTAAACCAAAAATACCTTTCGCTTTTAAGTTATAAAAAACAACCAAAATAAATACACTAATAGATAAAGCAAAAGTTAATGATGGATTTGCTGTTGGCACAATTCTAAAATAAGTTTCATGATATGGAATACCACTAATATTACTAATAAGCCATGGTACTAGATCAACAGGTAATAAATCCATAAAGTTCATCAAAAGCACCCAAACAAAAATTGTAATTGCAAGCGGTGTTACAAAACCACGAGGCCTGTGATAGGATTCAGCAACTGTGTTATCTATCCATTCACAAATTAATTCAACAAAATTCTGAAAGCGTCCAGGCACATCGGATGTTGCTCTTCTTGCAACCATATAAAACGCACCTAAAAATAAAACACCTAAAAGAATGGATACAATCATCGTATCTAAATCTAATGTCCAAAACTTGCTATCACCGAAATGAATCTGCCAAGATTGTAAGTGGTGTTTAACATAACCTGATGATGTTAAATCTTCTGTTATTTCACTCATAGTTTCCTTGTCTCTCTTACTTTATAAATAAAGGCATCATCCACATAGCTGCCTGCAGTAAAATTAATCCGATCAAGTATACACCAAAACTAACTTTAATGTACATTGCGACTAACACGCTACCGACTGCGATGACTAATAACTTTAAAAATTCGCCTAAAAACAACAATAAGACTTCATTTGGTGCTGTGAACAATATCGGCTTTAGAAAAAATCTCAAGAGCATTAGCATATTACCGACAAATAGAATAGCTGCACCTAAAAAAAAGGAAATAAAAGATTGATATGAAAATGCAAACGCGATTAAAGAGCCAACAACAAGCAAAGCAAACTGAAATAATAAAAAAGGCTTTATCTGAAGTCTTTTCATTCTCTTTAAACTAGTTCCTATCTCTATTAAAGGATTAAAATTTGCGCAAAGTATATAGGTTTGCACCATTAAGTGCAAGCGTTAATGTTCATCAAGGTATGATATTTTAATTTTTGTAATGATTAGTTTATTTATCCACCGTTTGCTTTAGTGTCCAAGTGCTATAGATTGCTGAGTATCTCGATCATTATTAATAAATAAGTTAATTGGTTGTGATGGCACATTTTTTTGATAATCGCAAACTGATTTATTAAACTCTTTTATAAAGTTTGGTGAAGCTAATACGTCATCTTTAATGACACCTTTATTATCAATAAATGGATTGAGTATTTTATAAAGCTTATTATCAACTGTATATTTATTTTCCCCTAAAGTGATCTCTTTAGCTAAGCCTGTATGCTTACGCAAATCAAATTTAGATGTTTCAAATGATTTTTCATCTAAATAAGCAGATAAAAGAGTGCTATGTGCTTTTTTTATTTCTTCTGTAATTTCTTGATTAATTCTATTCTGCAATTCTAAACGCTTATCTAAGCTTTGTTCCTCAAATTGATTCTCTAAACTCTGATAGCTAATATTCATTAAGGTTGTTAAGTTTTCTAAATTAACCGTATTTCTTAAATTATCAGATGAGTTAATACAAGAATAGAACTCATTTAATAAATTATCATTATATCTATGTATAGTATTTACTTTATCTAACTTTTTTTCATACTCACATACTTGATCAATATTAGTATTTTCTGGCAAGCCACACTCTTTAAGAAATAACTGTTTTACTTGAGCGTCAAGTACACCATCACTTTGAGCAAATTGATCATTATAAAAATTTATAATTCGAGCACAATGATTGATTTGCCATGGACTTTCAGATTCAAAATCCATAATTTTTTTCTTATTTACAATGCATTCTATCACTTGTTTATCTGTATTTTCTTTTAAATTTTCATCAAGCTGTTGAAAATTAAGGATGCCTTTAACTTCATCTTTAATAGCATGTAATCTTTCTAACTTCAGCTGTTGTAATTCTGATAATCCTTCATATTCTCCACGCGTAAAACTATTTCGACTATCCCAGCCTAAGCTTTGTTCACTAACTATTTTTTTCTGCTTCTTAATATATTCAAGATTAATACTCTGCTTACTTAAATCTGCATCAACACCACTTGGTGCAGTATAATATCTCTGTCCAGGCGTTATACCTGGAAAAATATTATGTTCTTCACCCGCAATGTTTATGACATGCTTTTTCTGAAATTGAAATCGATTTTGATATAATTCACTTAAATTTGGCATAACTCCCCCCAATTCAACTAAAACTATTAATTGGAGCGAATTATTTTATAAAAATTAATGAATAACCACCCCACCGTAGAATCAATATATCAAATTTTAAATATAAGATCAAACAAGTTACAGAAAAAAGCTAAATACTTTGCAACAACATCTGTATAGGTGATAACTGAATCTGTGTATTAAATAAATCATAATTATTTTTTTTAGTTTCTTTTAATAATTTTAACCATAGGTTCAAATTAACCATTAAAGGCTTTAATTGCTTTTTACTTTTTAAGCTTAACTGTGACTTTAATGTTTTATGTATCTTTTGGATTTGTTCGTTTAATGAGTTAAGCCAACAAGTTATGCCATCTGATAGCTTATATTGTTTTAACTGCGCTAACGTAACATTGTAATGATCTAAGTAATTATCTGTCGGCAATAATAAATCTCTTTTCAATAATTCAGGTAAAAAGTAAATATAATGTACTAACGCAATGATTTCTGCAATTGGCTTTATGTTAGCTTCTAAATCATTATCAGTAAAACAAGATACTTTCAGTTTTTCAAAAGCATAAAAGTAATTAATCAAATGACTCACTAAAACTTCATATGAATCAACCTGACTATCATAAATTACAAACGCTAATGCACATTCACTCATTTCAATAATTAATTTCTGTTGATTATTTGTTAAATCAATTTGATTTAATTGTTTACTAATTGGGTGCTGTGGTGATCCATTAAAAGTATTTTTTAATTCTTCATACCACCAAATTAATTTTTGCCGAGCCACATCTTGATCTTGATAAAACCAGGCAGTTTTAATCATCTGAAAGTGTATATTTTCAAATAACATCAATTTCTGTTTAGTTTGCCCATCAAATACTTTTCGATAACAGTAATATAAATGACTATATGATTTCGGGTTGGTTTCAAATTGTTCTAACTGGTAGATGTAAGCCATATTTTTAATTCATCCAAATGATCAATTGTACCACTTTTTATCCCAGATGCCTTTAATTGATTATATTTACCATAACCATAAGTAACAAAAATACCATATAACCCTGCAGCTTCGGCAGCTTTCATATCGCTTAGTGAATCACCGACAAATAATGCTTCTTCAGGTATAATACCACTTCGATGACAAATCTCTTTTAATGGCAAAGGGTCTGGTTTATGCCTTGGTAAATCATCTTGGCAAATAATTAATTCACTTAAAGGCAGTAAAGGCAAGTTATCTAATGATGGCTTAATAATAGAGCGTACTTTATTAGTAACTATTCCCCAAATTATGCCTTGTTGATCTAATAGTGATAATAAGCCCTCAACACCCGGGAATGGGCGGTTATAACGATGACCTTCTTGACGATAATATAACAAGCCACTTAAAAAACCTTGCTGTAATACCTCATCTGCTAAATCCGCCTGGCATAGGCGCATTAAATAAACTAAACCCTCACCTGCATATGGGCGCAATTTATCATCACCCGCATAAGGAATATCAAAACGATCACAGATATATTCAACTGTTGCTAAAATACCACCAGCTGTATCTTCTAGTGTACCATCTAAGTCAAAAAAAATGCCTTTAATCTTGTTTTTTAGCGGCAAGGATGTAGTTAACATCAACATTTTTTCCTAATTTAAACTGCTTTATAATAGGATTATAGTGGATTCCAGTGATCTCATGTGGCTCAAATCCAATTGATTGACCCCATTGAACCAATTCTGAAGGTTTAATAAAACGATGATATTGATGTGTTCCTTTTGGTATCATGCCCATAACATATTCTGCTGCAATAATAGCTAGAAGATAAGATTTAGCATTTCGATTTAATGTCGAAAAAAATGCAATTCCACCTGGTTTCAATGCTTGATAACAAGCATTAATTACCGCCTCAGGCTCTGGCACATGTTCAAGCATTTCAAGACATGTAATTACATCAAATTGCTGTTGGTTTTCTTCGGCAAAACTTTCAATATTTTGACAAACATAATTAACATGAATCGCTTGATTTTCTATATGTAACCTTGCAGCTTTTAAAACATCTTCACTTAAATCCAAACCTGTTATATCACCACCAGCTTTAGCCATTGCCTCAGATAAAATGCCACCACCACAGCCGACATCAAGTACTTTTTTACCATTTAAATTGATATTACGCTGAATAAACTCAACTCGTAATGGATTCACTGCATGTAAAGTCCATAACTCACCACTTGCATCCCACCACTTATTGGACAACTCTGAAAACTTCTCTATTTCTTTTTGATCGACATTCATCACATTAAAACTCGAATATTTTTTATACCATAATTAAATTTTTTTAATAATCTTGCCTTATTGTTTTTAAACATTATTTTTAAAAACAACGTATACTAAGATAGTATACCACTAAAAAATAAGTGTACACAGGCAATTAATAGAAAGTATAATGCGACTTTTAAGTAATTTAAAACAACACTCGGAAATATCAATGCACAAACAGGTTATTAACTCTATACTGCTATTGCTATCAGTACTGTTTATCTCAAGTTGTGCGACTAAAAGTAACCCAGACCCTTACGAACCAATGAATCGTGCTATTTTTAATTTTAATGATACAGCTTATAAATATGCTGTAGGCCCTGCAACTGATGCTTATGTTTATACAGTTCCTGGTGAGTTTCGAAGTGGTATTAATAACTTTTTTACAAACCTCGGTAATGTTAGTAATATCACTAATGATTTACTCCAAGCAGAATGGTACTATGCATTCGTTGATAGCAGCCGCTTAGTTTTAAATACAATTTTTGGTGTCTTTGGTTTTTTTGATGTCGCAAAAACTGTTGGTCTTAATCGACACACACAAACTTTTGGCCTAACACTTGCCAAATGGGGTTATACAAACTCTGCTTATTTAGTCCTACCAATCATAGGCCCTTCAACTGTACGAGATACCATAGGCTTAATCCCAGATTATTATTTATACCCATTACAATATAGTAAAATACCTTTCCCATTGAATCTTGCAACTGCAGGTATTTATGGATTAAACCAATCAGCAATTTATCTGCCTCAATATAATAGCTTAACTGAATTTGCATTCGATCCTTATGTGGCAACAAGAAATGCTTATTTACAGTATATGAATCATCTTATTGACCCAAACAAAAATCCAGATGCAGGTGTCAATTTTAAAAATGAAGAATTTTAATTAACTTAGCTAATCTCTACGTAAGCGATCGAAAATTGCAATTGGGTTTGGATAAAATAAAACAACAATATAAGAAGAAATGATAAACGTTAGTATCGTTACTGCTTGTATTACTGTATAACTTTGAGAGGTTAATACACTTGCCTGAAAGGCCATAAACCCAAGTAATAGTGAAAATTCACTGCCCTGACCTAATCTAACACCAATTTCAAGCGCAGTTTTCTTCTTCTCACCAAAAATTGCAAATAATGCACCGTAGACAATGGGTTTAATAATCATAATAATAACTGTTAATAGTAAAACCACTTGCCAAACATCGATAATTAAAGGGAAATTAAACCCTGCACCAACTGAAAAGAAAAAGATAATTAAAAAGAAATCTCTTAATGGTTTCAGATTTTCTGAAATATACTGTGAGATTGGAGAGTTTGCAATGGTAACACCTGCAATAAATGCACCAATTTCACTTGAAATACCTAGTGTAGTCGCTAATTGGCTCATGCCTAGGCACCAACCAATAGCTACTAAAAAGATATACTCCTTATAACGGTTAAACTTTCTTAATAGCTTAAATAATATAAATTTTTCTGCATAATAAGCAATTAATACGAGTACTGGTAATGCAATAAACATCATTAATAAGCGCCACCAGTTAAACTCAGTTGCACCTGTTGTTAATAAATCAAGTACGGTTAACATAAAAATGGCAATAATATCTTGTAATAGCAAAATACCAATGGCGATATTACCAATACGCTGATGATGTAGTGCTGTCGTTGGCATTAGTTTCAAACAAATAATGGTGCTTGAAAATATCATACAAACACCAACTAATAAACTTTCAACAAAACTAAAGCCAAACTCATAACAAATAACAATGGTAATCGTTGCAAATACAAGACTACTAACAACGGTAATAATTACCATTTTATTTAACATTTCGATTAAACTTTTTAATTGAAGATGTAAGCCTAATAAGAATAATAAAAACATAATACCAAAGTCAGATACCTCTGATATCATCTCAGTACTTTGGACAAATTTAAGTCCATAAGGCCCAACTAACATTCCTAGCGCAATATAAGCAACAATAATTGCTTGCCTTGTATATAGCGCAACCGTTGCAAATATAGAAGCACCAAAAAAAATCAAGAAAAATGTAAATATTAACCCTGTATGTTCCATAATCTCAAAAATTTAGAATAAATACTACGTTAATTATATGCTTGGTTAATCAATTTTGCTATGAATACCTGAAATTTAAATATTACAACTTTTGATATTTAAAACGGCTTAGTTGACCTGTATATTTACATTTCTTCCAGTTAGCTTATAATCCAAGACAGTCACTAATATCAACCTATTTAGGCACTAGTTTAAATGCTTGAAAAAACACTTAAATTACTTAATATATCCGTTACAGATCAACAGTTAGAACGATTTGAACAATACATTGAACTTTTATTTAAATGGAATAAAACCTATAATTTATCTGCAATTAGAGAAAAATCTTCGATGTACTCTCATCATTTATATGATAGCTTATCTATTGCACCCTATGTTACAAAACAGCAAATCATTGATGTTGGTAGTGGCGCTGGTCTACCTGGTATTCCACTTGCAATTTTATTTCCTGAAAAACACATAACTTTACTTGATAGTAATATTAAGAAATCACGTTTTCAGCGTCAAGTAATGCTCGAACTTAAGTTAGACAATGTTGATATCATACATACTCGAGTTGAAGATTATCAACCCAATGAATGCTTTGATTATGTTATCTCTCGTGCCTTTAGCTCACTTACTCAAATGGTAACACTATGCCAACATTTATTAAAATTAGATGGCGAATATTTGGCTATGAAAGGAACTATTCCAATTGATGAAATTAAACTACTTGATCAAAAAGCTAGATTTGATATTCAAACAATACCACTAAATGTACCTAAAATTGATGCACATCGTCACTTATTAATCATTAAAAAAACATAAAATAAAGGCTTATTCAATTCTAACTTTGGCATCATAGCCATAAAAGCCAAAAAAGAAGATATATAAATAACAAATAATAGGCACGATAAAAGATAAGGTTAAGCCGATATGATCTGCAAGTATACCTTGGACTAAAGGTATTATCGCACCACCGACAATTGAAACACATAATAGCCCTGAGCCTAAAGAAGTTTTTGAACCTAGTTCTCTAACACCTAAACTAAAAATCGTTGGAAATAAAATTGAATTAAATAAGCCAACTGCTAAAATTGCCCACATGGCAATATGACTATAAGATAAAATTGAAATAGCAACTAAGATAATTGCAATGACGGCATTAAAGCAAACGGCTTTAGGTGGATGCACTTTTGTCAAAACGATAGACCCTAATAGTCGACCAATCATTGCACCACCCCAATAAAATGCAACATATTTCGCTGCCTCTTCAGGTACTAACTTTAATATATGCTCACTACCAAAGTAATTAACCAAAAAACTACCAATGGTAACTTCTGCACCGACATAAGCAAAAATTGCAAAACATCCATAAACTAAATGCTTATGCTTCCAAATTTGTTTTTCTTCTCCTGAATATTGCTCATCTTCATCATGCTCAACATCATTTTTTAATTTAGCCAAAGGAAAAATAATAAAAAACAAACAAAGCACAAACATAATAATCGCTAGTACTAAATAAGGTATTTGAATTGCTCTAACTGTAGCTTCAATATCATTTCCAGCCTTAGCAATAGCACCTAGAATGAAAACACCACCAATAATCGGTCCAATCGTTGTACCTAAAGAATTTAAACCTTGAACAAATGTTAGTCGAGCAGATGCACTTTTTTTATTTCCTAATAAAGATACATAAGGGTTTGCAGCAACTTGTAGAACAACAATACCGGCTGCCAAGACAAATAAACTAATTAAAAAATAAGCATAAACTTCATAACCTGCAGCAGGCCAAAATCCAAGACAACCAACACCTGCAACTAAAAAACCAATGACAACTGTCCAACGATAACCCAACCAATGCAAAAGTCGTGATAATGGAATTGATAGAATCGCATAAGTCATAAAAAAGACAAATTGAACCAACATTGCTTGTGCATAGCTTAATGTGAAAAGTGCCTTTAAATGTGGTATTAGAATATCATTTAGTGACGTTAATAAACCCCACATAAAAAACGCCATTGAAATCGTACCAAAAGAAAAATAAGTTCTGTTGAATTTCATAATCTGAATTATATTACACTAGTTTATTATGCTAAGTATCCCAATACTAGTGCTTTTATACTTCAGATTCAATTTATTTATTTTCTTTAGAAACAGTTATTATCGATGCGCTATCGCTTGAATTTCTAATAAAAGTCCTTTTTGAGCTAACTCACTAATACCAATGGATGCACTCGTATAACGACTATTAGGCATCACTTCTTTTCGTATTTGCCAAAAGTCAGGACCATGTTTTGAAAGTGATACAATATAACACGTCATATAAACAATATGCTCTAATGATAGTGATGCTTCTTTTAATATAATCTCCATATTTTCAAATGTTTTATATGCTTGTTCTTTCATTGAGTGGCCAACTAATTTGCCATTGGCATCTAAACCAGCTTGACCTGTTACAAATACATAATCACCTTGAACCACTGCTTGACTAAAACCATAATGCTGATAATTATTTACTTGATCTGTATTGATAATTTCTTTTGAATCTTTCATCTAATCACCTCTATATTCATTCTTTAAACTAACTATATTCAAGCATAATACTTAAATTATAATTGGTAAAATATATTAATATTAATATATCAATAATTTTTTCTTATTACCTTTTAACTATTATTCAACTAAACTTTAGTTGAAACTTAAATAACGTAAAGGTAGAAAGTAAGGAGATCAATATGCCCTGGATATTAATCAGTTTTATTTTCTATTTAATCACAATCTTAGTTAGTTGGTTTATTAGTCGCAAGCTTGGTATCTTCTTATTTATTATCTTTTTAGTACTCTATGCTTTAGTACTTTATCATCATATGACTGATCAATTACCCATTTCTTTATAAAGGAGCGTATTATGAATGATCTGCAAGTCAGTCGATTTTTGCGTCTTATTAACATTATTGATATCCTTGGCATTATTATTGTTTTAATCATTGCTTTTTATTTTCAATTTATTTTTAATGAACTGCCTTGTCCTTTGTGCTTACTCCAACGACTTGGTTTATTAGCTATTTGTTTTGGCTTTTTATTAAATATTCATTATCAACCACGACCCAGTCATTATGCATTATCAATTCTTGCAGCAATTATTACTGCAATGACTGCCATGCGACAAATTTTATTACATATTGAACCTGGCGATCAAGGTTATGGTAGTACTGTATTAGGATTACATATGTATACTTGGGTATTTATTTTTGCTGCCCTTGCGATTATCTATATTGCAATTATTTTAAGTATACCCAAACAGTATCACTTAAAGAAAGATTCTGAAAAAGTTGTCAAACCAAAAAACAAATTATTGCGCACTTTTACATCTATTGCATTTTTACTATTTATTGCTTTATTAATTGCGAATATCATCTCTTTATACTTAGAGTGTGGATTAAAAGAATGTCCAGACAACCCAACTAATTATATGATTTCATTTCCTTATACAAAATAGTTAGCCCATGAAGCATAATTTTTAATTTTGCTTTCTAGCAAATAATTGGCTTATAATCATCGTCCATTTGATTATTATAAAATTAACTAATCATTTTTTAATGCAATGCTAGACTTCAAAAAGAATAAAATATAATAACAGTCAAAGGAGCTTAATTTTAATTATGAATAACGTTCTAACTACAATTTATTACACCTTAGCCTATACACCCTGGTGGGTTTATGTATTATTTATTTATTTACTCTTTATTGGTATTAAAGCTAGCAAACCAAGCCATAAACCGGTTAGCAAACTTGCCATTATTCCTATAATTTTCTTAATCTTATCGATTGAATCATTGATTAATCAAACCAACCTACATGGTATTAATTTATTAGCTTATGCTATTGCCTTAGTCATTGGTATTATCATAGGCTTTATCATTGCACGCTTTATTGGCGCCCAGGCTACTAGAGAAAATAATAAATATATAATTATCTTACCTGGTAGCTGGCTAACATTAATTTTGATACTAATTATTTTTATATCTAAATATTACTTTGGTTTTAAAATTGGTGATAACCCAAACTTAATACATAACCTACACTTTACAATTACAATGCTAAGTGTTTATGGTGTTACTGCAGGACTTTTTATTGGTCGATTTATTTTTTATTTAATACGTATTTATCAATACCGTCAAAAAAAAGAAACTAGCTAAATTCTAGCCTCATATCAACATGTAAAATGCCATAATCATCATAAGGCTCTGAAAAGGCAACAAACCCAAATTGTTGATAATAACTTTTTAAATGAGCTTGTGCACCAATGATAATTGTAGCATTTTTCTGTAACTCTTTTATTTTTTCCAGTGCCCCATTCACCAAATAAGTACCTAATTTTTGTTTTCTATATGTGGGATTAACAACAACTCGGCCAAAAGTCCAATGACAACTATCTGTTTGATAAATACGAATATAACCAATCAACTGATCAGCTTGATATAATAATCCATGATATGACTTTTGATCTAAATTATCTAAATCCGGATAAGCACAAACTTGCTCAACAACGAAAATATCTGATCTTAGTTTTAATATACTATATAGTTGATTTAATGATAACTGATCAAACAAAAGCCAACGAATGCCTTCTACTTTTTGCATATTAACCCTTAATTATACTTTTTTTATATCATGGTGATCATTGTGACAGATTGGCAAACGTATTTGAACTTCTAATCCACCTGAAGCAACATGTTTGGCAATCACAGAACCATCATGCAATCTAACAACTTCTTTAACAATAGATAGGCCAAGGCCACTACCTTGCTCTTTTGTACCTGTTTGACGATAGAATCGATCAAATATACGCTCTAATTGCTCCGCTTTGACACCAATACCATTATCAATTACTGCTATCAGCACATTTGCATCTTCTAGAACTATATTTAACATAACTTGCCCATTTTTAGGTGTGTAACGAATGGCATTATCTAAAAGATTGCGAAACAATACATCAAGTGCAGCATGGTTTGCTAAAATATAAACAGGCTGATTCGAACGATTTAAACTTAACTCTATTGATTTTTGCATTGCTACAGGTACCATTTCAGCAACCCACTCTGCAGCAAAACGATTTATTTCTATTGTCTCAACTCTTGACTGTAAAGCTTTATTAGGCTCAAGCCTAGTAAGCGTTAATAATTGATCAATAATATGATAATAACGATCCATATTTTTCAGTGCAACGATCATCTTTTCTTTAATTAAATCAATATCATCTAAATTCAGTGCAACTTCAATTTGTGCTTTTATACCTGCTAAAGGAGTTTTTAATTCATGTGCTGCATCACCGGCAAAACGGCTTTCTCTCTCTAGTATTTGATTGAATTTAATAAATAATTGATTTAATTGATCTAATAACGGCTGTACTTCTTTCGGAATTTTTTTAACAACTAAGGGTTCAATACTTCTTGGGTTACGTTTTTTTAATGCTTGAGCAATTTTAAATAATGGTGCAAAAATAATTCTAACTAAAAGCATTAGCATCACTGCTGATATGACATATAACCATAAGATTTCCTTTAACAGTGTCCAAAATAATTCCATCACAACTTGATTTTTAAAACTCTGATTAACTGCAATAACAATTCTTATAGGCTGGTAATGACTTCTCATACTAAAAACATACCAACTAGATTCAATCGAATCTTTTGATTTTGCCGTACTAAAGCCATAAGGCACACCTAATGGCTTATCTGGTGCATTAGAGGATTTAAGTAATATATGATGATCCTTTAGACTATAGACTTGAAAAAAGAACGCTTCGCTATAAATATTATAAAACTCTTGCGTTTGAGGTTTTGTATAAGCTTTAACATCGCTATCTGTAATTCTCTGTGCTTGCTCAGTATTTAATAGTTTAGCTAATGCTTGTAAGGATGTATGTTGAATATTCATGGAAACCAAAACATCAACCAAACCTGCAGCATGTACCATTTGAATATTAAATAACTTTTCATTTTGTTTATCTAATTGCATATAATTTACCAACGTTAAAAAACCCATAATCAAGGTAATAAATACAAATAATGAGATATTCAAAATTCGATGCATTGAAACTGACTCTTTTGGTAAAATATAAATTGCCTTTAAACGATTTTTAAACCGCTTTAATAATTTGGCTAATTTCATGCTTTTCTCCAACTATGCAATCTTTTGACTGTAAGCTTAATCAAACAAAATCAAATCTGCAAAACACACTTAAGCTTAATACTTGCCTTTGTCATCATATTTATCTAAAATATTCGACTATTTTCCAACTAACATCTTAAGCTAACTTTCTATTTATTTATATGAGAAAAAAAATAAATCTACTGTTATTTAATACTTGTCTCTTTTGGGCGCATAACCTAATCGCTGAAACAGCTTATCAGTTACCTGGCATTTCAACTTATCAAGATAATAACACACAAGAAAAGATAAAAACTGCGATATCACCAACTGCCAATTTAAACGTTCATATTGATCATAAAACAATTACATCAAGTGGCATTAAAACAATCACACAAGCTATAAAACAGCTAAGCATGGTACAAGTCTATAGTCAAACAAGTAGTAACCCTATTTTTTATATTCATGGCTTAAGGACACAGGTACTACTTAATGGACAGCCATTATCTGGATTTGATAGTAGCGCTAGTATGATTAATTTAATTCCAATCGATAGTGTTGATTATATTAATATTTACACCAATGGCGATAGTACAAATTACCATGATGGCATGCTCGGTGGCATTATTAATATTGTTACTAAAATTAAACATACTCAAGTTAGTATTACACCGACTTATCCAAAATATGGTCAATTATCTGCAAGTCTTGCTAAAGCTATCAATGCAAATAACCAACTAGGTATCATGCAGTCTGTTAATAATAGCTATGGCTATCGAAATCATGATAATAGCCAATCATCTCAGAGCATGCTTACCTATCAGCATTACTATGATCGAGGCGAATTTAATAGTAATTTGATTTATCTATCTCAAAATAGTCAATTTCCAGGTGGCTTAACTGAAGATCAATATCATCAAAACCCTTATCAAGCTTCATCTGGTTGGGAGATATATAAAGAACGTAGTTTAAATCTTCAAAGTAATTGGCAACAGCAATTAACTGAAAAACAAAGCTTTCAAGGCCAGTTACAATACCGCCAAATAAATGCTCAAGGCTATTTCCCACAATGGGGTAGCTCTTTTGAACAAACCTATCAAACAATCTCAATTTCTCCAAATTTAAACCTTTTTTTTAGTAATGAAAATTTAGATAAAACACTATCAATACATACTGGTATCAATTACCGTTATGAATCATTTGTTAACACCTCATCAATTAATAATGCCTATCGACAAAGCTTATTAAATACCAACCAATTTGAAGAGTCACTAAACCAATGGCAATTCACCCAAGCAATAAGCTATGGCATTAGCTATGATCATGGCAGCTTTATTAATTACAGTACAATACCTGCAACAATAAACTCACCGAGTAATGAAACATATTACCCACTTTCTTATAATTTAGGTGTAACCTATCGCTTTAGTCCTAACTTACACAGTGGTATTTTATTTGCGCATAACTATCAGTTGCCATTTATCGATCAATCTAATTTAACGCCTGAAATCCAATCAAGTTTTGGCTTAGCGCCTCAAACTTCCAATGGCTTCACATTGACACAAATCTATAAAAACCATCAACTAATTCCCATTAAATTTAGTGGTGATCTTTATATTCTATGGATTGATAATCAAATTGCTTATGATCCAAGTCAAGCATCGGCTAACCCATTTCCCGGTGCCAATGTTAATTTACCACCAGTCTTTCAATACGGCAGTGATTTAATTGCCACGATTACCATTACTCCAAAACTCCTTGCTGGTATGAGCATTAATTTTAATGTTGCTAGATTTAAAAGTGGGCAGCTAGCAGATGGTACTTCTTTAGAAGGTAACTCTGTTCCAGGAATCCCTAATACAAGTTATGAAGTTCATAGTCGGTTCTCATTTTTGGATCATTATCAATGGTACCTACAAGCACAGTATCATGGTAGTCAATATGCCGATGGTGACTTTGCCAATGCCGATGGCAAAGTGCAAGCTTATTGGTTAATTAATACTGCAATTAACTATCAATTACTCCCTTGGATTATATCTTTACGAATCAATAATTTGCTTAACGAAAAATACAATCAATACGTTATAGATATCAATCATCAGTGGAATTATTATCCTGGCAATGGTATTAATGGTTCTCTAACTATTACCTATCGATTTAAATAATATATAAAGGTTAATAAATGAAAGCAATAAGCTCAAGTAGTTGGCTAATTTCTATCTTAGCACACCTAGTTATTGTATTTAGTTTACTTCCCTTAATAAATGATCAAACACCATTAAGCCTTCAATCACAATCAAATCAAATTAAAGCCATTATTTATGCAAGTTTAATTAATACTAAAAAACCAAAGTATCAAAATAAGCATCAAGAACATCCACTAAATAAACATGATATAATTTCTGAAGCGCTAATAAATCAATATATTTCACCCAAAGTAATGATTCAAGCTTCAAAAACTAAGCCCAAAGAAAAAATAATCGAAAAAAAACCACAGACTCAAAATAGACAAGAAAAAGCTATAGCAAACAAAAATAATTCTAAAAATAATGCTTTAGATATTTCATCACAACCAACACCTAAAAAGTTATCTAATTATGCAATAACACAATTGCTTAAATCACTAAACCAACAATTACAATTAAGCCTTTGGCAAATTAATCCTTCACTGTATCAAAACCATCATGGCTATGTTTTAATTCGATTTACCTTAACACCCGAACACTTAATTAAAAGTGTTAAGCTAATTCATTCTAGTGGCTATAGTCAATTAGATATAATTGCAATAAAACTATTAAAAAATTTAGATCTCTCAAAAATAAAAATTCCGCCTATAGCGGAATCAATCAAACTTCAACTTCCTGTTAAATTTGAGCAGGGACTCTAATACATCATCTACGTCTTCCCAGACAAACTATCCCTTGTTTTAGCTATCCATATCCAACTTCACTGTGCTAACTTCATGTCGACACCCCTGTGAAGGTTCCTTTTTTAAGGCTCCTTGCCTATATTCCCTGCTCTCTCAATTAGCATATTAGCAATTCTAAATAACCGAATATATAGCAATTTTGACCTTTAATTTGTAAGATATATCTCAAGCAATTTTAAATTTTCAGATAAACACTATACATTGCTTGGCAAAGTAACATAATTTCTGGCACACTTAAGACACTTTAAATGAACCAAAAAAATTATCAAATGATTTCCTTTATAGTTGCGTATGCCAAAAACCGAGTAATGGGTAAGAACAATCAACTGCCGTGGCAGATTAGTGATGATTTAAAACTCTTCAAACAATATACACTCAACAAACCGATTGTTATGGGAAGAAAGACATATGAGTCAATTGGTCGTCCACTACCCAAAAGACGTAACATTATCTTAACACACAAAAAAAATTATAAAACAAATGGCATTGAGATATGCCATAGTATTGAGCAAATCGATAGCCTATTAAAAGATGAACCTGAAGTTTTTGTTATTGGTGGTGCCGAATTATTTAAGCTTTATATGCCTTTAGTAAAAAAAATGTATTTATCAAAAATTGATGCCAATATTGAAGGTGATACTTTCTTCCCAGACTGGGATAGTAATTTATGGCAAAAAACACACCATCAGTTCTATCCAAAAAATGAGCATAATGAATATGCCTTTGATTTTGAAATTTGGCAAAAATCTAATTTAGGTTAGAATTTTACCGCAATACCTAACTCAATGGTTTGATCGAGTGGTCTAAAAGATTGTGATGTATTAGAGGCACCATTATCTTTAATTGGAGAGCCTTTAGCAAAAACATAATCTAAATTAAGCATGAAATGCTTACTAAATTGGTATTTTACACCACCACCTAAACGAAATGTAACAGAAACATCAGTTGAATCATCAGTCAGGTTGGTCGTTGTACTACCTGATTCTAGCTGATAATTATAACGATAAACTTCTAACCCAGTTCCAATAATTCCATATAACAATAAATGATTAATTACTTCATAACCGGGATTAAAGTCAAGATTCATTGATGCAACAGGTGCAATTCCACTACGATAGCCGCTACCTGAATAACCAAACTCGTTATTATCTAATTGAGAAAACGGATACCATACCGCATTGATTTGACCACCCAAATAAATACCATTCTTAAACTCATAGCCATAGCCAAAAAATAAAGAAGTACCAGGACTATTTTTACTAAATTGGCCTCCTTGAGGACTAGCAGTAACATCATAATGGAAAAAAGTCTCCATTACACTGACTCCCAAGAAATAGCCTGTAAAGTTCATTACTTTAGGGATCAGTGGTTCTGCAATACTTGGGTCATAGGGCTGCTCTTGATAAACAAAGCTTTTTGAGTAAGGACTAATATCTGATGGATAACTCTCAGCTAATGCTGAGTTTACCGTAAATAGCCCACATAAAATACCTGCTAAATGAATCGTCTTCTTCATAAGCTCACCCTAACCATATTAAATTGATTCAACACATATAAAACATATGAAATCATAGCACCGTAATGCTATATTGTCGAATAATTCATAATTAGCACTTTTTTGATAAGCTTTAAAATTGATATGCTAACCCAACCATAACCGATTGTGATATTGGCCTGATTGATTGTGACTCATAATTTAGAAAACTACCATCTACCCAATAGGATGCACTCATAGGAGAACCATAGCTATAGATATAAGTAAGCTTTGTCACAATATGCTTAGTAATTTTATATTTAATACCTAAACCTATTCTTGCAGCAATTGAATAAGCTGGTGAAGACATAAATAAATGTGTATCAGATCTACCATGATTTGGACGCCAACTAAAGTCTCGATGCCATCCATAATTAGTCCGATACTGCGTATACGAGGCACCTAATATAGCATAAACAAGTAAGTTATCTGTAATTGCATAACCTGGTGTTAAATCAAAATAAATACTATATTGTGGCGCAATACCAGCATAAAAATTACCCCATTTATCACTAGGAAAGTTAAATTCATTATTTGATAATGAGCGATCAAAATTATATTGAAAGCCACCTTCAACACCTAGATAATAATTATTTTTAAATTCATAACCATAACCTACATAAATAGAAGTTTCTGTACTTGTCTTTTTAAAATCCTGATTTCTTCCACCTGAAGAAGGTGAGTGACTATATCGAAAGTTATTAAAAGTTGCACTTTCACCGACACCTAAATAAGCTCCAGTAAACGCACTATCTGCAAATGCAGTTGTTAAACCTATGCTTAGCATCATAAGCCCAGCAAATGATTTTTGATAAATATTCATAAAATCCCCCCAACTTAGAAATAAAAACTTCTAGCTTAAAATAAATAGTTAATATTAAAATTAATTGACTGTGTTTCAGGCTTAATATATTCATTCGCATTACCTGGCCCATAGCGATTCATTGAAATAGGCTCACTGTAGGCGTAATCATACTCTAATCCAAGTATTATGTGCTGCATTAATTTATATTTAACACCTAACCCTAGATCAAGTGCTAATGCTGAAACTTGGTTTTGAAAATAAAGCGAATCATGACCATTTTTATTATTTTTATTCCACTGAGAAGCATGATAGCCAAATTGATTATTATAACTTGTTAAAGATGTGCCAATTACACCATAAAATAAAAATGAATGATACACATAACCTGGCAATAAATGTAGGCTAAAGCTATATTTTGGAGCAAGTCCAACATAAAAATTACCCCATTCATTCGCTGGTAAATTTAAGATATTGCTTGACGCTGAATTATTAGGATAATAGCTCAATTGGCCTTCAACACCTAAATAGAGATTATTTTCAAATTGATAACCATAACCCAATAGTAGTGATAAGCCATATTTATTTTGTTTGAAATTATTATTTTTTGCTGTTGACTGATAATGATAATCCATATGATTTGCATTGATACCCAAACCAACATAAAACCCAGTAAATGTTGATTTTGTTTTATCATGACTAACATTTGGAAAATTATTTATATTAAGTAATGTACTTTCACTATTTAGTACAACATTGGCATTATTATCAGATATTGTATTATTCGCCAAAGCTGTACTAGATAAAGCACCTATAGTAATGCTCGCAATAACGAGTAAATTATAATATTTCATTGACACCCCCCATTAACTATTTGATCAAGAAATATAAACGATCATTAAACTGAGATAAATTATATCAAAAATAATCAGATTTAATATTAAAAATAATAAAATATATTTTTCTAAATTTTAAAATAGTGAACTTGCTACAATATAACTTTTCAGTTTGCAATATCTACATTAAGATTATGCTAATGACAAATATAATAATTTCTATGGTGAGTTCTAATGAAACCAATTGTATTAATTACTGGCGCTTCTTCTGGATTTGGTAAAGCTTGTGCTGAAATTTACAATCAGCATGGCTATCCTACAATTTTAATTGCAAGACGCTATCAACGCTTAGTAGAGCTACAACATAAGTTTGAAAAAAATGCACCGTGCCATATCGCTGAAGTTGATATTACCAATCAAGGACAAATTGAACAGTTTTTAGCTGACTTACCTGAAAGCTTCAAACCAGTTGGTATTTTAATCAATAATGCTGGCCTTGCATTAGGGACATATACTTTTGATAAACTACCTGAAACTGACTATAACCAGATGATCAACGTCAATATAAAAGGGGTTGTTGATCTTACACATTTAATTTTACCTGAAATGATCAAACATAATTTGGGACATATCATTAATATTGGCTCAATTGCAGGTAGCTGGCCTTATCCTGGTGGTAATGTTTATTGTGCAACAAAAGCTTTTATTGCTCAATTCTCTCGTGGTTTAAGAGCTGATTTACTAGGCAAGAATATTCGCGTTACCAACATTGAACCAGGTTTGGCTGATACAGAATTTTCCAATGTTCGCTTTAAAGGCGATGATCAAAAAGCACAATCGATTTATCATAATACAAAACCATTAACTGCTATAGATATTGCTGAAACTGTCTTTTTTGCAAGCTCAATGCCTAAGCATGTCAATATTAATTCAATTGAAGTGATGCCAACGGTGCAAAGTTTTGGTGCCCTACCAGTGTGGAAAGATAAATAAATTTACTTTAGACTGATTGATTTCAACCAGGGAGGGGTATTATCTATGAAAAAACTCGCGACAGGACGCCACAGTGTCTCAATTAAAGCTAATGAACAATTTATTTATAAGCAATTAAACAACTCAAAAATAAGTCATCTTCAATATGAACGTGATATGTGCAATCTCTATTATGAAAAATGCCATAATAAAAAAGCCGTTGCTAATATTGTAATGATGGAAAATCAATTCTGTATCAGAATGCCTTATATAGAAGGAATCAAACCTTCTTTTGAAGAAATGCAACAGACAATTATAAATCTGGCTGAAAAAGGCTTCTATATGGCTGATGCTAATTCTAGTAACTTTATTAAATTAGCATCTGGAGAAGTTAGACCCATTGATTTTGGTGAAATGCTTTATGAAGATATCCAAATTAAAATGCAAGATACTCCAATAGCGACTAAAGCTATTCCAAGAGAGATAAGACAGCATATGTTATTTGACTATAATAAAGCTAAGCATATTATTCCTAAAGAAGTACAAATGGATTATTCCTGTGCTTTTAGTTATATTGAAATACAAGCAAAAGTACAGCAAGCAAAAAAAATAACGCCTAAACCATTTAGTACTGAAACCGATCAACAAAATACTAAAATAGAAACACCAACTTTAGACTAAAAAATAAAAAAAACTTGGGATTTAAAATATGAATGGGAGATACATTATCTGGCCTGATAAATATTGATCTCCCATACACAAGGAACAACACTTTAGGAGATTTCATTGTAGCAAAAACAACCCAAAATGAAAGTGATGAATTGTTGCAAAAAATTACTCTACATTTAAGTGATTTTACATTTTATAACTTATTATTTTATATTAATTTTTTAAAATTAATTATCTCAATTTTCAGGCTAATTACTTATATTTTTATCAAACTATATTACAATTTTGTTAGTTTATATGTAAATTTTTTTAAGAATTTTGCTTGATTTTAGTCTTTTTTATTAGGCAAACACATAAGTAATATCAAAATACTGTCCCCATCCAGTTGTATCCTGAGTACCACCACCAGGTATTGGGCTGCCATTTTTAATACCCGTCATATTACCAAAATATTTTAAACCATAACCAAGTGCAAAAGACTGATAATGCCAATAAAACCCATTAAACCATTCGATTGAATAGCTTGATCGAGTATCATCATAAGTATCCATACCAAAGCCATAATCAAAGTAGCCTTGATAAGAAATAAAACTACCATTTTTAAATGTATAAAATGGTTTAAACCAATTGATTGATAATTTATAACCATCCCAAGTATTTTCATTTGGTGCGCCATAATTCTCTCTTACATAACGGGCATATAAGTTAACGCCTACTTTACCAAACCAAGGAACCATAACATCGACACCTGGGCCAATATACATATTAAATAATTCCCGATCACCCACTTCAGCTAAAGTTGAGATATACCATTCTTTAATTGGGCCAACACTTAAATCTTTATTTAAAATATCATTTAATGAAAAGCGAGGTTGAATTTTAAAAAATAGATTATCGCCATCATGACGGTCATCTGAGCTATCATTAAAAATATCAAAGACATCTAAATAACCATATAAGTCAACAAAGCCTGAACGACCACCAAACTCCATTTCTAAATAAGTAGTATCTTCAGCATGATAAGGTAGACGCGCATCTTGACTACGCATTAGATTAAACTGTAAAAACTTATAATCTTTTGATTTCTTTGCTTTATTATCCTTATCCTTTTTAGTAGCTGGCTGATCACCTTTAACAGCATCTTTAGCTACCGGCATTGATTTTGATTTTTCTGAAGTATTAGTGGCTGATTTATTTTTTTGTTCTACATCTTGTGTCGTAGTTTGATCATTTTCTGACTTACTATCATCTGATGCGTAGAGCGCATTAAATGATAAAAACAAAAAACATAATATGATAAATCGATAAGAAAGTATTTTCATAATAATAAAAATCTCATTAGTTGATAAACGCAGGCATAGTAAGTTAATTAGAAATAAATCTCAAGTATTTAGATAAATATTTGATATAAAAATTAGATTATTTAATTAATAAAACATATAAAATCATATATATGTATTATGTTATTTTGTAATTATAAATAAGCACCACCATCAACATTAATAATTGATCCTGTTATATTTGAATTAAGTGCTGCTAACACTATTGCCTCAGCTATTTCATCAGATTTTGCAATTCGTTTTAATGGCACACTTTGTTTCATTGAATCAAATAAAGCTTCTTTATCATTAACTTGGTCATAAAAGCTTGTATCTGTAGGGCCTGGTGAAATCGCATTAATTCTTATTGGACTTAATTCAATTGCTAGTGTTTTAACTGCTTCATTAATGGCTAAATTGGTAATTTTAGGTGATAAAATATTAGCTAAGTTTTTATAAGCAATCGAGCCTGTAACTAGTGTAAATGATTCAATAGCTTTCAACTGTCTATTCGCAAGCTTTATTACCATCATATAATCCCAAAATTTATTAAACGCTGCTTTAGCATCTCTAACTTCTAACTGATCTAAACTATCAAAAAGAAGTGGGTAGCTTGCTGTAACAATAATATGCTTTATTGCTTGGTTTTCTTTTAACGCATTTTCGATATCTGTTGGTTTAGTTAAATCTAAATTAATTAAACCAAATCCATCATCACTTAATTGTGTTTTTGCTTTAGCATTTTTTGAAGCAATTAGCACATTTAAATTGTTAGCCTTTAGACGGTATGCACTAGCTAATCCAATTCCAGATGAGCCACCAATAATTAACGTATCATATTTCATAATTAACCCCTTTGTATTGTTATTTTTATATATGATTTGAAAATTATAATATTTAGTAATAAAATTACAAGTACGTACAATTTTGATACTTAGTAACTAAAGTGTAACTATGAAATTAAAAGATAATGATCATTTAATTGACTGTCCCATTGAAATTGCTTCATCCGTTGTCGGTGGTAAATGGAAATGTGTTATCTTATTTCGTCTATTAGATAACACCGTTAGATTTAATGAATTATTAAGGTCTATTGATGGCATTACAAGACGTATGTTAACGTTGCAACTAAGAGAATTAGAGGCGTTAGGCATTGTCAATCGCAAGGTATACCATCAAGTACCGCCAAAAGTTGAATACTTATTAACGCCATTGGGTACAAAATTAAAGCCTATACTAAAACAACTAAAAGCCTGGGGAGATATGTATATTAAATCTAAAAACTAAATTATTATTTTTAACAAGTGATCACAAACCAAAACAAAGATGCTTCAAACACCCATATTTAGTTTTTTGCATTTCATTCATTAGATAAGGAGGCTCACTTTTAATATTTTTCTCCTCTAATATTAAGGGATCTTGCTCTTCTTCTGGTTTAAATTCTGTTAAATCATCACTAGCATATTGATTTAAATCGCTGTCACCATCTGACTTAGGCAATAATTTTGAAATAGAAGCAAATTGATCATCTCTCGCTGTATATAAATCTAATAATGTATTCCCAAAGCGATCAGCTCCATTAGCTAACTCAATACGCTGCTCATCTGATACTGAACTTATAATATTTAGTGTTAAATCAAATTGATTAGAATGAAGACTTGCAATTACATGTAACACCGGCTGACCAAATCGATTCTGTTGATTTAATACAGCCATCTTTCTATCACTTGGTAACCCATTAAATTCTTCAGATTCTAATATTTTTATAAGCTCTGGTATAAGTCTTTGATCGTTTAATATTTCAATTTTCTCTTCAGTGGATAATTCAGTAAAACCCTGAGATTTAATAAACTTTCTAATTTCATCAATTACATTAGCTGTCATTAATTTCTTAATCTCTTCTTTCATATAAAATCCAATATAGTTTAAATATTAAAAGATGAATTCTATATTAGAAAAATAAATATAAAATATTAATTTCATAAAATCTTTGGCTCTACGTCATAAAGAGGGGCACTTGAAATTACTTAACCTAAGCTAGAAAGTATGAAAAACATAGCTAATAGGAGTATCAAGCGCCTAAATTTGATAATAGATTATTTTTGCCTGGTTTTAAAGTCCTAAAATCAGTTTGTGCAAACCCTTTAATTATGCATATTGCTAAAGTAAATAAAAGTAGTTGTATTCACTGTGGTTTTAAAAGATTAAGAAAAAAAGATACATTTATCCGCCAGTTATTGCACGAAACAACTGGACTAAGAAGATGCATCTTAAAAATAAAAACCCATAAATTTCAATGTTATCGATGTAAACGCTATTTCAATGAACGCTTACCTGGAATACTAAAGTATCAAAGAGCTACAGAAAAGCTTAAGGAACAAATTTATTACCTACATACTAAAGGAGTTAGCTCAACCGATTTAGCCCGTGATAACCATATCAGCAACAGTACAGTTGAAAGGTACTTCCAACAAATCTATCAACGTAAA
>JAKJJQ010000080.1:0-9376 GCA_021713415.1 Thiotrichales bacterium 19X7-9
TGGGACAGTTGGTGAAGGAGGTAACTGGAAAGTGGTGGAGCGGTATGTTAAGAATCAAGGGTTAAAACTGGATGAAGCGCAATTGCGACTCTTTTAATACCCCGCTGCTTGCCGCGGGGATATTTATTTTTAGCTTAAATTAAGCAACTTATGGGTTTTACTTGAGTATTTGCTAAGATAAGGACATAATAGGCGCAAGTTAATAACCAATGCAAGATTTTGACCAAAAATGTCAGATGATAAATACCCATTATTAGCAAATATTGAGTCGCCGAGTGATTTGAAAAAACTTTCTCAAGCTCAATTGCCAGAACTTGCTAATGAAATTAGAAGCTATTTGATTGATTCACTAGATATTTGTGGTGGGCATTTTGCATCGAGCTTGGGCGCACTTGAACTAACGGTTGCATTACATTATGTATTTAATACGCCAAATGATCGTTTAGTTTGGGATGTAGGCCACCAAAGCTATATTCATAAAGTGTTAACAGAAAGAAAAAATCGATTATCAACAATTAAAAAAGATAATGGTTTGGCGCCATTCCCTAAACGAGAAGAGAGTGAATACGATAGCTTCGGTGTAGGACACTCATCGACTTCAATTAGTGCTGCTTTGGGTATGTCTGAAGCTTTTAGGTTAAATCAATCAGCGCAAAAGGCAATTGCTGTTATTGGTGATGGTGCAATGACTGCTGGTATGGCTTTTGAAGCATTAAATCATGCTGGTGGGCTAAGAAGTAATGTATTGGTTGTATTAAATGATAATGAAATGAGCATTTCTGAAAATGTGGGTGCATTAACACATCATTTAACTAAGGTATTATCTGGTAGTTTTTATCATCAGTTTCGTGAGCAAAGTAAAAAAGTATTAACAAAAATTCCTGGTGTATGGGAGTTTGCAAAACGTTTTGAAGCACAAACAAAAGGTATGTTATTACCAGGTAATTTGTTTGAAGCATTAGGATTTTATTATGTTGGACCAATTGATGGTCATAATTTAGCTGAACTAGTCCCTGTATTAGAAACATTAAAAGACCACAAAGGGCCGGTACTTCTGCATGTGATTACCAAAAAAGGTAAGGGCTATGAAAAAGCAGAAGAAGATCCAATTAAGTTTCATCATGTTTCACCTAGTTTTCATTCAGATACGGATATAAAACCTAAAACAAAGAAATTACCAACGTATTCAAATATATTTGGGCAATGGTTGTGTGAGCGTGCAGAAAAAGATAAGCGTTTAGTCGGAATTACGCCAGCGATGCGAGAAGGTTCTGATTTGGTTGCATTTTCTAAACAATTTCCAGAACGCTATTTTGATGTGGCAATTGCAGAGCAACATGCTGTAACTCTAGCTGCAGGCTTAGCTTGTGAGGGTTTGAAACCAGTTGTTGCAATTTATTCGACATTTTTACAACGAGCTTATGATCAATTCATTCATGATGTTAGTATTCAAAATTTGGATGTATTATATGCCATTGATCGAAGTGGCCTTGTTGGTGCAGATGGCCCAACGCATGCAGGTAGTTTCGATTTAAGTTTTATGCGCTGTATTCCAAATACAGTGATTATAGCGCCTTCGGATGAAAATGAAATGTACCATATGCTTGAATTTGGTTATGCACATCAAGGACCAGTTGCTGTACGTTATCCAAGAGGCAATGTTACTGGCATAGTAATACAGCCAGAGCTAGATATTGAACTTGGAAAAGCAAAGCTTAGAAGAAAAGGCTTATCTGACTTGGTAATTTTAAGCTTTGGTATTATGTTACCTTTTGCATTAGAGGCAGCCGAAGTATTAAATGCGACCGTTTATGATATGCGTTTTGTTAAACCGTTAGATGAGGAATTACTCAAAGAAGTAGCGGGTCGGTTTGATCATATTATTACGATTGAAGAAAATGCAGTTCAAGGTGGTGCCGGGTCTGCAGTAAATGAATATTTAATCGCAAATGATCTTCATCAAACTGTTAAAATTCGTAACTTAGGTCTGCCTGATACTTATCTTTCTCATGGAAACCCGAATAACTTATTAACTTCAGTAGGCTTAAGTGCTGATGGCATTATTGATACGTACCAAGTAATGAAATCGCCTCATCTTTCTTTTTCTTAAGTAATAGTGTATTTTTTCGTTTTTTACGCTCAAATCTAAATGATAAAAAAGTGGCAATGATCACAGCAATTGTCACAATAGCGATAATGATTGTTGCTAAAGCATTAATTTCAGGTGTAGGACCTGTTTTAACGGTTGAGTAAATATACATAGGTAATGTTGATTGTTCAGGAGATGCAACAAATTCAGTAATAACAAGATCATCTAGTGATAATGTAAAAGCTAAAAGCCAAGCTGCAATTAATGAAGGTATAATTTGTGGTAATGTGATCATAAAAAATGTTTTAGCTGGCCTTGCACCTAGATCCATGGCTGCCTCTTCAGTTGAGCGGTCAATATGTGCAAGACGAGATTGCATGACAATGGTTACATAAGCTGTACAAAAAGTAATATGTGCTGCAAGAATAGTAAAAAACCCTCGGATATCAAAGCTATCACCAAAAATGCTGGCAATGATATGTTGAAGACTAACAAACATTAATAATAATGAAATACCAATGACAACATCCGGCATGACAAGCGGTGTTAATGTTAAACCATAAAATATTGAGCGGCCACGAAATTTATTAAATCGAGTGAGTGTATAAGCTGCCATGGTACCTAAAATTAAAGCGCCAGTAGCTGCACTTACAGCTAATTTTAAGCTTCTCAGTGCGCTTGAGATGATATCAGCATCTTGGAATAATACTTTATACCAAACGGTTGAGAAACCACCCCAAACTGTAATTAATGCAGAATCAGTAAATGAAAATATCACTAAAACAACTAATGGTAGGTAAAGAAATATAATGCCTAGTAATAAGATAAGATTGGAAAATTTTAATTTTCTTAGCATAAGATTCATCTCTATCTTTTCGTTGAAAATGATGTTTGTTTTTGTTGGATACGCTGTAAAAGAATAATAGGGAAAATAAGTAGAATCAGTAAAACAACAGCAAGTGCTGAGGCAACGCCCCAATTTTGTGCTGTGAAAAATTCTTGCCAGATAACATTACCAACCATGACCGTATTTAGCCCACCTAAAATTTGTGGAATGATGACTTCACCAACAGCTGGGATAAAAACAAGCAAGCTGCCAGCTAATAAGCCTGGTATTGATAGTGGTAAGATAATTTTAAAAAATGTCGTAACGGGTTTAGCACCTAAGTCAGCTGCAGCATCTTCTAATGTTCGATCCATTTTAATTAACGTTGCATAAAGTGGTAGAATAAAAAATGGTAAATATCCGTATAAAAGACCAAGATAAGCTGAAAAATTATTATAAATTAAAGGTAGGCTATTAAATCCAAGCCAATTTAAAAACTGATTAATAATACCGTTATTTTGCAATACCGTAACCCAAGCATAAGCACGTAGTAGAAATGAAGTCCAATAGGGAATAATAATGAGCATTAAAAGAAGTTTACGTGTTGTATTATTGGACCTAACGATTGCAAGTGTCATAGGATAACCAATTAAAATGCATAATATAGTTGTGATAAAAGCCATTTTTATTGAGTTAAAAACAGCAATAAAAAAGACATTATGCTCAATCATAAATAGATAATTACTAAAATGTAGTATAATGCTAATGGTTTGATCTTTTATCACTAATAATGGTGAAATTGGTGGAATACTATCAGCTGGAATTGAAAAACTGATTCTCAATACAAATAAAAAAGGAATCATTAAAAAGACAATAAACCATAGGTAGGGAACTAAAATGACAAAACGTCTTTGCCACTGCTGTAGTGCAGTTTGTAGTTTTGTTTTAACTTGGCTCATGAGTAGAGTACCATGATGTTTTCAGGTTCCCATGTTAAGTATACTTGATCTTCCCAGGTTGGATTATCAGCATTACGTTCAACATTAAAATCCATTGATTTAACAATACGACCAGTTTCAGTTCTTACATGGTAAGTAGATAAACCACCCATATAAGCAATATTTTCAACCTTACCTGTTAAGCAGTTAATTGGTTGGTTTCGACTATAGTGTTCAGGTGGGTTTTTTGAAATCATAATTTTTTCAGGTCGTATGCCAACCCAAATTTGTTGACTTGCTACACCATCAAGACCTCGGTTAATTTCAAAGCTACAGCGTGCCTCATCAGAGTGAATAAAGCTTTTAGTTCGACTACTTGAAGCAATATAGCCTTCAAAAATCGCACTTGAGCCAATAAATTGTGCGACCAATCGACTATGAGGAAATTCATAAATTTCATTAGGTGGGGCTACTTGTTCAAGATAGCCTTCTGACATAATACCAAGACGAGTTGACATGGTCATGGCTTCTTCTTGGTCATGAGTAACCATAATAAATGTGCTATCAGTTTGCTCTTGGATATCAACAAGTTCAAACTGCATTTGACCACGTAAATTTTTATCTAATGCAGATAGTGGCTCATCTAGTAAAATCAGTTTTGGTCGTTTTGCAAGGCAGCGAGCAAGGGCTACACGTTGTCGTTGACCACCAGATAATTGATGTGGTTTACGTTTGGCAAATCTAGTCATTTCTACCAAATTAAGTGCTTCATCTGTGCGTTTTTGAATTTCAGCTGAAGATAATTTATCTTGCTTTAATCCAAAGGCAATATTTTGTTGTACGCTCATATGTGGAAATAGGGCATAGGATTGAAACATCATATTAACAGGACGGTCATAAGGTGGTACTTTAGTCATATCAATACCATCAAGTAAAATCTTACCTTCTGTTGGTGATTCAAAGCCTGCTAACATCCGTAATAGTGTACTTTTACCTGAACCAGAACTACCTAGTAATGAGAAAAACTCTTTAGGATAAATATCAAGTGAAATGTTATCGCAAGCAAGATGACCATCATCAAATCGCTTAACAAGGTTGCGTATACTAACAAGTGGTTTGAGGTTCTTTTGCATTTGGCATCAAGTCCCCTTTGTCGATGAAATTATCATTTAATCATTAAGTGACGGTATTCTAGTAGAAAATGAAATCTTATACCAGAGAAAATCAGTATTAGTTGTTTAAAAATGTTTGTTTCACTACTGAATAATTATTTTTATTTTTGAAATAAAAGTAATATTAAAGTTAATTTATCAAGTCTATATAATAATCATTACTTTTCCAAAAATACATATAAGGAGTAGGTAATGGGTTTATATAGTAATCTTGAACAACAAGTTAATTATGCGGGAAGTCGAGACCCAGTCATTTTAGCGAAATATAACTATATGACAATTGAAAAGGAAATGATAGAAATAGCTGAATTGGCTCGTAATAGAACGAGTGATGATAATAAAAAGCTATATACTGATAATTTTTCACAGACTATCCGTGATAAAATAAGTAGAGAATCTCAAGCTAAAAGTTCATTTGCTTCTGGATGTTTTATGCAAGTACAGCCACATGATGTTAAAGAATTAAAGGCACAATTTCTTCAATTAGTTCGAATGCTATCACACCATACGGGGCTATTATCTGGACGTTTTATTAACCCAGAAAGTACGAATGCTTATCAAGCAGTATCTAATGAAATAGATACAGTAAAAGATTTATTTGAAAAATTGTCAGTTAATTTAGGAAATAAATCATTAAAAATAGATGATCAAACTTGGCGTACAGTTTTAAAAGGAAATAAAGATGAGTTACATGCTCTAAAGCTTAAAACGTATGATGAAATAACAAATGATTCTATGTTTAAGAAACAGCTTGAAGACAAAAAAGACGAAGAAAAATTAATTAAGGAAGGTAACTTTGTTTTTCTACAGCAAGAAGGAGAAAGGCAAGGCTTTGTTAACTATTATTCTGATGATGATTGGGGATATAATTAATTTTTAAAAATCTCGGATGCAAGTATCGGTATTTGACCTGATTTTAATAGTACATCTGCTTTATTAGCATGATCCCATACAGCCATTTCACAGGCTAGTTGTATGGGATATTTTTGAGCAAGATAGCTTATGATGATACCAGTTAGCATATCACCCATACCAGCAGTTGCCATATAAGGATTGCCACATGGGCATAGGCTTGGTAATTGTTTGGGTGTTTGAATTAAAGTGCCTTTGCCTTTTAATATACTCGTTGTATTATAAGTTGTAGTTAATTGTTCTATAGCAGAAAAACGATCATTTTCAATTGCTTGCGTATTGGTTTTTAAAAGTGTAGCAGCTTCACCTACATGGGGGGTAATTATGGTATTTTTAAGACTATTTTTTAAAGGTGAAATACTTGCTAAATAATGCAATATGCCAGCATCAAACACTTTGGGCTTTGTTAATTTAGCATTTACAATAAGTTCAAAAAAATGTTTTGACCATGGTAACTTAGGCGACATACCTGAGCCAATAGCAATTACATCTGCAACCTTTATATATTCACTAATGTTATCATTAATATCAATACCTTTTACCATCACTTCAGGAACAAAGCTTAAACTTGCTGTAACATGTTCAGATCGTGTCAGTAAAGTTACCTTGCCAGCACCTGATTTTAAAGCGGCAAAGGCATTTAAAATACCAGCACCACCCATACCAGTATCTCCAGCAATAATTAAAACATGCCCAAGCATGCCTTTATGACTATTGGCTAATCTTGGCTTTCTGTTATTTTCAATATGATCATTGGTTAATAAATTAACTGAATGTTTGATTGAATAGTTATTGGTATGCTCAATGCCTAAATCATTAAAGATCAGCTCACCTATATAGTTTGCGGCAACCTCACTATAAAGGCCTTGTTTCTTAGATAAAAATTGACAAGTGAGATTAGCTTTAACTGCTATTTCAATTGGTGCGCCGGTATTAGTACATAAGCCAGATGGACAATCTGCGCTAATAGTATAAGCGCTGGACTGATTAATCCAGTCAATCGTTTTCTTAAAATTACCTTGAGGTGGTTTTGACAGGCCAATGCCAAACAATGCATCAATAATGACATCATTTTCATTTAGTTTTAATTGCTTTAGATAGGTTGGGCTAAATGCTTTAAATAGAACACCCAATGCTTTTGCATGATCAAACATTAGTTTTGATAAGCTTGAAAGCTTAGTTAATGGTGAAAGATAAATAACTTCTACATCATAATTAAACTGTTTTAGTAATGTGGCTGCTACGATACCATCACCACCATTATTACCAGGCCCTATAAAAATAATTATTTTATTTGTATGTTTTGGTATAGATTGAAAAAGTGCAAATCCAGCTCGTTGCATTAATAAAGCCATGGTAACTTTTTTATCTTGTGCAATTTTTTTCTCTAATGCATAAACTTCTTTTGTATTGTATAACATTTCAAGCATGATGATGGCCATGTGTTTATTAATTGACTTAGTGCTGATTGTAGAGATAAATAAGTAAAAAATTCAAGCATAGTAAAATTAAAATTTGCCATAATATCCTTTTATTTATTGCTATACTAACTTAGTATTGGTTTTAATATACATTGATTATTTAAAACTAAGTTAAGGTGAATGATAATGGTTGCTGATGTAATTGACTATGAAATTATTGGTCACGATCTTCAAATTGTGGAAGTTGAGCTTGATCCAAATGAAGCTGTTCGTGCTGAAGCAGGTACGATGTTATATATGGATCGTGAAATTGAAATGCAAACCAATACTGGTGGCGGTTTATTCAAAGGCTTTAAGCGTATGTTAACAGGCGCAGGCTTTTTTATTACTAATTTTACAAATACCGGCCATCGTAAGGCAAAAGTTGCTTTTTCAGCACCATTTCCTGGCAAAATTATGCCAATTGATCTAACACAGCATAATGGTCAGTTACTTTGTCAAAAGGATGCTTTCTTATGCGCAGCAGGTGGCATTGATGTAGATATTGCTTTTACTAAAAAACTAGGTTCTGGTTTTTTTGGTAAAGAAGGTTTTATTTTGCAGAAGCTTTCAGGTGATGGTGTGGCCTTTGTTCATGGTGGTGGTACAATTGTTAAAAAAGTGTTAACTGAAGGTGATATATTGCGAGTTGATGCAGGATGTTTGGTTGGCTTTGAAACAAGTATTAATTTTGATATACAATTTGTTGGTGGCTTTAGAAACGCTTTATTTGGCGGTGAAGGTATCTTTTTTGCTCAGATGACAGGTACTGGTGCGGTTTATATCCAAAGCTTACCAATATCAAGATTAGCTGATCGAATGCTTGCATTTGCTAATACGGATTCGAATCGGTAGTAGAAAAATTTTTTATCTTTTTGCATCTAACAAAATAAAAGCCATTAATGCAATTTTATCCGTTTTATTACTCCAAGCATGTTTACTACCCATATCGATTATACAGTCACCTGGGTTTAACTCAGTTTCACTATTATCTAAAATAATGTGTATTTTTCCTTGTAAAACAATGTAATAGACAAGAGAATTAACTTGATGCATTAGAGGATGTTTATCATTTTTTTGCTCATCAGTTAAGGGTGGGGCATTTAAATGTAATGTATTACCTAAGATACTATCTTCTAATATGTCTGATTGATTGAGGCTGTTTTGTCCAAGAATAACCCTTCTAGCTTTAATTTCTGTCATTTATTTTACACCTAAATTACTTCTTATCTATAAAAGGGTTAGGTAGTAGTTTACAGTTAGCACTGGTTGAAATAAGTTTTTTACCATCCTGCTCAACTGAAGTGCTATAAGTAAGAAAGTTTGGATTAAAATAAGTCTTTATGGTTATTTTTTCATTTTTACTAATATTAACATCTTCTTCTGTATAGATATATTGATTATTTTGAGCATATTTAGCTGGTTTATAGTTAATTTTTGATAAATCAGCATCAACAATTATATTTTTGGTAAATGGCTTTTTACTGTCATCTTTATGGCTTGTTTCAGTACCTGTACAGTTAAAAGTGTATGCATATACATGCGAATAAGAGAAAGATAAGCCTATTAGTAAGCTAATTTTAATGATTCTTTTTACTAGGTTCATAATAAAGTATCTATTTGTTTTTTAGGTAGTATATAGATTAGTTAGAAGCATCTTATTTGTCAAAAGAACATTCTTATTGTGGTTGCCAATAAGGGTTATAAGGAGGGTAGGTAGGACCATAACCACTAGTCTCAGTATTATAGAAATCAAGTGGTGGTGCAGAAGGAGGTGGGTTTGATGATTTATAACTAGGTTCTTGATAAACGGGTGGTTCAAAACTAGGTGATTTTTGATAATAATCTTTTGGCTATTTTGGCGAAATATGTTGAAACTTATCTGGCTTTATAAGAATTTCCAGCCATTGTACTGATTTATCAGACAATAAGTGAGTTCGCTCAATAATTCTTTGCCAATTAACATAATGGCTAAGGTA
>JAKJJQ010000081.1:0-9170 GCA_021713415.1 Thiotrichales bacterium 19X7-9
CAAGTTAACTGATCTTGAATTTCTGTATTATCTAAGATATTACCTGCTGAGACACTTAACATTGCTAATAACATACTATTAGTAATACCTGAGACATTACCTGATTCAACGACTGTAGCTACATCTATACTTACCGTATCACTTGTATCTAAATCCGTTAAGGTTAATGTACCTGAAGTCGATAAGGCTGTATCAGTTTCAACTAAAGTATCACTTGCTGAATCCCCACTCTCAACAGTAATACCTGGCGCATCATTAGTTCCTGTTATATTAATGACAACGCTTTGATCATCTGTTGCTGCTTGAGAATCAGTTGCTCTGACTGTATAGGTTAAGATTAAAGTTTCACCAGCTGCTAAATGATTAAAAATTTTACTACCTGAATTAAAATTCCACCCAAATTGCGTTGTGTTATTGTTACTATCTAAAATTACACTACTACTTAAATTTAGCATATTTAGTAAGTCAGGATTTGATATGCCTCCTACATTACCAGAAACATTAATTGATAGTACACTTCCAGTAACTTCATCAGTCATATCTAAATCATAAATAGTTAATGTACCTGATGCACTAAGTGGACTATCTGATTCTGTTAATGTAGCTTCTGACGAATTAAAATTACCTACTTCAACTGAAATAATTGGTTTATCATTACTACCTACAATGGTAATTGTTACATCATATTCATCTGTTTTTCCCTGGCTATCTTCTGATTGAATTGTATAGGTTAAGATTAAAGTCTCACCAGCTGCTAAATAATTAAAAGCCTCAGACCCTGAGTTAAAGTTCCAAGTGAACTGATCTTGAATTTCTGTATTATCTAAGATATTACCTGCTGAGACACTTAACATTGCTAATAACATACTATTAGTAATATCTGAGACATTACCTGACTCAACGACTGTAGCTACATCTACACTTACCGTATCACTTGTATCTAAATCCGTTAAGGTTAATGTGCCTGAAGTTGATAAGGTTGTATCAGTTTCTGTTAATGATGCACTATCTGAATTACCTGTTTCAACTGTTATAGTTGGTGGATTATCATTATCTAAAAAATTAATTACAGTAAAGTGATTGTCGTTATTAGTATCTATCTCAATTAAATCATTGTTATCTGAATCTATTGGAACATTTAGAAGATCCCTTAATTCGATTTTAAGATAGTCTGATAGCTCAGATATACTATCATCAACAAGAGTTATATCAACATCTGTAAACAAAGTTCCTGCTTTAATAACTAAACTACCCGATAATATTTCTGCATCGACAGATAATTGATATTCATTTTCTGATGCTGTAGAACCTGCTAAACTGTAAGTAACAACGATATCTTCTTGAGCTATGCTACTTGTTGATACTCTAAATTTACCAATGGTACCTGATTCTGAGGGATCTAATATTTTTGCAATAGAAATCAATGCACTTTCATTACTTACAATATCTATAGTCGCAACGTTAGCTTGATTTCCACCATCAATAATATATCCTGATGGTCCTCCACCAACAAATGAATCATTTAATTGTATTGTTGCTTGCTCTATCCCCTCTACCCAGCCATCAATAAGAGTATTATGTGTCACTGTAATTGAAAATGTATTGGCAGGAAGAGTTACGGTTTGAATATTCAACCCATTATGATCAGGACTTGTTCCATCAGAAGTACTTGCTGTACCAATAAAGTAATATTCAATATCTATAGGATTATCAGTAGCATTATCTACATTAATATCAAAAGAAAGGTTGTCTCCTTCATCTACTTCTGCAACATTAGCTACAACACTAATCAGACCATCATCTGTATTGAAGATACCAATACTAGTCTGATCATTATCTGTATCAAGAACATGTTTATTACTATCAGTATCACCATAAGGAGTACTAGTACCCAAGGTTATTATAACATCTTCAGTAGGCTCTACAAAATTATCGTTAACTGAAGTTATTGCAATAATACCCTGGTTTTGACCTGCTAAAATATCTATATAACCAACGTTAGGATATAAAGGATCAAAACCAAGATTAGGTAATGTATAGTCAAGATCTGGAGTTGCATTCCCAGAAACAGTAAAATATATTCTCACATCAATATCATTGTCTGCTGGAAGATCATCTTGTTTTAAATAAACAATATAATTTCCTATTGAAAACCCATCCTCTATTATCTGAGGATTAGGTGCTGTATTCTGTGTTTCAATTGAAACATCAATAAATGTGTCATCATCGATTATATCAAATGTTGCACTATTATAAGTTGCTGAAATAGAATATTTATCATGACCTTTTGTAACATCCAGGATGTTTAACTGAATGTTCTCTGGCGTTCCAGCTACTTGGTCTTCTACAACATCATCATTTATTATATTAATGCCAATGGTGCCGTAATGCTCAAGTGTTTTAATTCTAGCTGTATAAGTTCCATCTCCATTATAAACAACATCAGTAATCTCATCATTAGGATCACTATTAAGTACTACACTGTAATCCGCTATAGCAGTCATAGGATTAAGAATATCATCCGCGGTTCCTGCTAATTCAAAAGTTACCGCAACACCAGTACCATCATTAATACCATCACCATCATCATCACTATCATGGCCAAAATCAGTGGTCTTATCTAGTTCAATTCTAAATTCAGCATAAAGATTATCCTCTTCTCTAGCAACTCCATCAGTTACAGTAACAGAAACTTCACCAACATCATCATCATCTAGTATAATTGTTTTTGTCAGATTTTCTGGATTTGGATCTAAATAATACTCTCGACCATTTAAGTTAGAAAAGCCTGTTAATGTCAATTTCACTTCTTCATTATCAGCCTCTACTAATGAGTCTAAAGCATGTACAATATCAATATAAACATAATCAATATTAGCTGGAATATCTATGTAATTATTGTTTATATTATAATCTTGATGATATACATTCGACTGAGTACTCTGATCAAAATACCATCCTATAACGGTATAATGCCATTCATCTGCAAGAGGAGTCACAGTCTGGTCTATTGCATAATTAACCCTTAAATATGTACCACTAACAACGGGAGAACCACTAAGATCTTTAGCTTGTATTATAAAACGAGCTTTTCCAACAGTACCAGTTTCATAAGCAACAGCAACATCCAAGCCAGGGCCAAGATAGTCATTTGTTATATTACCATCATCAACAATATCAATAGATACATAACCTACATCATTATCCTCTATTGTTGTAAGAGCAGTGTTAAGGCCTGTTCTAGGATAAATTCCATATTCAGTCTCACCTCCAGTAACTGACTGGACTCTAAATCGAATGCTCTCTGTAACCTCTATTTTATTATCATCATTAATTATAATGTCTACAGAAGCAAATAAATCACCTGCTTTAATCGTTACTTGACCTGCTGGATCTGAAGATGCTGTTTGAGTGGTATAATCAACTAAGTGTTCAGCCGGTGTCCCCGCATTTTCTATAGTATAATGGACTACAATATCCTCACTAGAATCTTCGGTTAGAGTAAATATAAATCTGCCATTACTTACTCCCTCTTCAGCTTGGATTGTATTATCATTATCAACTCTAACATTACGCTCTGAATGTATGTAAATTTGCCCTTTACCTTCATGAAATGGCGACCCAACAACCATATACTTAGCATCTTTTGAGATAATAACTTCATTTCCAAAGAAACTTGAAGAGTTAACCGGGTAGTTAATTTGTTCAGTTATTAGTCTATGCCCGCTATTCCAATTATTGGTACCACTTTTAGTAAAAACATAAGCTCTTCCTTTACCCTCATCTCCTGGTGCCCCAATAATTGCTCTGTAAGTATCTTCACTATTTTCAACTGCATGTGCAATTGATACTGATCGACCAAGCCAATCATTTACATGTCTCCACACTCCCGCATGTTTTAATTCTTGTTCGTATACCCAACTGAAACCGTCATATGCATAAATATGAGCTATACCTTTACCAACTTCAGCTTCAGAATCCCCAACTATAATACGTAGTCCATCATCAGAAATATCAACACTTTCCCCAAAACGAATTCCTGAGTCTGTACCTGAATCTATAGCATTAAGTTCATCCTGATGAGTCCAGCTATTTGATCCTTCATTATATTCATAAACATGAACTGCATTAGCTGAGTCTGAGCCTATGACAACAATAGCCTCATCATGAGTTCCATTATGATATAGACTAATTGAATGGCCAAAATTTTCACCAGGTCTAAAAGCTAAAATTTCAGTTGAAACCCATGTCCCACCAGTATATCTATAAGAAATAACTTTACCATCAGTAAAATCATGATCATTTGATCCTATTATAAACATTAATCCATCAGCAGATAACGCAATATCTGAATTAGTGCCATTTGTCGCCACAGTAAAATCTTGTGTCTTAATCCATGCAGATCCATTATAATCATACAAAGAAACTTCATTAGTAGCGTCACGAAGAACTATAAGTCTAGTTCCATCAGCCGATAAAGAGACAGAAGATCCAAAAAGATATGGCTGATTTGTATCATCTGACCATATCGTATGCTCATCCCAGGTACTTGTAGTAGAATTCCAATGATAAATATGTACAAGACCAACATCTGATGTAGACACTACCCCATCGTCATACTCTCTAGATGGTACCCCAACAGCAATAATATGCCCTGTTTCTGATACAGCTAATGCATCTCCAAATTTACCTGCAGTAGCATCTGGTGAGTTTGTCAGTGCATCAGGAGATTCAATTACACGAACATCAACAGGATATAAAAAATATTCATATTCATCAAAATTAACTATATTATTAGCATCTAGCAAATTATTACTACTATATTCAAGTTGACTATCAGCGCCTCTATTAACGCCACCTGTAATATCATCAGATGCAGCAATATCTGCTTGAGTATATCCTGATAGAATATCTATAAAATTCTTTCCTTGATCTCCTTTTGCAACATCACACCCATAAAATAATAAACCTCCATGACTACTAATGGCATTCCCCCACTGTGTTAATTGTTCTTGATAAGAAGAAATATTATTTAAATTTAATATACTATTACCTAGAAATAGTTCACCTTGAGAACCATGAGAAAGGATATGAGCAGCATCAAGGTTACTATATTTTTTTAATATATTTGCAACAGCTACAACTCCATCTGTATCATTGTCAATTATTTCCACTGAGGCTTTACGTGAAATATTTTTAATTAAAATATTAGGGTCTTTGACTTTAGAATCAATAATAATAACTTCTCTGTATAATGAGTAATCCTTTTCCTGAGATAGTGCATCTGATTTGATTATCTCTAACAAACTATCTGATGCATCTGCTTGGTTATTTTCGCTTAAAGCTGCTAAAATTTCATTTTGTTCTGATTCTGAAACACCATCAGCTAAATCAACTGTAGATACTGCTGCACCATCAAACATATATCTTGGCTCTAATGACTGCATTATATTAGATAAAGGAGTTGAGCAATCTACTTCCTTTTTCTCACCAGAAAAAATATTTTGAATTAGCTTTGAAAGTATTTTTATAGTTAATTTATTTTTTTTAATTTTATTCACTACTAATTCCTTAAAATATTAATAATACATAAAAAATATTAAGTAATTAATAAAATTATATTCATTTTTAATCAACAAAACAATTATTGGGATAAATAAATTACTAAAACTACATTAATTCCAAAATCAGTCTATTCTAATTTACCTATTTTCGAGCTTTTTAAGTAAATGTACTGAATCCACTTGCCATAAGTGTGGAAGGCACCGTCAACTTAAAGTCAGCAAGCTAGTGTGATAATATCTAGTTAAAGCAACCTGAAGATTATCATCATGAATCAAAACCCTAAACTATCATCTATTATGATTGTTGGCAGTGAAGTTGGCTCTGTCTACTTTGACTGCGCTAAAGATCCTTATGATATAAGTCAATTAATTAACTATGTCCAAATGGGTGACGGTGCAGCTACTGCTTTAATCACTGCAAATGATCACTCTCAAACACAGATTATTAGTGATATCTTTCTAGGACATATTGGCCTTGATAAAGATAGTGGTTTTTATCTTGAAGGCGGTAGTCGTAAACCTAGCTGCCCTGATAACCATACAACACAGCCATTTTTTCATAAAACTAACCAAGTATTTACTCATGGGGCAGAACTGTTTCTAAAAGGCTTAGATGCAATTTATAAGCGAGGCTATCAACTAGAGCATTTTAATTATATTATACCACATCAGGCAAATGGCTATATGGCGAAATACCTTAGCCATGCATTAGATATCCCTGAAGAAAAAATTATTCTCCATGCAAATAAAGTAGGTAATATGGGATCAGCTGCAATTTGGTATAGCTTAGATCAACTATTAAAGTCAAATCGATTATCTCAAGGTGATAAGGTATTAGTATTAGGCGCTGAAGCAACTAAATATCTCTATGGGGGCTTTGTCTACCAACACTAATATTTTGATGGCTTAAAAATGGTAGCTCATCTAACAACATACCATTTGGCATAACAGATATTTCTTGACTTACTTCATCCGGATAAGCTTTCCGTAACATTATTTCTTCTGAACTAATTTTTGCCTCACTAACTTGCTGATGCATTGTTGAATTTAATAATGTAAAAGCTTCATGATATTGCGGTAGTTTTCCAAATAGATTTTGACATAAAATCTGTAATTTATATTTATCTGTACGATTCGCATTTTCAGTTTTAACATCCTTACCATTAAATACATGCCATAAATAATATCGACATGCCGATAAATGACTGACTGTCTGCTCTCTAAATGATTCTCCCATATTAAATAACAAACCATCGGTTAAAGTTTGTTGAAATTTTTCACTTTGCACCAAATCTGCTCGTTTTTGAGCTTTTAAGCTACCAATTGATACTTGCTTTTCAGAGGCTTCAAAGTGTTGATAAATGCCCTGTGCTGACTGATATTTTAATGTTAATTCTTCTAATAAATTAATAAATGGCGCTACTATTTTTTCACCACCATAGTTTTTTGGATTAGCCTTTAAATCCTCTTTAACTTCATCCATTTTAGATAAAATTGTTTTAATTAATGCTTTATGCTGCATAAATATTGAACCATCTTTGTCAGGTTGTATATCAATACACTCCATTAATAAACCGATTTGACTAGATAAGTTTTCATTTATATTGTGCTGTTTTTCAATCTTTAATAATCCCATTAAATTGTCTAATGCATACTCATTTAGTGGAGATAAATTTAATTCTTGATCCTTATAAATTAAATCTAATGCATGAAAATGGCTCATCGTAAAATGATATAGTAATTCTGGTGATTGTTTTTGAAGGTCTTTTTCTCGTTGACTATGAAAGTGATGTTCAGCAAATAGTGAAATTGATAATCTTGCAACACCAGAGAGTGCTTCAAAGCCACCATTTAAAAAATGTCCTGATTGAATCGCATCAACTGCCAAAGGTAATAATTCTGTATACTCTGGATGATGAGCAATAATTGTAACAGTAAAACGTATTAAACTCTCAACAACAGGATCTGCAATATTAGATAGCCAAAAGCCTGTATCAGAACCAACAACTGGTGGAATTCCAGTAATTTCACATAAGTATAAATAAGCTTTCTCAATTTTTGGTAAATTTTTGGAGTGAAATTGCCATTTTCGTAGTTGAAATAGCTTTGGCTCTGCCAACTGATCCTTCTGTCTTTCCTTCATTAACTGTTCAAATTGAGCATGAGTTTGAGAATCTTTTAATGTTTCAATTTTAGACTGTAATAAAGAAGTTAAATAAAAGCTTGCATCATAAGGTAAAATAACTGTTTCTAAAAGTTCAGCATATACACTGTAATACTGAAAAATATAAGCAAAGTGATTGATTAATGCTTGATCAGATGGATTATCTCCTAACGATTGAGTACTTTGATCAATTTGTTTTTTTAAATTTAATAAACTCTGCGTATAAACACTGACATCACTTTTTTGTTTGTCTATCATTCCTTGAAGATTAACAATTAAGCTATCCATTTGTTCAAAAACATGACTTAATTTTGCTGGATTTGTTAAATCTTGACTAAAAATTGCATTAACTTGAGCTTCTATTAGCTTATTTAAAGGTAGTTCATTGGGTAAATTTGCTTTATAAATATCTAAATTATTTGATAGCTCAGTTAACACTTTTAACGCTTCAGTTAGATTTTGTTTCGTTTTTGACTTAAATGTTGCTTGAATTACTTGAGGGTTTTCTAAATCTCTAATAATTCTCTTTTTTTCAGTATTAATTTTATCTTCTAAATAATTAATCCAAAATAACTTATCTTCTTTTGATTTAGCATCAACTATTTTTGATTTAAATGTCTCTAGTTTAAATCGATTATTCAGGCTTGCTAAATAACTTAATGCATTTTTTTTACTTTCATTCGTTGTGTTTGTTTCTAATCGTTGCTGAGATTTATCACTAATATTAAGAAGCTTAACTTGTACACCCTCCAATAAGGTTTCAATATCAGTTAATTTTTCTGTTGATTGATTGAGTTTCTTTAATGCTTTTAATGACGATTGATATTTATAATAATCATAGCCTTCACTCGTTAGTTTCCTTGCCGTAATTGCTCCAGCTAAAGCAGCAATACCATATGGATTTGATAAAACAACAGCATAAATTACACTGCCAATTGCAAAGTCAGCACCCAATGCTAAAAATTCAGCACGATTTCTTTTAAACCAGCAATTTCTTTGCAAGCCTTTAACTCCACTATCAAGTGTTAAGCTTTTTTCATAAGCACGATCTAATATTTCTTCAAAAGTAACCATAATCAAAACCCCTCGAATTATTTATTTGATTATTGCCTACGAGCATACTCCGATTAAATTTAAATACTTATGATTTTACAGCAGTGTTTTGTTACAGAGTTGTATGTTTTGCATACAATTATTTTCATTTTCACAACCATATAAAATTATTATAAAGTAGTTATAAAATTTTGATAAAACTAAACCTAAATAAATTTACAACATATCGCAAATATGGTATATAAAAATTTGATAAAATAAGGCTATTTTGGCGAAATATGTTGAAACTTATCTGGCTTTATAAGAATTTCCAGCCATTGTACTGATTTATCAGACAATAAGTGAGTTCGCTCAATAATTCTTTGCCAATTAACATAATGGCTAAGGTA
>JAKJJQ010000082.1:0-9015 GCA_021713415.1 Thiotrichales bacterium 19X7-9
GAGCAAGTATTGGTTTTATCACCAAGTGGTGAATTGAATAATGGCATTGTATTGCCATCAATTTATACAAGCAATCAGCCAAGTAGTGATTTAGCTTTAGATAAAAAAGTTTACTCAGATGGTACAACCATTAGTTATAGCTATGCGGATAATAAATTAACGATCAACTGTGTTGGTTCTATTAATATATTTGCTGCAACGTCAGTGAATGTAACAACAAATAAAGTCACTTTAAAAGCCAATAGTATTTATGCTGACTGTCCAATGACAACGATTACAGGCAATGTATTAGTTCAAGGTAGCTTAACTTATCAAAGTGGCCTATATGGCTCAAATGCTAAAGGCGGTTCAACTGCATCAATTGAAGGTTCAATTCATGTTACTAGTGGAGATGTTACAGCAGATAATATTTCTCTTAAAAATCATGCCCATAGAGGTGATAGTGGCGGTACTACATCAAAGCCTATTTAGGAGCTTAACTATGTTACAAAGTTATATATATTGTATTTTAATTACGGCAAGTAATTTATGGATATTAAATTTTTGTGGTTTTTTTAAAGAGGAACGACCTTTTTCATTAAGCAAACTTTATATATTAATGATCATTGGCTATTTTGTTGGTTGTTTTATCGAACAGCATCTAATGTTCAATTAGCTTATCCAGAGCATTTATATTGATCATTTTATACTGACTGTAATAGTAACAATTAGTTAGATGATCAATGCAAGGTATATCAAGAGTAACAGGCCAAAAGATAACAGATATTGAGCATGTTAAACAAAGCATTGCTGATATTTTAACAACGCCTGTTGGCTCAAGAGTCATGTTACGTGAATATGGCTCTACTCTTTTTTTATATGTTGATCAACCAGCCAATCAAATGACTTTGGCAAAGCTTTTAAATTCAACTGCTGAAGCAATCGATCAGTGGGAGATGCGTGTAGATTTAACACAAATTGATATCAATCTTAATTCAGATGGTCAGGTAAGCATTGATGTTGAGTTTACATATAAGCCTGATGGTGAAGACAAAAGGTTAAATGGTGTAACGGTATGAGTAAGTTTGATTTATCTAAATTGCCACCACCAGATTCAATTCAGTCAGTTGATTATGATCAAAACTATGCTTTGCTCTTAGCTGATTTTAAAACACGTATGCCTGAATATGATGCAACGGTTGAATCTGACCCTGTGATTAAAATATTAGAAGCCTGTGCTTATGGATTAACACTCTATGAGCAACGCATTAATGATTCAATTAAATCTGTGTTAGTCTCTTTCTCACAAGGTGCTGACTTAGATAATTTAGGTGCGTTATTAGCTGTTGCTCGTGAAGAGGATGAAACAGATGAAAGATATCGAGGCAGAATATTAACGGCTTTAGAGAAGGCATCATCAGCAGGTAGTCAATCAGCTTATGAAGCACTATCTTTTGAATCGGATAGTCGAGTTGTTGATGTTAAGGCATTTGATGATCAATCTCAGCCAGGTAAAGCCTTTGTTGTTGTCCAAGGCAATGAAGCTGATTCAGGTCAAGCAAGTGATGATTTGTTAGAAACGGTATCTAATTATTTAACAGACCCAGAACGAAAACCATTAGGCTGTCAGGTAATTGTATCTAGTGTGTCGCCATTAGAATATACGATTAATGCAGAAGTTGTCCTTGACCCACAATCAGATAAGAGTGTTGTTTTAAAAACAATGCAAGATAACATTGACACCTTAATTGCAGATCGTCACAAAATTGGTGCAACAGTACCATTATCAGAAGTATACGCACGCTTAAATATTGAAGGTGTAGCGTATGTAAAAGAGTTATACGCGCCGACTAAAACTATATCAGCAAGTGATACCCAAACACCTTATTGTACAGAAGTAACAATTATTGAGGCGGTAGAATGACTGATGTAAATATACTACCACCAAACGCCACTGATTTAGAAGTATCCTTAGTTGGCGCATTTTTAAATCAAATTGAGCTAAAAAATAATGTCATTCGATTGTTATTTAAACCTGATTTATGTCCAATTGAGTTTTTACCTTATTTAGCCAGTTACTTATCTGTTGATTTTGAACCTTATAACAAAGCTGATGAAGCACAGAAGCGACAAATGATTGCTGAATCAATCGATATTCATCGTAAAAAAGGCACATTAGGTGCGTTAGAGAAAGCGCTGGGTGCAATGGACTATGAAATTAATGTTAGAGAGTGGTATCAATATAAAGGTGGTATACCGCATACATTTACCATTGATGTTATTACGGATACGACTAAAAACGATAAGGTAAGTCTTGACTTAGATTTAATCAGAAATGTCATTGATACCAATAAGAATGTTCAGAGTGCTTATCTTTTTAATTTAGAAACACGATCACAGTCCATTGTAAATGCAGGCTCAAAAGTTGCCTTAAAAAATAAAACAATTCTTTATGGAGCAATTTAAATGTATGAAATTCTGATAACAGAGAACGGAAAGGCACAATTAGCTGATAGCGTTTTAACTGGTAACACAGTGATGTTTTCATCATTTAAAATTAGTAGCCAAACAGATGATACAAGCTTAAATCATGTTGCCTATAGTGCTTTAATTAATAATGTTGAAACAAGTAATGATGAGATATGGATTAATTGCATTGTACCTGAAAGTGCAGGTGGCTTTTGGCTTAAATATATCTCAATTTTAGATGATGAAAATAATATTATTGCACAAGGTAATATACCAGAATTCTATAAAGCAGAAGATAATCTATCACCAACCGTTAGTGATTATACGATTAAAATAAAATACGATAATGCCGATCAAGTAACGATAAATTTTAATACGCAAGCATGTTCTACAGTCGATAATTATTATCAATTAGCTGAAAGCTTAATTCAACTAATGAATGATCATACAAGCCTTGCAATTGATTACGCACAAACTAAAACGGAGACTCAAGAGGTAGATGTTGATTTAGAGCCAATTAAAACTCGTTTAGATGATTTAGAGAAATGGCGCAATAACTTAGTTGCTTTTGATATTAAAGGTGAAGGTCGTTATAAGTATAGATTTGATCTTCAGCATTTACCTTATGACACGATGTATCCAGTGATATTTCAATCAGGCAGTAATCGTAATGGCAGTCCTTTGTTAATTGATATTTATCGAGCTTATTATTGGCAAAGTGAAAATGATTTAGATGGCGATAAAGTCAAAGGTGAGCCACATGTAGCAGGAGTGGATATTAGAAGTTACTTTTTAGATGAAGATTGGTCAGGTAATGCAAACGGAAGCATTATTAAGTTAAACGTTCAAAAGTATAGGCAAACCGTTGCCAATCTTTCAAACATGATTGATGTTAAACAAGAAAAATATGACGAGCAAGGTAACGATACAACATATAACACAGAGGGTATGGTTAATTGCCCAGCTTTCAGTGGCTTTTATCTTCGCGGTCGGTTGGTTTATGAAGTCATCACTAATAGCCCATTAGTGAAATTTAGCTTATATGAAAGAGAGACTGCATTTTTTCATAATGCAGATGCGAGCTATAACTACCAGTGGTCAGCTGTACCGTTATCTGTATCAGATGCACGCATTAATTTTGGTAATACAAGTTTAATCAATCTTTAAGGAGAGTAACAAAGTGTCAAGTATAGATGATGTAGTTAAAGCTGCACAAGATTTAACGGATACCGTTTCATCAGAATGTGATCGTATTGATGCAAAATTAGCTGAATTAGAGGCATTACAAGCAACATTGGAACAACGAGAAAATGATGCCTGGTCGCCTTATTGGCGATTAACAAGAAATCAGTTAGGTACAGTAACTAATGGCATCTTAGATTATTTCAGTGTTGTCGCTGATTGTGATATTACATTTGAAGTCTATCGTACGATTGAAACAGGCATTCCTTGGGATCAGCGAGATGCAGAAGAACAAGAGATATTAACTGCGATGGGTAAGTCGGGTATTACCTATACTGAACCTGAGTTCAATATTGTCAAAATGAACTGGACAAAAAATTTAGAAGGTAATGCACGTACATTTTTACAAGTGGTTCATTATCACACATGGGTGACACATGGTAGTTACGCTAAGTTAATTAGTGGCAGCATTAGAGGTAGTTATTTTGATGGCATTACCTCTAGTTGGGGACTCTGTGGTAATAGTATTTTATTAACCAATGCATCATATGCAACCCCACACCCTTATGCTGAAACAGATACAGGTGAGGTCTTATTTTGTATGTTAGGCACAATGGCTGGCCGTTTTCCAATTAGTAGAAGTAAACCAATGTGGGGATTTATCCCTTATGTACAACAAATTGAAGATTAATATGAGGATTGAATAATGGATGAAAACAGTTTAGTTGTTGATGATGATAATTTAGGTAAATCTAAATACACTCAACGAGATGAATTAAGGTCTAAGATACATCAATCAGTTGGAGATGCTGAGGCTTTATTTAGTGTTGACTCTGATTTATTGCAAATTATGACTTATGCAATGGTTAGCTTATATGATGCCATTGAAACGAATGAAACGTATTCGGGTATGTTAGATGCAGTTGACCCAGATATTATTCATTCATTGAGCCTTTTATCACAAGGATTAAAGGATAAATCATTGATATTTCCAATTGATACAAAACGTCAATATAAATCAGAAGATGAAATTATCGATAAACTAAAAGATCGTTATACAGAAACATCAGTTTATTTGGGTGATTACTACAGAAGTCGAAATCTTACTAATAACAATAAGGATAGTAGTTAAATGATTAAAGCACTATTATCAAATTCTTTAGCTATTCTTATCTTAATTGCATTTATCACAGGCATGTTTTTTATCGATAGAAAGCTCAATCGTATGGATAGAATGTGGGATGATAGCAATAAAACGGTTAGTAATAATCAAAAAGAACAAAATAGAATTAATCGTGCTTATAGCCGTCAAATGGATAGTTTAAACACGCATATTAATAAGCTAGAAAAGCCTGAACGCTCTGTTTGGCTAGATATTTATGATAAAGATATTCAAAAATTATTAGCAACACCACCTGATGGTTTAAAACCTCAAGGTGACGTATGAATAAATTTCATTGGCTTTTAAGTAGCGTTGTGGTGTTATCAATCAACGGTTGTAGTATGTTTTTACCACGACCAATCACAGTAGGTCATATTCCTCCATCTCTGACACAGCCGAGAGTTGTCTATGGTTGTTCGTCTATTGAAACAGAATTAAAGCTTGCTACATGCTACTTAAAAACAAGTGAAGCCTTATATTTGGCCAATCAGGATAAACAAAGTTTAATTACTTTAGAAAGCCAGTGGCATAATTGAGAGTTTTATTTGAATTAGTTAAGCATATGTATTTATTGAGTGATGCTTTGTTGCAAGATCGGTTGGTCAGGTTTTTTGTCAAAAAATAGTAATTTAGTTTTAGACTGATGTGTACTTTGGTGTTTGATAGGGGATGTAATTTGAAAAGTCAAATTAGATAGGTCGAGATAAGATTCTGTGCTTTTTTGTAACTCCTTTACTGTAGAAAAAAGTGCTTGCTGTAACTCTTCTGAAGGACTAATATCATAAATGTTACCTAAATCATAAGTTAATCGAGCGATATGTTCAATGAATTTTTCTGCACTAGAATCTGAAGCTTGGAAGGCAACTTTGAACCAAGGATCAATAATTATCGCATTTATTTTTTGTAATTCAGTTAATGATATTACAGAGTTTTGTATAGATGCATCTTTTTTAAATGCAATAACAAAACCGTGATCATTTGAGGTTTTAAGTCCTTTAGGGCTAGAAAGAAAGCGTTCAGGAAAAATATCTGGATTACTGCCAAATGAACACATAAATGCTTTATAGTTTGATTTTATTGTATTATTTATATGATATGTTGATAGTCTAGCTAGGTCTGCACAAACACCATAATATGAAACTTCTGATTTTAATAAGAGCCGTTTAATAGTTGAGTCATCCATTTCACTTATTTTTCGATAATTGTACAGTTTATTTAATTCACGATGTTCTTTTACTAATTGATCAAAAATATCATGCTGATAGCGTGTAATAGCATTTTTTTTGATAGTAGAATATTTGCTATTTGGTGAAATTGTAGGTTTTTCTCTTACTATTTTAGCAATTAAATCATCTATACGATTAGCAGCATAAGGAATAGTTTTTCTGGCTTTGTCTACTGCTTCAATAGCAAATTTTAGCTCATCTCGTTTTGATGATCCTGTAAAAACCATATCAAAATTTGAAGGAATTAATGTCTTATCTGCATTTTCTATTATGCCTTTTTTAGGTATTTTTAATCTTAAAAACTGCGCAGATATTGGTAAGACTGAAGGTGTTGTAAATTGATTATATTTTTTGTAGTATAAAAAAGAAGTAAAAAGTCCGCCAACAGTACCAATTAATGCAGTAGAGCTTAATGAATAGTTGTATTTGTGCGCAATTAGTCCATAGACTGTGCCTGAGGCTAAAAAAATACTTCCTGTTTTGGCATTTAATGGGTTTTGTTTAGAGGGCATATCTTGCTCATTTTACCAATATTACACGATGTAAATAATTGTAATTATTTTATTTAGAAAAGCTATGGTATAAATTATGATATTATTTATATTGATTTATTAGTTTACCCATCTAAACATCTGAAATTATTTGATAATAATAGTTAGCAATAAGAAAAAAGGTGTGACAGATGAGTGGATTTTTTCACGGTGTTGAGGTTGTTGAGCTAGATTCTGGCTCACGTCCAATTCAAACAGTTAGAAGTTCAGTAATAGGTTTAGTTGGCACAGCTGATGAAGCAGATAACAATCAATTTCCTATCAATGAGCCTGTAATGGTCGTTAATCGAACGGAAGCTGCAAAACTTGGAACAAAAGGTACATTACCAGATGCCATTGATTTAATCTTTGATCAAGTTGGCGCAATTATTGTTGTCATTAGAGTTGAGGCATCAGAAGATGCTGCAACTCAATTAGCAAATATCCAAGGTGGTGTTGATCCTGATACAGAACAAAGAACAGGTGTACATGCTTTATTAGATGCCGAAAGTAAATTAGGTGTTAAACCACGACTATTAACTGTACCATCATTTACCACAGAAACAGGTATTGTTGCAGAGTTATTAGGTATTGCTGAGACATTAACAGCAATTATAATTGCTGAAGCACCATCGACAACCGATGCAGCAGCTCAAACATATGCAGGTAATTTTGGTAGTCCCAGAGTTTATGTAATCGACCCACAAGTTGAGGTATTAAAAGACGGTGTAAAAACATACTTACCATCTAGCCCAGCAGTTGTAGGGTTAATTGCAAAAATAGATAATGATTATGGCTGGCATTATAGCCCATCTAACCATGAATTAAATGGTATTACAGGTACAGCTAGAGCCATTGAATATAGTTTACAAGATAATAGCAGAGCTAACCTCTTAAATGAGCAAAACATTAATGTATTGATTAGGCAAAATGGCTGGAGATTGTGGGGCAATAGAACGACATCAAGTGATCCAAAATGGCAATTTCTTTGTGTTAGACGTACAGCCGATATGCTCAATGAGTCATTAGTTGTTGCACACCAATGGGCAGTTGATAGAGGTATTACTAAAACTTTTACTGAAGATATCACCATGAGTGTTAATGATTACTTACGAACTTTAACAGCTCAAGGTCGTATCTTAGGCGGTAGTTGTTGGGTAGATGAAAGTGTTAATACCAATAATGAAATTAAAAGTGGTCATATTACCTTTGATTTTGATTTCACTCCTGTCTACCCAGCAGAGCGTATTACCTTTAGATCACGCTTAACTGATGACTACATTCAAGAGATATTTTAATTTAGGAGATAATCAATGATTGGTGATCGTATACTACAAAACTTTGCTGTTTACTTAGATGGTACAACGCTAATAGGTGAAACAACCGAGGTACAACTACCCAAAATCACAGTTAAAGCAGTTGATTATAGTGGTGCTGGCATGTCAGGAACAATTGAAATTGATACAGGGAAAATTGAGAAACTAGAGACTTCAATGAAGTTAAAAGGCATTCAAACCATACCGATTGGCTCATTTGGTGCTGGTAGTACTGTACCACTAATCTTAAGAGCAGCAATTAAAAATAGTGATGGCACAGTTAAAAAAGTTGTTATTGAAATGCGTGGTCTCGTTAAAGAAATTGATTATGGTACTTGGAATGCTGAAGATATAGGTGAAACTAGCGTTTCTATGACTTTGCAATATTACCGCTTTAGTGAAGATGGTACAGATTTAATTATCATTGACCCCATTAACAACATTAGAAATCTAAATGGTAAAGATCAATTAGAGGGTGTTGTATCAGCATTATCATAATATTCAAAACTAAATTAATAAACAGGAGATCAATTCGTGGCGATAGAAATACAATTAGTAGAAAAAGTTGAGTTATGTGATGGTAAAACTAAAACAGATGTTATTACCATGCGTGAACCAAAGGGCAGTGATTTGTTAAATTTAAGTTCAATTACTTCATCAGGATTACGTGAGATGACAATGATCTCTCATTTAACGACAATTCCTTTAGATGAGTTAAAATCAATGAGTTTAAGAGACTATATACGCTTACAAACAGGCTTAGTCCATTATCAAGGAGAAGACAGCGACCCAAACGAATTTCTGAAAGAATGTTCATCATTGCCACCCAAACAGGATGGTCAATCAGCGAGCTAAAGAATTTAACGCTAAAACAGTTAAAACTATATTTTAATTTATCATTAGAGTGGATAAAAGGAATGCATGGTGAAGGCTAGCAATATTTCATTAGGTGTTACTATCGGTGCAACACTAGATAAGAGTTTTAAAGCGACAAGTTTTTTCGCTAATAAAACCATGAACAATTTAGCCCAAAAGTCAAAAAGCTTAAAAGATAAGCAATCAAGCATTCTAAAATATAAAGATATTGGTGCATCATTAAGTACACAGAAAACAAAATTAACTCAAGCAAAAACTGCATTAGCGCAACTAGA
>JAKJJQ010000083.1:0-8656 GCA_021713415.1 Thiotrichales bacterium 19X7-9
CTAAAGTTGCATTAGTGGCTATTATGAACAAGTTGATTGCTATTATCAGTTCTGTAATAAAAAGAAGGACACCTTGGATGAAAATAAATCAGATTAATGCGTGACTTTTATAACAGATGCTGAGGTTGGTTAGATTTAAAAGGCTATATGAAAGTTATGGATTATAACTAACAACAGAAACGGGAGAAGAGCCCCTCCTATTACTCTGGTCATTTTTCATATTCATTGTAGAAGAAGCAAAAAAGCATTGAAATGGACGATTTAGAGCATTGATAGTGGTATCATTCAAATTTTGAATTTCTTTTAATATTTGCTCTAAATTTTTATCAGAAGCTAAAGCAGTTAAAGCATTATCTTTATCAACTCCACTAAGATGCTTATCTTGATCTAGCAAATTAAAACATAAACTAAATTCAGTGATGTTATCTAGATTACTAATTATTTCATTAAAATTTTTCTGATTAATACGCTCTAAATAGTGTTCGTATTTATCAATAAAAATAGCAGAGAATTTCAATACGTTATCATCAACTATAAATTTTTCTATAGTATTAGAAGATATTTTTTTGAATAAGCTCGAATGTGATTTTATAAAATTCATGTTTGTTATTTTAGCATCACTTTCGGCTATAGTAAAAATTTTAGTATGTTTAATTAACTGATCATTTTCCAAGCACATTTTCACTAATGTTACTAATGAACTATTTTTAATTAGGTTGTCAAATTTTTTTTGATCCATTGATAATAGATAGAATTTAGGCATTATTATTAATTGTTGAAGTTCCTGGTTATATATTATTTCTTCTAGCTTTTCAGCTGTCATCTCACCATACTCCTTTTTCTTATCATCCAGGAGAATTATTGCTCTTTGAAGTGCTTCATTATTTATTATTTCATTAGAGTTATTTTTAAAAACATCTCCATATTTTTCAGTTAGTTTAATTGCTAAATTAATCTTTGCAATATTTTTTCTTTGAATTTCTATTGTTGTAATATTATGGATAATTATATATTTATAAGCAGGAAAACAATGTGCATTTTTAATTAATTCATTAAGATTATTAGTCTCAAGCTTGTTCAAGGGCAATTGTAATAAGTTATGTCGTATTGAATTATCTTTTATTAATTGATTAAGGTTATCAGCATTGATTTTATCCAATGGTAGTTGTAATAAGTTCTCTTGTATTGAACTATCTTTTATTAATTGATTAAGGTTATCAGCATTAATTTTATCCAATGGTAATTGTAATAAATTATCTCGTATTGAACTATCTTTTATTAATTGATTAAGGTTATCTGTATTAATTTTATCCAATGGTAGTTGTAATAAGTTATGTCGTATTGAACTATCTTCTATCAATTGATTAAGATTATCAGCATAAATTTTATCCAATGGTAATTGTAATAAGTTATTTCGTATTGAACTATCTTCTATTAATTGATTAAGATTATCTGTGTTAACTTTTTCTAAAAATCCAGTTGAGTATAATTTATTAAATATACCATTTATAGCACCAATCTTATTCATAGCACTATTGAAGTCATATTCTAACTTATTAAATACATAAGACATATATGGATGATCTATTAATATTTTTAATTGATTTGGACTAATTTTGTTTTGGTTAACTAAATCCAAAATTTCTTTCCTATATTTAATTAACCCATCTGTAATTGTCAAAAAATCTTTTATATTTTTTACTATTCTTGTTTGTTTATTTATTCTAGAATAAATCTGAACTATTGATGATAAATCATCCACTAATTTGGCATCAAAAATTAGTAATTCAAGATTATCTATGTCTATATTGTTATTTATATCTAAAAACTGAAATAAATAAGCAAGGTTTGTTATATCTGACTTATTTTTTTTCATAAGAAAATTTTTACAAGACTCTCCAATGGTTGTTTTACTTATTTCTGTAAAAAGATATGAATAACTTGTATTTAATTCCCCTATATCTGTAAATAACATAATATTTTTTTTGGAAAAATTTTGTCCTTTATTGTATTTTTCAAAAATTGAAGAAATTTTAAATAAATTACCATGGTTTTTATTTAAACAATAAATTAAAGAATTTTTCTCAGTACTAATTTCTATAATTTTTGAAGCAGTATTAACTATCTCTGCCCAATTATTATTAACAGCATACTCAGAAACAAATATAGACAAATCAACTTCATTTAACAAATTATGAGTTTCTAGATTACGTAATAGAGCTTCAAAAGATATGAGTAATTTTGGGTTCATATTTTTTAAGATATCTGTGATACTTCTTTGCTTTACATCATCAGTTAATAAAAGTTTTTTTAAAATATATCCAATATGAGGAATACTTTCACTCTTCTGCATCAAATGACTAATACTTATGTTAAGTAAGTATTTTAAAGAAGATAGAGACTGAAATATAGATGATATATTTTTTAGACTCTCATAATCAATTTGTTTATCTAAAAGATCTGAAATTTCTTTTTTGTAGTAGTTACTAGGTATTGATTGAATCATATAATTCAGCTGCAAATAATAATTATCATCTTGAGTAAGTAAAAAATTTATTTTATCTTGATTTAAAACTCCTATTTCTTTTAGTGATTTCAGTAAATATAATAAATTATCTGATTTTTTATTATCAAGAAAAAGTTTATCTATTTTAAAATCATTTATAAGTGATAACTCATAATACGGTAATTTAGGATTGTAACCTGTATTTTTAAATATTTCTGAAAAAACATTGTATTCCATTGATCCATATTTAGGTAGATTTTTTTTAAATATTTTTATTATTTCAGTTATTTCTATTGTATTACTATTACATAGTTTGCGTAAATTTCTTATTGATTTATCCAAATTAATAAATTTTCTCATCCAATTTAATTTATTATATTTGCCCAATTCATTTTGAATTATATTTTTGTTTATAGTCATTGTAATATACCTGATAAATAATATACTGCTATATAATATATATACCATATGCTATAAAAATAGTAATGTCTCTTTTTGTTACATAAGTGACTAATTAATGATCATCAACTTGTTAGCAATTCTTAGGTTAGGTTGCAAAATGTACAATATTGTAACAAATATATACTTGATGCAATATGAATTATATATAAAATAAAATCTTAACAATATAAACCAATGGACTTTAAAAGTTGGTATTTGACCAACAAGATAATGGAAAATAGCTCAAATACCTACTTATAACTTTAAGATGGAGATATAGTATGGAGCCACACAAAGTAATTACCTGGTATGACAAAAAAAATACAGGAGCAGTTGGATGGATAGTTATACATAATTTAATAAATGGAGTTTCTGGAGGTGGTTTGTTTATGAGCAGCTCTGCTTCGTTACAAGAAGTAGCTGATTTGGCTTATACAATGAGTTTAAAAAACTCTTTACAAATCCCTAAGCTTGGTGGAGGTAAAGGAGGTATTAAGTTTGATGCTGAAGACCCTCGAGCAAATGATGTGCTAAAAAGATTTCTCAAAGATAATATTGATATTATTAAAAAATATTGGAGTACTGGTGGTGATATTAATACCAATACAGAAGATATAGAAAATATTTTAATAAATAATTCGAATTTGAAATCATCTTTTGACTGCTTAGAAAATATGTTACAAAAAAATTTTAATGTTAAAACATGCATTGATACTTTTAAAAAAAGATTACAAAAAATTGAAGGTCCGAATATATCAATAAGCCATGCAATAACTGGTTTTAGTATCTATACAACTGTTGAAAATATTGTTAATACAATAAGCTATAAACCTAAAATTATTATACAAGGCTTTGGCAAAATTGGTAAAGCTTTTTGCATGTATGCAAAGGATAAATACAACATAATAGGAATTTGTGAGCGTGATTGGTTTATTTCAAACTCTGAAGGGATAAATGTTGGTTACTTGTTAAAAAACTCATTTGATACAAAAATGCTAGAAAGCTTAAATTTACAGCAACGAATGAACAACGAAACTGATGTAGATTTTCTTTGTCGATTTATACAATGTAATAAGGCAGATATCTTCTGTCCTTGTGCTACCAGATATTCAATAACATCAGGAGTACTTGATTCATTAATTAACTGCACATTCTCTGATTTAAAATTTGGAAATGCATATATTGTTGCAGGGGCAAACAATATTTTTGCTTCACATGATTTAATAGATAGGGCATTTTTAAGTGGTATAAAAGTTATTCCAGAATGGGTCTCTAATTCAGGTGCTGCTTTACTATTCCTTGAAGCATTAAAGCAACAACAAAATGTTAGCAATTGGAATAATTATATTAAAGAATTAGTAAACGATAGAATATCATCATTCCTTTTTAACGCTGAGTACATTGCAAAAAAAAATAACATAAACATTTATCAAGCTTGTACCCAAATAATACAAAATGAGGAGGTAGCTTAATGCCTTATGAGATCTTAAAGAATATTCCCCATAAAAGAGTTGTTACTGGTGAAGATAGTAGTGAGGAAATTTATGACTTATATCAACTAGGTATTTTTAATAAGAAAAATATTGAGTTAGTAGAGTTACAGCCAAAAACTTTTTATAAACAACACTATCACAAGCATAGCCAAGCAGCAATTTACATTATTTTTGGTACAGGTATTTTTCTCTTAGGAGAGAATAAAGTTAAATATAAACAGAACATGCAGATCGATATAGCTAAAAACGTGTTACATGGATTCGTTACTAATACTAAAACTCTATTCCTTAGTATTCAGTCACCTCCTATATTAGACCCCAAAACTAGTACTATAGATTTGCATTATTTGCAAAAAACAGTGAAGGATATGGAATGAATAAAAATACAGGCATACCTACAAATATGGGGTTTGATCATGTTGGGTTAGTTGTTCCTAATGCCCAACTAGCAGCAGACTTTCTAATAGAAGTTTTTGATGCAGAGTTTGATTGGGAAGTAAAAAGAGAGCCAACACCTAATGCTGGCGAAAGAGGTTGGTCAGACATTCTTGGTGTAGATCCTGAATCATATATGCCACATGTTATTATGCTAAAATGTGGCGACCATCATTTAACTCAATATATAGAACTTTTTGAGTGGCACACTCCAGAACAACCTTCTCTAAAAGGCGAAGGTAATTGGCATAAATTTAGCGATTTAGCTAATAGTTATATCTCATTTACTGTCAAAGACATTGATAAGGCTGTAGATTATATAAAAAAAAATATAATACCTAAATGGTCAGGTACAAGATTTATTCAAGATCCACCTATGCAGTTTCCTCTTAGAGGTGAAGTTTGCACTTCAACTTTTTTAGTATCTCCATGGGGAATGTGGATTGAATTAACATGCTGGAGCAAATCAAAAGAGAAAGGTCAGATAATTAAAAAGCAATTGGCAAATAAAGCAGACCCACTAATAGGAAAAAATATTAATGAATTACCTACACCATCATTTCTTTTAGATTTAAATATTGTTGATCATAATATCAACCTAATGAAAAAACGTTTCAAAGCTAAAAAAGTAATGTGGCGAGCCCCTTGTAAAGCACATAAATGTCCAGAGTTTGCACATTATCTTATTAATAAAGGTAATATAAATGGGGTTGTATTATTAACTCTAGATGAAGTAGAAGCTTTTGCTAAAGCAAATATTCAGGATATATATTTTGCAAACCAGGTAGGAACTATAGAGGAACTAGAGCGTTTATCATCAATTGCAAAGCTAGTTAAGCGCTTACGAGTTGCTGTTGATGATATAGACTATTTGAAAAATTTAGCAAAAGTTGTAGAAAAATGGGAAATTACCACACCAATTGAGGTATTGGTCGAACTTAATATAAATCATAACCGCTGCGGTACAACCATTCAGGAGGCTGTAGAATTAGCAAAACTAGTTAAGCGCATAGAAAAAGAAAGTAATTCTCTATGCTTTGTTGGTATTACAGGCTATGAAGGGCATACACCAATATTATCTCCAAAGGATAAAACGCGTGAAAGTATATTATCCCATGAAATTTTAGCTGAAGCAAAAAAAGCCATAGAATCTGCTGGTATAGATGTAAATGTTGTTAGTGGTGGTGGTAGTTGTAACTATATTGATTGTTTAGATATAGGCATAGTAAATGAAGTACAAGCAGGAGGCGGCGCAATATGTGATCTGCTTTATTGTAATAAAGCTAATTTAAAAGATCATGGGCATAAATCTGGAGCTTTAATATTGACACAAATCATTAGTATGCCAAGCAATAAAACCAGAGCAACTGGCAATGCTGGTTTTAAGGCCACTGGCTGGCACCCATTTGGAGGGTTACCACAACCTAGAGATAGACAGGATATAGAGGTTGTTGGCCTTAGTGCAGAGCATACTAAAATTAAAGCGTCAAAGGAGAATGATGATAGGCCTATTAATATGAATAGGGGTGATAAAGTGGTGCTAATTCCTGGGTATACAGATGCCATGGGTTTTTTGCATAAAAAGATTTATGCAGTACGTAATGATCAGGTTGTAGCAGTTTGGGATACTATATGTTAGCGCCAGAAAAAACTTTAGATAAGGACAAATAGCAAATTATTTCAAGGCTAAAAAAAGCTCTGGTTTTGTTGAAGGATTAAATAATAAGATAAAAGTAATGAAAAGAAGATGCTATGGTTTAGCATCTGTTGAGAGTTATTTTCAAAGGTTATGGTTGGGCTTAAAAGACTATGAAGCTTATGGATTATAACTAACAACAGACACGGGAGAAGAGCCTATTTATATTATAGGGACTACAAATTTCATAAAAAATATATACTTAGAAGCAATAAAAAAAGTCTTCATACAGATAATTTTTATACTGATTATCAAGTTTTAAAATCAGGTAATATAAACTAAGAAAGAAGGATAGTTGAATATGAATAACTTAGTTAAAGATGTAGTAATAGTAGGTGGAGGTACAGCGGGCTGGATGACAGCATCATATTTGCAAAAAGCATTGCAAAACTCTGTCAATATTAGAGTTATTGAAACACCAAAAATTCCAAAAATTGGGGTTGGAGAAGCAACAGTTCCTAACTTACAAAAAGCATTTTTTGACTATTTAGGTTTGAAGGAAGAAGATTGGATGCCTAAATGTAATGCATCTTTTAAAATGGCTGTTAAGTTTATCAATTGGAAATCAACTGATAAAAATGATCATTTTTATCACCCATTTGGATTATTGCCTGATTGTGATCAAATACCTTTATCTCACTATTGGTTAAACAACTATCTATCGAATAAAACTAATAAGGCATTTGATTATACTTGTTTTAAAGAACCTCCAATAATGGATGCTAAATTATCTCCAAAATGGTTGAATGGTGAAAAATCAACTCGTTATGCTTGGCACTTTGATGCTCATTTAGTAGCTGATTTTTTAATGAAATTTTCCATAAAAAATAAGAATGTGTCACGTATTGAATCTAAGGTCATAGCTATTGAGAAGGATAATAAAGGATTTATTAGGGCCTTGACGTTAGAAGATGGCAGAAAAATTTTGGGTGATTTATTCATAGATTGTTCTGGTTTTGAGGGATTGTTGATAAATAAAGCATTAGAAGAACCGTTTATTGATATGAGTGATCAGCTACTATGCAATAGTGCTGTAGCAACTTCAATCACACATGATGATGAAAAATATGGGATTGAACCATATACATCAGCAATTGCAATGAACTCTGGCTGGACTTGGAAAATACCAATGCTAGGACGTTTTGGTACTGGGTATGTATATTCTGATTCATTTTCTACTGACGATCAAGCGGTTAAAGATTTATGTAAACTTTGGAATATAAATGAGAATAAAACAACCTTAAATAAGATTAAATTTAGAGTAGGTAGAAATAGGCATAGTTGGGTTAAAAACTGTATCAGCATTGGCTTATCAAGTTGTTTTTTAGAGCCACTTGAATCCACAGGCATATATTTTATATATGCTGCAATTTATCATTTGGTAAAATATTTTCCAGATTTAAACTTTAATCCTATATTAATAGATAAATTTAATAATGATATAGCAGAAATGTTTGACGATACTAGAGATTTTATTCAGTCACATTTTTATTTTTCACCAAGAATGGATACTGAGTTTTGGAAAGCTAATAAATCATTAAAATTAACTGATAGTATTTTAAATAAAGTGGAACGATATAAAGCAGGCTTACCAATTAATCAGCCAACTACTGATGAAAGTAATTATTATGGTTCTTTTGAAGCTGAATTTAAGAACTTTTGGACCAATGGAAGCTATTATTGTATTTTTTCAGGACTTGGCTTCATACCTGATAACTCTTTACCTTTGATAAAATACAAACAAAAATCAATTAATCAAGCAAATGAAATAATTAATCAAGTGAAAAATAAGCAGGATCAACTATTGTTAACTTTGCCATCAAATTATGACTACCTTTGTCAGCTACATATGGGTAAGACAACAATTCTCAGCTAGCTAATCAATCGTAGATTTTAGGGTAAATTTCACTTATTTATTTTTGTAAAATATTATCACAAAATTGGCATTTTGAAGTAGAATAAATATCCCCGCGGCAAGCAGCGGGGTATTAAAAGAGTCGCAATTGCGCTTCATCCAGTTTTAACCCTTGATTCTTAACATACCGCTCCACCACTTTCCAGTTACCTCCTTCACCAACTGTCCCA
>JAKJJQ010000084.1:0-8629 GCA_021713415.1 Thiotrichales bacterium 19X7-9
TCTTTGATTAAAATTGGTACTGAAACTATTGCTAAATCGCTAGCTAGAGCCATTAATTCTTCAGAGTATATCTGTAATATTATCAAAGCTACATTTAAACCTAAAATATCAATTAGTCAAAGAATGGCTCTGGTAGGTGTCATGTAGTGTGAATTTACTTATATTTTTATTAAGTTACCGTAGTTGATACGTATTTGAAGTAATTAATTATTGATATTCTAATTTAGGCAATTTAACTTAAACTAGGATACCAATTAATATGTTTGAAGAAGATCATTCACATAAAAATCAACAAAAACCTCGATCTCATCCATTAATCCCACACCCAATTATTGGTGATAATTATCCACAAGGTATGAGTGAATATTATTCTGATCATTTACCAATTTATTATGAAATAGATGGCTTAAAAGTTGGCTCTTGGAATGTGATGGGGTGTACTCCCTTCTCAGGTCTTGGAGATATATTCATAAAGGATGATAAACAAAATGACCAACGAGAAGACCGTATTGTAGAGTCAATATTAAGTCAAATTAAAAAAAATGAATTAGATTTTTATTTGATGCAGGAAGTTATGGGTGAAACTTTAATTGATAAATTAAAAAAAGCACTTCAAAATTCAGATTTTGAGTTAATAGGCGAGCATGATTGTTTTAGCATTTATAATAAAAATAAATTTGAGGTTAAACCATTTGATGGTAAAAAACTGATTAATAATGGCTATGCTAAGGGATTGCAAAGTCTTGAGGTTACAAACCATGACTCTAAAGAAATCTTTCATTTACATAATACTTGGGGTGAATGGTATCGTCATGTAAATAATGAAGAAATTTTTTCAGATATTATTTCATCAGGTGATAATAATGATAAAATTACAAAAACATTACTTATTGGTGATTTAAATACCCCAACTGCCCATTTTTTAAATAACCAGCAAGTCAACATTACAACGGATCAAACACCAACTAATTTTACAAATGGTCAGACTAAAGGAAGTTTCCCAGACGGTGGTTTTATTAAACAAAATAAGAATACGCAGACACTTGAAAAACAAATCATTGATCCTAACTCAGGCATTTTGTATAAAGCAGTTGAAGGGATTACAAAATCAGATATGGCTGATTGTAAAATAGAACCTTTGGTTTTAGTTAATGATCGAGAAAAATTTATTAGTCAACAAGCCTCTGAAGGCTTGCCTGAAGGTTTGGTAATTCGCCCAGCTAAAGATAATGCAAATACATCGTATTACTGCATACATATAACAAATAATAATGCTGCTTGGATTAATATTTTAAAATCTATGGATAGTTTATTTCCTAATGATAATTTTAAAAGATCACATGATGATCTATATGGTAAAAGCGGTACTTTATTCTCAGTTCCATATGATCGGCTTGGCGAGTTAAAATCTGTAATTAATCTTGTAGATAAAGTGTATGTTTCTGGATTAGAAAGTAAGCCTGAAGTCTGTAATTTTCTTGCTAATGTAAATAGTCAGCTTATTAAATTAAATAAACCTATAACCAAAGAAATGACTGAATCTTTACAGGGCGTTGTTAAAAATTTAATGAAATGCCATATTCATAGTGAAGGTCATTATATTAGCTTTAGTGATATGAAATTTAGTGAGCTAAATGAGTGTTATAGTAGTTTTTTAAGTCGAGCAGATACTCAAAACTGTGATTTAGATAGTTTAAAGGAATGTATGTTTATTGCATTAAAGGATATAGCTGGATTTACAGAAGATCACGTTAAAGTGATTTCAGATATGAAAACTTATCGAAGTACGACTCAACTTACTCAGAACATAAGCTTATTTTTCTCTGGAGATAATAGTAAAAAAGAAAATACAACAAGCCACCATCAGCCACAGTAAAACTTATTCATCGCAATACATTGTAAGCTGATTGATTAACTTCTTACCAATAAATTCATAACGCCAGCTTTGATTTAATTTGTGTTTTGGGTTCGATGGTTTTATTACAAATTGTTTTAGCTCAGATCGTGTCGCAATCATTTGGCTAATAATAGAGTTTTGTTCACAAAAATCTTTAAAATAATTATAAATACATTGGAAGAGCTCATCATCAAATGGTTGAGATTTTTCTATTTGTGGTGGTTTTTGGCTTTTAATGTTAACTAATTGATCATTGGTGATATCGATAACTTGAAGAATTTCTTCACCATAGCGTTGGTGTTGCTTTTTATGTAATTGATAAAAGCGGTCAGCTAATTGTTCTAAATCAGTCGGTGGGTTATAAATAATTTGGTAAATAGAATGATCATCAAGTATTCGTCGTATTGGTTTATTTAAATTAATTGCCATTTCTTCTCGCCATGTGGCCAATGCTTTTAAATATTCTAATTGACCATTTTTATAGCTTTTATGACGTTTTAATTTTAAATAAGCACCTGCTGTATCAATTGGTTGATAAAAAGCTTGATCAAAGCGATTACTGATTTCATGGTGAAACCATTTAAGGCGCTTTGATGCACTTAATTTATCAGTTAGTTTAGTAAATGCTGAAATTAGATATTTAACATCTTCTAATGCATAATTTTGTTGTTTTGCAGTTAAAGGTCTTTGATTCCAATTAGATAGCTTAACACTCTTATCTAAAGTTACTTGAATTAACCAAGATAATAAATCATTTAAAGAAGGTTGATGGTCAAAACCCAAAAATTCAGCAGCTAATTGCGTATCAAAAACATGATTAATGGTTGCACCTGTATGTTGATGTAAAAGTTTTAAATCATAAGTAGGTGAATGAAAAATTTTAATGATGTTATCATTTTCTAAAATAGGTTTTAGAGGGAGCAAACTATCTATTGATAATGGGTCAATAATATAGGCGTCATCCAAAGTAGCAATTTGCACAAGACAAAGTTTTGGAAAATAGGTTGTTCGCCAGTCAAATTCGGTATCGATACCAATTAATGGTTCATTCTTTAATATTTGGCAAAGTGCTTTTAATTCAGAGTCAGTTGTAATCACAAACAAATTCTCTTTTTATCCATAACCATGCAATCATACCGTCTAAGTTCAGAAACACAAGGTATAACCCTTATTTTGAATTTAGGCAAAATAATTATTTTGCACAAATCTAAGTATAGATAAATTTTTTATTTTTTAAACTTGTGTAGGCTATTTAAAGTAAATCCTTTAAGTTAGATGATTTTTTTTGTTATGTTATATATTATTTCTTATGATTCTATGGCTTAAGCAGTTTATAAAGGCAGTAAAAAAATTTTTACAATGACTATACATCAAGAAAATTTGCGCTAAACTAGTCAATAAAACCAGCTGGTCAATGAGAGAGAAATTTGTCATTGCGTAAGAGGGAATCTGGTGAAAGTCCAGAGCTGGCCCGCAGCGGTAAATGGAAACGAACAACACAAAGTTTATGATTATTTTTAATAAACGAAAGCACTGGTAAAATATATTTTCTGGGAAGCGGTGTTAAGTAGGTGGTGTTTGATTTAAGCAGATATCTCGTCCATAAGCCCGAATACCTGCCATACTGGGTTTTAAAATATGTAAAACAGCTTTCGTGGGACAAAGCATATACATAGCTAAATGCACAAATATAGTAAAATTAATGAAATACCTTAATTTGTTGCAGATATCTATTGTCTTTTTATTTTCCACATTGCGTTTGTTTTACTTTTTCTTACGATAATAAGAAAGGGATGAAAGTAATGAATGTTAATGTCACTAAACGAAATGGTAAACTTGAGCCAGTAGATTTAGATAAAATTCACCGAGTATTAACTTGGGCAAGCGAAGGCTTAGAAGATGTATCAGTCTCTCAAGTAGAACTTCAATCGCATATTCAAATTTATGAAGGTATGAAAACAGCAGATATCCATGCCATCATCATCAAAACGGCTGCTGATTTGATTTCAGAAGATACACCAGATTATCAGTATATGGCAGCAAGGTTATTAATTTTTCATTTACGTAAGTTAGCTTATGGTCAGTTTGAACCACCGCATATCTATGATCATGTAGAAAATTTAGTTAAATTAGGCAAGTATGATAAGCATTTATTAGAAGATTATCAAAAAGATGAGTTTGATCAAATGCAAGCGCATATTGATCATTGGCGTGATATGAATTTTACCTATGCAGCAGTTAATCAAATGCAAGGAAAATATCTAGTTCAAAATCGTGTATCAGGTGAAATTTATGAATCACCTCAAATGCTGTATATGTTAGTTAGTGCTTCATTATTTTCTAAAGAAGATAAAACGAAAAGAATGAGCTATGTATTGTCATTTTATGATGCAATTAGCCAATTTAAAATTTCATTACCAACACCCATTATGGCAGGTGTTAGAACACCGACAAGACAGTTTAGCTCTTGCGTATTAATTGATACTGACGATAGTTTAGATTCAATCAATGCAACAGCATCATCAATTGTAAAATATGTCTCACAGCGTGCAGGTATTGGGGTTAATGCAGGGAAAATTCGTGCATTAGGTAGTGAAATTCGTAATGGTGAAGCTTTACACACTGGATGTATTCCATTTTATAAATATTTTCAAACAGCAGTAAAATCTTGCTCTCAAGGTGGTGTTAGAGGTGGTGCTGCAACACTTTTTTACCCTATTTGGCACTTAGAAGTTGAGTCATTAATTGTACTTAAAAATAACCGAGGCGTTGAAGATAATCGTATTCGACACTTAGATTATGGTATTCAAATTAATAAGCTATTCTATCAACGTTTAATTAATCAAGAAAATATCACATTATTTAGTCCATCGGATGTTGAAGGTTTATATGATGCATTCTTTTCTGATCAGGCATTATTTGAGAAACTTTATATTAAGGCTGAAAAAAATCCTAGTATTCGTAAAAAAACAATCAAAGCAACGGAATTGTTTTCATTAATTATGCAAGAGCGCGCGCAAACAGGTAGAATTTATATTCACCATGTTGACCATAGTAATACACACTCTGCGTTTAATCCTCAAGTTGCACCAATTAAGCAATCTAATTTGTGTATGGAAATTACGTTACCAACAAAGCCATTATCACATGCATTTGATGATCAGGGTGAAATTGCATTATGTACCTTATCTGCATTTAATTTAGGTAAAATAGAAAAGCTTGATGAATTAGAGCCATTAGCGCATCTAATTACACGTGCTTTGGATAATTTATTAGATTACCAAAACTATCCATTAATTGGTGCTGAAATTGGTGCAAAATCCAGACGTAGCCTAGGAGTCGGTGTTATTAACTTTGCTTATTATCTAGCAAAAAATAATGTACGTTACAGTGATGGTAGTGCCAATGAACTAACACATCAAACATTTGAAGCAATTCAGTATTACTTATTAAAAGCATCGAATGAATTAGCAAAAGAAAAAGCACCGTGTCAATGGTTTGATCAGACAAAATATGCACAAGGTTTATTACCAATTGATCATTATAAAAAGTCAGTTGATAAATTTTGTAATACGCCTTTAAAATTAGACTGGCAAGCATTGCGAGAAGCAATTAAAGCGCATGGTTTAAGAAACTCAACATTAACGGCGATTATGCCATCTGAAACTTCTTCGCAAATATCAAATGCTACAAATGGTATTGAACCACCTCGAGGCTTAGTTTCTATTAAACAAAGTAAAGATGGTGTTTTAAAACAAGTTGTACCTGAGATTAAAAAATATAAAGATAACTATCAGTTGTTATGGCAAATTCAACAAAACCGAGGATATTTACAGCTATGTGCTATTATTCAGAAGTTTATTGATCAATCAATCTCAGTGAATACAAATTATGATCCACTTTGCTTTAGTGATCAAAAAGTACCAATGCAACAATTATTAGCTGATTTATTAACTGCTTATCAGTATGGGTTAAAAACACTTTATTATCATAATACTCGAGATTATGCAGACCAAAAAACAGTAGAAGTAGTTGATGACTGTGAATCAGGTGCTTGTAAAATATAAGGAATAATCATGACGGATAAAATAATTAATAATAATTATACCTATACAACATTTCAGACAGAGAGTAAAAACCCATTAAAGGAGCCAATGTTTTTTGGTTCACCTGTGAATGTTGCACGATTTGATCAACAAAAGCATAGTATTTTTGAACGTTTAATTGAAAAGCAGTTATCATTTTTTTGGCGACCAGAAGAAATTGATTTAACAAGAGATCGAATTGATTTCCAACAGTTTAGAGAGAGTGAAAAACATATTTTTTTATCGAACTTGCAGTATCAGACTTTACTTGACTCAGTTCAAGGCAGAAGCCCTAATATTGCATTTTTACCTTTAGTTTCTTTACCTGAATTAGAAACTTGGATTGAAACTTGGAGTTTTTCAGAGACGATTCATAGTCGTTCTTATACGCATATTGTTCGTTCATTATTAGATGAACCAAGTTATGTTTTTAATGAGATTATTGAAAATCAAGCGATTAAAGATCGAGTCGGTGATATTACGCATTATTATGATGATTTAATTTTAAAAACTCAGTTATTACAAACAGTTGGCGAAGGTAGATATCAGATTAATGAAAAGTGTGTTGATGTATCACTAAAATCAGTTAAAAAAGCACTTTATTTAGCACTACATGCGGTAAATGCATTAGAAGCGATTCGTTTTTATGTTAGTTTTGCCTGTACTTTTGCATTTTCTGAGCAGAAAAAAGTTGAAGGTTGTGGCAAAATCATGAAGCTTATTGCAAGAGATGAGTCACTGCATTTAACCAGTACTCAGCATATGATTAATATCATTTTAAATGGTGAGGATGGAGATAGCGAATTAACTAATATTGCAAAAGAATTAGAACAAGATGCGCAAACTATTTTCCAAAAAGCAATAAACCAAGAAAAAGCATGGGCTAAGTATTTATTTTCTAAAGGATCGATTTTAGGTTTAAATGAACAGATTTTATGTCAATATATTGATTATTTAGCTAAAGAGCGTATGCATGCGGTTGGTTTAAATGCCGATCATATTGATGCACCTAAAAGTAATCCAATTCCTTGGATTAATAGCTATTTAAATTCAGATAATGTTCAAGTTGCGCCTCAAGAGACTGAAATCAGTGCTTATTTAGTTGGTCAAATCGATAGCACAATTAATCAAGGTGCGTTTGATGGCTTTGATGAGTTATAATTATGCCAAGTTTGAAATATAATAATCAATTAATTAGCTATTCAGATCAAACAAAAACATTACTTGAAGTATTAGAACAAAGTGAAATTAAAGTAAACTCTCAATGTAGAAATGGTATTTGTGGTGCTTGTCGCTGTAAGCTAATTAAAGGCAAAGCGACTTATAAATCATCTCCGCTTGCAATGATTAAAGAGGGGGAAGTTTTATTATGTTTAGCGCAAAGTATGCATCATATTGAAGTTAAGAGTATTTAGATTATTTATGGTTTATTAGAATAAGTTTGTTTTAAGTATGTACTGCTTCAGGGTGATTGATAAGGTATGTACCAATGCATAATGAAGAGTATGAAATAAATGCATTAACATATTCTTTTTGTTTAGACGATAAATTTGTATACCATTGTTTAATTTCAGCCTTATTAGTCTGCTTAACCTTAGTTATACTAGGCATATTTTTAGACTCAATATTAGACTGACTAATCAAAGCGTTTATTTTTTCATTGATTTGTTTATCTTGATGTGAAAAATTAAAACCATATAATTTTTGCGCTAATTTTTTAATTAATTGCTTTTTGGTTGGGCAAGGCTTGGTGCTAGTGGTACAGTATTTCACATATTGCATATTAAGAAAACCAATAGCAATTTGTAAGTTTTTAATTAACTGCTTTCTGGTTGGACAAGGTTTGGTGCTAATTGTGCAGTATTTTATATATTGAGTGTCAAGAAGACCAATGGCAATTTGTAATTTCTGTGAAGAAGGATCAACAGTGAATAAATTATTTGATTGTAGTAACTGGCCATTTACTGTAGTTGTAATTGTATAGTTAATACTTTGACCAGCAATTGCTTTAGCATTTTTTTTAGGTGTAATAGAAATTTGGCATTCACTATTTGTTGTCGTAACATTATTACAGTTTTGATAACTAACATTAAAGTATTGACTATATTTTTGATTTTTAAATTGTAAATGAATATTAGCTGTTTGAGTTTGATTATCTACGCTTGAACCTAGTTTTAAGTTTAGCATTTCTTCATCTAATCCAACATTTACTTTATAAGTTGAGCCAATAGCTGCTGTGTCAGTATCAGTATTCACTGCTAAGCTGTAGCTATAGTTAGATTCTGCATTTGCATAATGAGCGAATGCTAGAGATAAAGTTGTTAGTAAAACTTTACATAGTTTATTTTTCATTATTATTACCTTTGTTGTTGCTTGTGCGATCAACAGATTAGCAAATAATAAATTAATGTAAATATTATGAATAATTATTTTAGGCTATTTTGGCAATATATGTTGAACTTGAATATATTTCTTATAACAGTAATATTCTTTTTGGGGTATATAGTTATGAGAAAATCAAAATTTAATTCATTTTTAAGTGCATTATCTGATCTTACAATTAATCAATTACAAGTTTTACTTACACGTGCATCAGCTCTTAAAACTAATGCCTTTGTTATAGCTGAAACTGTAAACACATGCTCAG
>JAKJJQ010000085.1:0-8327 GCA_021713415.1 Thiotrichales bacterium 19X7-9
TCTTTGATTAAAATTGGTACTGAAACTATTGCTAAATCGCTAGCTAGAGCCATTAATTCTTCAGAGTATATCTGTAATATTATCAAAGCTACATTTAAACCTAAAATATCAATTAGTCAAAGAATGGCTCTGGTAGGTGTCATGTAGTGTGATTTGTAATACAATTATTATTAAATTTTCTTTGGACATTTATATTTTTTGGGATGCATCAAATTTTATTAGCTTTAATAGAAATGACCCTACTTTGGTTTTTTATTCTATGGAGTATTAAATTATTTAAAGTACATAGTCAAATTGCTGCCAATTTGCTTATACCTTACTTATTATGGGTTAGCTTTGCTTGGTGCCTAAATTTTAGCTATTGGTGGTTAAACTAATGCATCAAAATGAAGCTGAGTATTTATAAAGGGCAATATACTCTAAATGCTGATTAGTTTTGAAAAATGAGAACTTATTAAGTGCCTTATAGAAAAATGTTATGTATAAGCTAATTATTAATCATTTTATGACATAATTTTGTAATTCTTATCTGTTAGTATATTGAATAAAAGAATCTATTGGAGTTTTTAGAAATGAAAAAAAGAAAGATAGCTTTTTTATCTGCTTTATTGGCAGGTTTAATTAATATTACATTTGCAGATGAGATTAACATGAATAAGGGCCATGTTGATTCTTTAAAATTGTATAGTGAAGTAACCTCACTTACAATGGCATTTAATGAGAAGTATGGAAAAGAATTTAGATTACCCGTAAATGCTAAAGATTCCGTTAAGACTATTTTAGAAAACTCAAATACAAAAAAATATATGGATACAAAGCCTTACAATGATTATGGCAGTAATTCACAGTTTTCAATAGATGCTCATAAGATGATGAGTGATCTAAAAAATTTAATCAATCAATTTAAAGAAATAGGTTTTATTAATGAGATTAAATTGCATGGTCAAACACCAGCTATTATGTTTGATATAGATAATACAATAGAGTTGACATCTTTTGATGATGATTATTTTACTAAATCAGGTATAAATGACCCAGCAACTTCTGAATTTATTAAGTCAGTATGTTTCAAAGATGGTATAGCCTGTTACTTTATTACGGCGAGAACCTGTAATAAAGATGAAGCATTGGCAACAAAGGAATGGTTAAAGGTTCACTTAAAATTATCTAATAATGAACTTAACCATTATGTATTTTTATCAGGCTCAGTACCAGCAAATGCCTGTACATCTGAATCTAATGTAAGAGTAGCTTATAAAGATGTATTAAGACAAGCTTTAACTGATCAACGTCATGTATATTGGTTGATGTCGATAGGTGATCAAATGACAGATTGGTTTGGAAAAAATTCAGGACTAAAAGTTTGGTACCCAAATGAAATGTTTGATAGCTCTATTGTTGAAAATAATCATAATAATAGAAAGGAGATAGGTACTTTACAAAAAGTAATTGCGCCATCAAAGCAATGTTATAAAAAATTACAAAAAAATGTATTAGAATATAGCACATTACAGTATTGTCAGTTATTTAAAAAAGATAAATATTTAATTTAAGATATAAGTGTTTGTTGACAGTGTTTCTGAAATTACTATAACTTTCATCTGATATTAAATCAACAAATAAAAGGGGACTGTTCATCCAACTGTGTCACCCTAAAGCTCTACATCTAATCTTAAAGAGAAGTAAATATCGAGCTGTGAAATGATCATTGCCTAATTTGTTAGTAACATAGTCGGGTCAGTGGAGAGTGAACTACTATAAAAATATATTTACAAAGTTATCTGAACAGGCTCTTTCCAGTTGTAATTAGTACCATTTTAATACCAGTACTAAATGGTATTATTTTGTCTAATTCTTAAATCTTTCGGAGTTAAAATTAGTAACACTTCTTCACATCAGTTGCAGCTAAACCTTTTTTAGTGGTCATGACTTCATACTCAACATTGTCATTATCTACGATAGGCTCACGAGTATCGTTTTTATGAAAAAATAAGTCTTTTGAACCGTCATCAGGTTTGATGAAACCGAAAGCTTTGTCTTGGTTATAGAATTTTACTGTGCCAGTGGCCATTTAGTCTAGTCTCATTAATTAGATTGTTGAAGTTGCTATTATAGCTAAAACAGGTTTAATCTTCATTGAGTTTTTTGACATTAATGGCGATTAATCCAGCTTTAGTAATAGATGTTTCATACTTTACAAGGTCATTAGGATTTAATTTGCCAGATGATTGGCTTTCATGAAAGAAAAGATTACGTGCTTCATTTTGAGCTTTAATATTGCCAAATCCATTGTTTTTATCAAAGAAAATTACAGTACCTATTGTCATTTATTGTCCTTATAAATGATTAAATATTAGAGTATTGATAAATCATAATAGCAAAGAACAGATTAATTACTATACTAAAAATTAATGGTATTTTATGCCATTATGTTTCAACTCACAGTAGAAAGCAGTATCGTAACTTTTTATAATACTCTATCCAACTGTTTTCTATTGCTTAAGATCAATTCTCAAACCTTTCGGAATCAAAATCAGTAACCAATTTCTTAACACCAACGGCATTTAAGCCTTTTGCAGTATTAATAATTTCATATTCACATTTTTCGTCAACACTGACAAGTTCTATTGTATCTTTTTGATGAAAGATAATTTCAGAAGAGCCATCATCAGGCTTAATAAGGCCAAAGCGTTTTTGCTGATTAAAGTATTTGACAGTTCCTTTGGGCATGGTGGTGTCCTTGTCAGTTATAACTAATTATTAATTTATCAATGAATAACTTAGATTTCAATGCATCGTGTAAAATATAACTATAGTCAAACGGACACCGTATTTTAATAATTAAGGTAAATGTGTTTAAGTTGTCTGAAATACTTACAATGATTGAGCTAGAGAGATATTTTTAAAAAATATCAAACTGTCTCATATAAGTGTCTTGCAAATAAATGTATAATTTAAGCTAATTATGCAACAAGCCCTTAAATTATGAAGTGTCCATTTAAAATTAATCAATGTTGTTATAAAAAATATCTAATGGCATTTGCTTGTTTTGTTATATCTGTAATTGTTTTGTCGTTAGTAGTTAAATTTGCAGCATGGGTATTAAGTTTATTTTCAATTGACTTATATTTAAATACAGTTATTGTTATGTTTTCTTCAGTAACTATATTAATTGCAGCTTATAAATGTTGCTGTAAGAATAAGAATTGCTCTGAAAACAATCACAAGTTAAATGCTTGTTGTGATAAGCAAGAAAGTAATCCTGAAAATAGTACCACAAGTAGTTAATTTGTAACTGGCTGAAGAGGTGATATATTTTAGGACGGTAAATCGCAAAAACACTTGGGCTTCTCAATTTAATGAGCTTGCTCGCTAGTGTAATTATATAGATTCCCTTTGATTAGTGCTGTTCCCTCAACTAGCCAGTCATATTTAAATTATAGCAATAATTAATGATATATACTAATGTGATACGTTATTTGTATGTCTAATTTATGTTATTTTAATTGTCACATTACTGACATATTTTGAAGGTCAGCTACAGGTATTTGTTTTGATTCTTTATGTATTTTGCCATCTGTACCAAGCCATTGTTTAGTGACAGTAGCAGTTTTACCATCTTGATTAGTTTGAACATTTACGGATTTGAAATATCGATGGACTTGAGGGTTAGACTGTGTAGACTCTAAGTTTTGTTGGTTATTATTTATTTTATTCTGTAAAGCATTTACTTTATATTGTAATTGTTCAATTTTAGTTTGATAAGCATGATCAAATGCTTGCTTTTCAGCTTGTAATTGTTGGTACTGCTGATTAAGAGAGTTTAGCATATTCTGATATTGAATTTGGCTTTGTTTATCTGCATTCTGTCCTATATTAACCCATCCAATATTTCCTGTATTAGTGTTACCCACTTTAATCCAGTTATTTTTTTGATAGATTTTGATATATTCTTGGTTATTTTGATCACTAATATTGCCAATAACATTCGATTTTTGGTTAGGTTGGCTATAAACTTGATATGAGGTTGCAAATGCAGAGCTAGTTAATGCTATTAGACCAAGTGTTAGAAGTATTTTTTTCATTTACCAGTCCTTTAATATTTTTTCATTGCTGTAACTAATAAGCTATCAGTGAGTGATTCAGATTTCAATGTTTTGTGTCAAATTTAACTATAGTTAAACGGACACCTTATTTTGAAAATTAAGGTAAATGCGTTTAAGTCGTCTGAAATGCTTACAATGATTGAGCTAGAGAGATATTTTGAAAAAATATCAAACTGTATCATATAAGTGTCTTACAAATAAATGTATAATATAAGCTAATTATGATACATATTAGTTGCCTATTAATCATTTCTCTAATTCTAATCATCATTATCTCAATTTATTATTTTTGATAATCTCAAGATAATTTTCACTTTTAACTATTTGGAATTTATGGCTATATTGTAATGATTAAATATATCAGTTCATAACTAACTGGAGGTATTAATAATGACTCGAGGTAAAGTGAAAAAGTTTGGTGCAGAAGGTTTTGAAAGTTTAAATCATAATAATACGGACAAGTTTACTGATTTAAACGTAGATGATGAGATTAATGATACAGATATTTCCCAATCTTCTATAGATTTAGACCGAGACTTTTCTCCAGATGATGTAGATGTTACTAAAATGTATTTATCTGAAGTTGGTTTTTCCCCTTTGTTAACTAAAGAAGAAGAGTTTCATTATGCAACTAAAGTCAAGCAAGGCTGCATGGAAAGTAAAACAATTATGATTCAAAGTAATCTACGCTTAGTAGTTCAAATGGCTAAGCGTTATAAGCCAAGAGGTGGACTAACATTTCTTGATCTAATAGCTGAAGGGAACTTAGGCTTAATACGAGCGGTTGAAAAATTTGACCCCGATCTAGGTTGGCGTTTTTCAACTTATGCCACTTGGTGGATACGTCAAAACATAGAACGTGCGCTTTTAAATTTACAGAGGACAATTAGAGTGCCGATTCATGTTCTAAAAGAATTAAATATCTACTTAAGAGCTACTCATGAGTTAAGCAAGCAATTAGATCATGAGCCTAAAGCAGAAGAGATAGCAGAGTTTTTAGATCGGCCATTGAAAGATGTTCAAAAGATATTAGCATCTACAACATTTGTTGAATCATTAGATAAAACTGATGGTGATTTTGATAGATCAGTTATGGAAACAATAGCTGATCCTACTACTAAAACACCTGAAGTAGAATATAATAATAGTGTTACTGATGATATTATAGAAAGTTGGTTAAATCAGTTAACTGATAAACAAAGTACAGTTATTAGTATGCGCTTTGGTTTGCGTGGTCATGACCCTAAAACGTTAGATAAAACTGGTGAATCAATAGGTTTAACTCGTGAACGTATTAGACAAATTGAAATGGAGTCATTGAAAAAGCTGCATATTTTAGCAAAAGATTCCAATTTAAATTTAGAATTTATGCTTAAAGATTAATTATCATGAGTATATTGTCTACTAATTTAAGAATTATTCGACAGTGAATAATTGACTAAAATTGGTGTAGAATAAATCGATTAAGTAGACGTAAATTCAGTGCAAACTGTCAATAATGATTGAGTCTTTAAGGTGTTGTACTAAGCTTAACTCTGATTAAGTTTGTGCTGTTTTTATCCTTTATATCAAGGTTAAAATTAATGTTATTTTTAGATAATGCTTGATTGAATGAATCAAAGGAGTTTTGGTCAAAGGCATAAGTAATACCATTTTCAAGGTTAGTTAAAATTTCTTTAAGGTTAATTTGTCTTACATAATAGTTTTTGATATTTGCTTGTTTACTAATAATGCTAATCATTGCTGGATTAGATTTAGCAATGACACAAGCATCATTATCACAAAAGCTATTATTATTTTTAGAATGGGCATAGTACCCAATAATTTCTGATTGAGTAATAATCATATTTTCAGCAGCTCATGTGGTTAAATAGCATCCATTTTAAATTTCAGTTTTGAGTATTCATTAAAAGAAAGTTCATTTGCAGCTACATAATGCTGTTTTTTCCACACACCTTGTGTTTTATCTGGGTAGCCGTGATAAATTGCAAATTTCATATCAGCAATTTCACGAGCTTCGTTTTCATCGAGAGCTTGAACGAGTACTGGTTTATTAAAAATACTGGTAGCTTTAAATTTAGGATTATCAATATCAATAGGCTCAAGTTTAAAAAATTTCATTAATCAATACTCCTATGTTGTATATTTTAAATATAGATAAAAATTTGTGATTTAACACAAGTTATTCCTGAGAAGTGAAAGTTGGAAGTAAACTCTCAAATTAGTCAATCAATATTAAAAATCTTCAGATAGAAATTATAAGATAACTTTATTTTTAGAGCTATGAGTTCACTTTAACGAAGGTTAAAACTTACTTTTTTGTGTTGTGAAATTTTTATAAGAAATCATATAAAATTAGTAAGCTATTGTTGTTTATTTTATCAATATGCAGTTAAGCTAAAATTCTTAACAATTAGCAAACTTTATGATTTGACTATACTGAAAAGGTTGTTATGTAATCAACTAATTTTGGGTAGTGCTTTTTACAAAATTCTAATAACTCCTTTTTGCTAGGCTGGACAGCAATAATTGTTTCGCGATAAGCACCATAGTGCATTTTAGGCAACTCATCATTGGTTTTTAAGTTCTTTTTATCATTTTGAATATATTTAGCTGTATATTCTTTTTCAAAGATTACTCTTTCATTATTTTGCTCTGCATATTCTAATGCTTGATTAGGAAATTGTCCTCTTTCAAGAGATTGCTTAATGCTATATTTAACCATATCTTTTACTGATGCAGTTTTAGGAGGGTTTGATAAATCATCACCAATGGTATATTTTGAATAAATACCATCTAGGGCTTTTATTTGGTTATATTCGTTATTTATATCTTGTCTCATATTTGAACCAAAGTGAATATTATAACCACTGATAAAACCATCATATACAATGTAGTCTAGAAAAGGTAGGAGTATAAATTTAGCACGATATGGTAGACAGTTAGAAGGTAAATACTCATCAAGACCATTGCTTATTCCTTTAATTCCGTACAATTTATTATCCTGATTTGGTGATGCCATTATTACAGAATAATTGCGTAAGTGCTTAACCAAATAACCTTCAATAATTAATTTATCTTTCCATTGATGTATAATTGCTAAGTCTTTTTCTTTTAAGTCATAGGGGTTTTTATCACAAAAATTTTTAATGTTAGAAGTTTCATACATTTTTTTTCTAATTGCAGGAATAGCTTTTTCCATTATTTCGGCATCTAAGTTTTGAAAATCATCAGCTGATTTCAATTCAGGGTGAATATTATATTTATTATTGGTAAAGCTTAGTAGTGATCTATGTAGTTTTAAAAAATGATCTGTTTGATGAGGCAACAATTTACTCATTGTGTCTATCCTTAATTATCTGTGGTGGTGGTATATTAATGAAATGTTTTAACATTTCCTTGTTGAAACAAGCAAAATTTTTTATATTTTTCGCCTAAAATACAGTAGCATGGTTCACTTCTGCCAAGTTTTTTCATACCGCTTCCTTTTTTCTAAGATTTAGCTTTTTAATATAATTGTTTAGTCCTATATGATTAGATAAACCTAAATGCTTTGCTATTTTTCGTACTGATAAACCTAAATCTAATAGCTCTTTAATACGATCAATATCTTGATCAAATTTACTTTTTTGTATTGTACCTTTTGGTTTACCAAGTTTCACGCCTTTAGATTTTTTATTGGCTAATGCTTCTTTTGTTCGTGCGCTTATAAGGTCACGTTCAAGTTCGGCAAATAAAGAGAACATTGTTACCATAACCTTTGATGAAAGATCGTGATCAGTAATATCAAGCTTTTGTTTGATAGAAATTAATCTAACTTGTTTTTGAATTAAAGCATTTACTAGGTCAATAACTTCAGAAGTACTTCTACCAAGACGACTGAGTTCAGTAATAATTACAGTATCATTAGGATTAATTTTTAATAGTAATTCTTCTATACGTCTTTGCTTGGTTGATTTTTTAGTTGATGCTTCAACTTCAATAAATTGATCAATCTGTAAGTTATGTTTTCTTGCATATTCATAGATTTCCAATTTCTGATTTTGAATATCTTGGTTATTTGTTGAGATACGAATATAAGCAATTATTGGTTCTAATGAAATGGACTCGTTCGCATAAATAAGTAAAAGCCTATTAGTAAATGCTAGACTTATTTTGCAACAACTTAAATAGCAAGGAGTCCATCATGAATAATCTTACAATATTAGCAATAGACATAGC
>JAKJJQ010000086.1:0-8199 GCA_021713415.1 Thiotrichales bacterium 19X7-9
TGGGACAGTTGGTGAAGGAGGTAACTGGAAAGTGGTGGAGCGGTATGTTAAGAATCAAGGGTTAAAACTGGATGAAGCGCAATTGCGACTCTTTTAATACCCCGCTGCTTGCCGCGGGGATATTTATCAATAGATTAATTTAAAAATAATCAGACAAATATTTCAATTTTATCAAATATAGTAACAATTAAGTATAGTTAAAATAATTGTGTCAAATTTGTATATGACTAAGCATTTTAGTGCTGTATTAATGCTAAGCTTAGATTGAAAATAACATGATTTTAGACTACATCTTTAATAAACAATCAGCTGATAAAAAAGGATATATTAGTGATTAAAGTACATTTAACCAGAAAAAATAATCCTATATCGTGGATTTTATGTGTTGGTATGGCCTCAAGATATTCCCATTGCGAGATTGAAATTAATGGTACTTGCTATGGCTCAGTACCAATGAAAGGGGTTTATAAGCATCCAGTTGAAGATTTAATGGGACAATATGATGTAATAGAAACTTGGCAGATTCAATTAAGTCATCAAAATGATGAAAGTCAGATTGAAGATCAATTAATTCAGTGGTTAGAAAGTCAAATAGGTGCAGGTTACGATTACTTACCGGCATTGGCACTAGGGTTTTTAAGAAGAAACTGGCAACAAGATCAACGCAAGTGGTTTTGTTCTGAATTAGTTGATGCCGCCTGTAAGGAAGTTGATTTACCACTAACTAATCAACATTTCTTACCTTCTCGAGTGACCCCCAATGATTTACGTTCGAGTATCCGCCTTGATTTAAAGTCACTGATTAAACATAAAAAGTAAGTCACCTCTTTTAACATTAGCGAATAAAAAAATAATTTGTTAGAATAAATTTCCATCAATTTAATTCAATATAGAAAAATAGAAAAGATTATTAGTATGATTAGTATTGATCAGGCTTACGATGTGATGACTGCACATATTCCATTATTATTAGCAATTGTCGCAGTACTATGGATTGTCCATATTATCAATGTATCTATGAATCATCGTTTGAATATTTTTGGAATTATTCCTAGGCGGCGTATTGGTTTATTTGGTATTATCTTTAGCCCATTTTTACATGGGGATTTTGGCCACTTAATTACCAATTCTGTGATGTTTCTTCTTTTGGGTATGTTGGTTGCTTCATATGGACTTGATATTTTTATTGCAGCATCTGTTTTAATTATTCTATTTAGTGGTATTTTAACTTGGCTTTTTGGCCGCAAAGCCATTCATATTGGCGCATCATCATTATTAATGGGCTATTGGAGCTTTTTATTGGTCTTGGCATATTTTTACCCATCAGCCTTTACAATTTTTGTTGCAGCAATTTGTATTATACAATTAGGTTATTTGGTATATAGTTTGTTGCCAACAGGTGGACAAGTCTCTTGGGAAGGGCATTTATTTGGTTTTATTAGTGGTATAGGTGTATGTTTGCTTTTACCTTTGATCATGCCTTTTATTTATCAGTTAGTACACTAACATAAGGGTAATTGACAATTTAGCGTGATCACTCCAATATATGAGGCTAGTTAAATATGTGATTAATCAAAGGTTAAACTGATGAAAATTTTAAGTGTTGATTATAATGATCCAAATGCATCTAAAGACTTTGCAACATCATTGAAAGAAACAGGCTTTGCAGTATTAAAAACACACCCAATTTCTTGGCAATTAATTGAAGAAATTTATCAAGAATGGCGTGAATTTTTTAATTCTCAAGCAATTAAAAAATATCATTACTGCTCTGAGAAGCAAGACGGTTATTTTCCAATGGATGTATCTGAAATTGCCAAAGGTGAGACCGTTAAAGATATTAAGCATTATTATCATTTATATTTTCCATGGGGGCGTTATCCAAGCGAAATCTCTAAAAAAGCTGAAGATTTGTTTAAAGCAATGTTTGATCTAGGAGCAACTTTACTGCAATGGATTGATGATCATATGGATGATCAAGTACGTCAAAAATTACCGCATGCGCTAGTTGATACGATATCTTATGAAAAAACCTTACTTAGAATCTTACATTATCCAGCACTAACCGGTGATGAAGAAGTAGGAGCCATTCGAGCAGCAGCGCATGAAGATATTAATTTGATTACCCTTTTACCGACAGCCTCATCACCTGGCTTGGAAGTTTTTTCACCCTATGATAAGAAATGGTATCAAGTGCCTGTGCATGAACAATCAATTATCATCAATATTGGCGATATGCTTCAAGAGATGACACAAGGTGAGTATATTGCAACAAAACATCGTGTAGTGAAACCACAAGGTGAAGCTTCAGGCATTGATCGCTTATCAACGCCATGCTTTATCCATCCTAAAGCAGATGTTTATCTATCCAAGCGCTATCCAACTTCACAGGATTTTTTAGATGAGCGCTTGCGTGAATTAGGTGTTAAAGTATAAATTTACCTTTAATTAATGTGATAGCACTACCTGTTAAATCAACACGATCATTATGGTATTGGATTTGAATTTCACCACCTCGTTTTGAAGCTTGATAGGCAAATAAATTATTTTTATTTAATACTTTGGCCCAATAAGGTGCAAGCATGGAGTGAGCTGAACCCGTAACAGGGTCTTCATTTAAACCAATATTTGGACAGAAAAATCTTGAGATGAAGTCATACTTTTGATTAGATTTAGCTGAAACAATAATTTTATCTTGATCTTTAAGGGCATTAAAATTAGGCTCCATGGTTAAAATATCTGTCTCATCATCGTAGATAAATAAATAGTCACGACCCTTATAAGCTGCAATTGGTTTTTTTTCTGATAAGGCATTTAAAATAGATGGATCAATACAATCAATTGCGAGCTTTTGGTACTCGTAGCAGGGAAAATCAAGCGTATAAGCGGTATCTTTTTTCGTGATTGTCAGTGGGCCTTTCTTCAATGAATCAAAGGTAATACTATCTGCTTGAGGGTTAATTTCATTAAAATAAATATGGCCTGATGCAAGGGTTGCATGGCCACATAAATCAATTTCATAGCTTGGTGTAAACCATCGAATCAATGGGTTTTGCTGATTGCGCATTTCAACAAAGGCGGTTTCAGCTATATTATTTTCAAAAGCAATTTGTTGCATGGTTGTTTCATCTAATGGTGAGTCCAAATAAATTACCGCTGCTGGATTGCCATGAAATGCTTTAGATGTAAATGCATCGACTTGCCAAAATTTCATTGTTCTCATAAAGTGGTTGCTCCTAGTAAAACTTAAGGAAAATAATTTATATAAATAAGTGTGGTTTTAAATTTTGAATGTTAAAAAATATATGTTATTTTAAACAAATTTGTCAAATAAAATAAGGTTATTTTTATGGCTAATCACTATATTGATGAAGTTAAAAGTCAGTATCAGAATTTAGCAAGCTATGTCAGAAAAACACCAATACTACCATGGCAAAGTAAGCTTAAAAATAGCTTACTCGGTGAAGGCACACAAATTTACTTTAAGTGTGAGTTATTTCAACAAACAGGTACATTTAAATTCAGAGGTGTATTATCACGCCTATTAAGTCTAACAGATGAAGAAAAGAAACCAGGGGTTATTGCAGGCACTGGCGGCAATCATGGTATTGCCTTAGCTTATGCGGCATCTTTATTAAATATTGACTCAACAATTATTATTCCTAAGTCAATTAACCCATTAAGGTTAAAACGTATCAAGGCTTATGCAACTGAGATTATTCAAGTAGATAATATTAATGAAGTCTTAGATACCATGCATAGTTTAGCTGAAAAAAAAGCTAAAACCATTGTCCATCCATTTGATCATCCATTAACGACTTTAGGTACAGCCACACTTGGCTATGAATGGTTAAATCAATTACCTAAGCTTGATGTATTATTAATTGCAACAGGGGGCGGTGGCTTATTATCAGGAGTGGCAAAATTTGCCAAGCTATTTAACCCAAACATTCAAGTTTTTGGTATTGAGCCTGAGCTTGCACCAACGATGTCATTATCCTTTGAAAAAAATAAGCCAATAAAATTAATCGATGGTGCTAAAAGTATTGCTGATTCATTAAATGCACCGAATACGTTAGACTATAGTTTTGGTATTTGTAGAGCGTATGTAGATGATATAATCTTAGTCAGTGATAAGGCAATTAAACAAGCCATGAAGTTATTAGTAGAAGAGACAAACTTAGTCTGTGAGCCAGCTGCAGCTGCAACAACAGCAGCTTTAATCGGACCATTAAAAAATAGATTATCTGGATTGAAAATAGGTAACTTATTATGTGGTTCAAATATAGATATAAATACATTTTATCAGTACTGTAACGAGGTTGAATCAATTTTGCCATGACAAAAAAAATAGCCGAAAAATTTCAAATTTTAGTCGATGCTGATGCATGTCCTAAGCCGATAAAAGAAATTATTTATCGTGCTGCAATTAATCGAAAAATCATAGCGCTTTTTGTTGCCAATCAATATCTTAACTTACCAGATTCCGACTATGTATTATCAAAAATCGTCTCTCAAGGCTTTGATGTGGCAGATCAGTATATTATCGATCAAGCTAAAGCTTGTGATTTGGTGATTACATCCGATATTCCTTTAGCTGATGCGGTGATTGAAAAAGGTGCTTTTGTTATTACGCCTTATGGTAAAGTTTATGATCAAAATAATATTAAACAAGCATTGGCAAAACGTAATTTTTTAACTGAGATGCGTGATGCAGGTTTAATACAAAGTCGCACCAAAGCATTTTCAAATAAAGCATCTTATGGATTTGCAACGGCCTTTGATCGTTATCTAACGCAAATACTTAAGCTTAACAATTAGATTTATTTTTCAAGTAATACGCCACCTGATGCTTTTATCGCTAGATGATCATCTGCATTGATTAATTGACATTTTTCAACTGAAAGACAACCGCAGCCAATGCAGCTAGTTAGTTGATCTCTAAGACGCGTTAATTGAGTAATGCGTAGGCTTAACTCATCATGCCATCTAGCTGATAATTTTGCCCAATCTGCTTTTTTTGGTGTTCTATTTTGAGGCAGTGTTTTAAACGCTTGTTGAATTGATACAAGTGGCATACCAAGATTTTTTGCAGCTTTAATAATTGCTAATCGTCTTAAGGTATCACGTTTAAATATACGGTGATTGCTTAAGTTTCGTTGGCTTATAATAAGGCCTTTAGTTTCATAGAAATGGATGGCAGAAATACTCAGTCCCGAACGTTTTGCTAAAGCGCCAACAGTTAAATATTCACAAGTCATGTAATCTAGATTACCTCTTAAGTTAAATTATTTATTTGAAATATGCATTTTTTACTTTACCTCAAGTTAACTTAAGGTTGTACCCTAAGTATAACCTAAATTTTAAAATTAATAATGATTCATAAATAAAAATAAAATAGGTAAATGATATGACTAAAATTGCAGTAATTTATTTCTCAAAAACAGGTTTAACAGAAAGTTTAGCACAAGCTGTTGTTAAAGGAATACAATCACTAGATGATACAGAAGCTTTGATCTATTGTATTTCAGAAACAGATATTCATGGGGGGCGTTTTATTAATGAAGCGATTTTTGATCAAATTAATCGCTGTGATGGTATAATTTTTGGCTCACCCACCTATATGGGAGGCCCTGCAGCACAGTTTAAAGCATTTGTTGATGCGACAAGTATATTATGGGTTAAACAACAGTGGGCAAACAAAATTGCAGCTGGTTTTACCTGTGGTAGTGGCTTTAATGGTGATCAATCCAATACGCTGTACTATTTTATCACGCTTGCAGCCCAACATGGTATGTTATGGGCTAATTTAGATACACCCTATAATTATCATCATTTAAATCGATTAGGCACACAGTTAGGTGTTGTGGCACAATCAGATAATGCAACAGCACATCCAATTGATTTACAAAGCGCAGAATATCTAGGTCAACGTGTCAGTTTATTGGCATCGAGTTTGCATATAATAAAAAAGCCAAATAAGGTGTCTATTTCACAGATAAAGGCTGTAAAGACAAATACACATCATAGTAACTAACTATATAAATGATCGCTAATTTTAATGTTTAATTGTTTGTTTGTTAATCGTATACACTTTAGGGAAAAAACCATCATTTATAAATCGTAGATTTTTGTTTTTTCTGTATTTTCTGATTAAATTTCCTTGCAATTGTATCAGTAATCAGCCATAATCAAATTCAAGGTAAAGACTGGTTGAACTTGACCGTTATCAGCTAGCTTACCAGGAGAGCGATTGATACGATGCCAGGATGGAACCATAGCTTGAAAAGCTCTCCTACTTTAAGTTTTGAAATACCCTAAGAGGCTAGATTAAAGAGAGAGGGTATGGTAGTAACCTAACTACCAGGAATCAAGAGTCAATTAAATTAATTTCAGATGGACAGTTAATTTAGTTGATTCTTAATTCCAAATATCACATTTTATGCGCTTATATATTGTATTTATTAATTATCGACTAAACTAATTAATGTGTTTGATAAACTAGGTTTAGCGATTATGTGTTTTTCGGCTTCAGCAAGCTTTACGGCAGGGACATTTTTAATTCCAATTGGTGCTTATTGTGTTTATTCGGCATTTGCTTTAAAACGCTATCACTACATTATGTTTGCCTTTGTGCCGATATTTTTTGGTATTCAACAATTGATTGAAGGAGGGGTTTGGCTTGCATTAGCCACAAGTTCACAACATTGGATACGCCATTTTTCAGTAGGTTTTGTCTTTTTCTCACACTTTTGGTGGCCATTTTGGATTCCATTGGCAGCTTATTTTGTTGCCAAAAATAGGCTGTGTGCAAGAGCTTGGATTAAGCTTTTATTTGCAATTGTAGGTGCACTATTAGGCCTTATTGCCTTTATTCCTTATTTAATCAATGAGCATATGGTACAAACCAATATGTGTGCAAGCTCAATTCAATATAGTTATACAACAATTTATGATGCACTTTTAGGCACATCGATTCCAAAATATATGTATATTGCTATTATCATTATACCGTTATTGATTAGTCGTGATATTGCGATGAAAATTTTTGGTCTTTTAATTTTATTATCAGTGATTGCAACCTATCTTTTTTATAGTTATGCCTTTAATTCAGTTTGGTGCTTTTTCTCAGCGATAATCTCAATGTATACTGTTTATTTGATTCGAAGGACTAAAGATCATGGGCGTAATTTTATTGTCAAAGAGACTAAAGATTAATTACCATGACAATAGTTTTATCAATTATCTATGCCAATAGTTATTTTATCTTATTATTAGCCGCTGCATTTAATAGTGCAACGGTTGCAATTATGGGAGGTGTTGCAGCACATGCAGGCTATGTTGATATTTTTTTAGGTATTATGTTTTTAACCTTAGGTGCAGGCTTATTTAATCAAGTTTATTTTTATCTAGGTAAGCGTTCAGTTGATTTTCTAAATAAAGATAAATTACAGTCTAGTAAAGCAAATAAAGTAATGCACTTAATTAAAAAGCATCAAATTGGTTTTATTTTTATTTATCGCTTTCTACCTGGCATTCGCTTTATATCACCTTTTATTTTAGGTGCATCTGTACCCTTATCGATGATTAAGTTTTTAATTTATGATTTGATTGCATCTTTTATTTGGAGTTGTATTTTTTTTAGCATTGGCTTTCTTTGTGGTGCTGTTGCCAAACGTGCTTTTGCTCATGTTCAACACTATGAGAATATAGCATTCTTAATCATTATTTTGGTTGTTTTAATGATTTTTATTATCAAAAAATTTTATCTTAAGAAAAATAAATCTTGAAAAATACGGTCAGAGCGATCAACATCCATGTTGATAATTCCTTAATCCTTAAGAAACCTCGCTCTTTCCTAGGGGGTTGCAATTGTTATTGTTACATATCATAAGAGACTCTGTAATGGTAAATTGCTATTTATGCTTTGAGAGATTGTCCATTGCTTGTAAGTGATTAACTTAAAATTTATAAAAAATATTTGAGCAATTACCCCGTGGCTTGCCACGCGGTACATTAAACGGGAAAGTTTGAAAACCGAAGAGGTTTTCATGTTAAACTAAAAAAATGTCGCTAGTAAGATCATTTCATTGTGCCTATAGCACTCATTACCACATAGTTTTTCCTGTGAAATACAGGAAGGCCTTGCTGATCTCAAAAGTAGAGTGCCGTTTAAAGGCAATCTGCGAAGAGATAGGT
>JAKJJQ010000087.1:0-8149 GCA_021713415.1 Thiotrichales bacterium 19X7-9
CTGAGCATGTGTTTACAGTTTCAGCTATAACAAAGGCATTAGTTTTAAGAGCTGATGCACGTGTAAGTAAAACTTGTAATTGATTAATTGTAAGATCAGATAATGCACTTAAAAATGAATTAAATTTTGATTTTCTCATAACTATATACCCCAAAAAGAATATTACTGTTATAAGAAATATATTCAAGTTCAACATATATTGCCAAAATAGCCTATATTAATTTATATTTCTTTTGGATATCAAAATGAAAGTAATCAATGCTAGTTGCTGGAAAGCACTGATAAGGCCTTATACCCAAAAATCTAATTATATTGCAATTAGACAAGTAATTAATACACTTTTGCCTTTATTTTTGCTCTGGGTGATTTATTTTACATTTTATAATGTTTCTATTTTAGTGTTATTCATTTGTCTCATTTTAAGTTCTGCATTGTTGCTTAGATGTTTTGTATTGATGCATGACTGTGGCCACAACAGCTTATTTAAATCAAAGCATCTTAACAATATATTTGGCTTTATCTTTGGCGTCATTACTGGTATGCCACAATATGTTTGGTCAGCTAATCATGCCTTTCATCATAAAACAAATGGTGATTGGGATAGTTATCGTGGGCCGTTAAATATAATAACAACAGATGAGTTTACAGAACTAAGTCATTCTAAGCGTATCAAATATATTTTTTTACGTAATCCCTTATTGTTTCCAATTGGTGGTTTTATCTATCTTATTTTTAATCCACGTTATAACTGGATTAAAGATTCTATTTTAATGCTAGTGTATGTAATTAAATATAAAGTAAAGAAGAATAATACCCTCAGTGTACAAGCTTTGCTTAAACAGTTTCCATCACGCTCTTGGAGAAATCTGAATGAGTATAAGCACCAATCACTGAATAATATCTTGTTAATTTCAATTTGGATTATTCTTTCTATTTATTTTGGAGCATACCATTTTTTTGTACTATATATTGCGAGCGCTTCAATAGGTGGTGGAATGGGTATTCTTTTGTTTACAGTACAACATAATTTTGAACATGCCTATGCATCAGATAAAGAGCATTGGGATTATTATAAAGGAGCGTTAGAAGGTTCGAGTTTTCTTATATTTCCGCCTATATTAAATTGGATTACAGCTGATATTGCTTATCACCATATACATCACTTATCTGCAAGTATTCCTAATTATCAGTTAGCTAGATGCCATAATGATCATGCTAGTTATTTTCAAGAGGTAAAGAAAATTCACTTAAATGAAATCCTATACTCTTTAAAATATATTCTTTGGGATAAAAATAAACAAATACTGATATCTGTCAAAGAGTATAAAAATATTCACGATTAGTAGGACTCTAGCGCGCTTAATTTCACTGCCTTTAATGGTATTTTGTATTAAAAAATATTCGTACACAAATTAAATTACATGGATTGTAATTGATCGTATCTTGTGCGGTCGGTTGATAATATATCTGAAATTTAGTAGTATAGCTATTGTGTTGTCAATAAAGGATATTAAATATCAGAAAAATGAAAAATAATATATTTCGTTCACTAAGAAATTCTTTAGGGAATATTATCGAATGGTATGACTTTTCACTCTATGGATATTTTGCCGCAGTAATTGCTGTTGAGTTCTTTCCGTCAGACAATCATTTTATAGCCTTATTAGCAACGTTTGCAGCTTTTGGTATAGGTTTTCTTGCACGGCCTTTAGGTGCTATTGTTTTTGGCGCATTAGGAGATAAAAGAGGGCGCTATTACGCTATGAATTTATCTATTCTATTAATGGCAATCCCGACAACCTTAATGGCTATTTTACCAGGCTATAATACGATAGGTATTTTAGCGCCTATTTTATTAGTTTTAATTAGAATAATACAAGGTATATCAGCAGGCGGACAGTTTGGAAATTTATTAACGATTACATCAGAAGATAGTCAAACTAGATATACAGGTTTTAGTGCCGGGATTGCCTACTCATCATCAGTTATTGGTTTTTTAATTGCGGCAGGTGTTAGTTATTTGGTCATGACCTTAACGCCAGAGAGTTGGCATAATATTGCATGGCGTTTGCCATTTGCATTGAGTTTATTATTATTATTTACGCAATTAAAATTAAGAAATAATCATGATAATGAATCTGTGGAACAACAAACAATGCCAACAGGTTCAGCTACAGTAGAACCCTCTAAACCACTTTCAAAATTAATTGAACTTTATCCAAAATGTTTATTCTACACTGTCGTATTATCGACAGTAACTTCATTTTTGTACTACTTGGTACTAACTTATATGATTACCTATATGAGCGATTATCTAAATTTGAGTTTAAGCCAAGCGTTAGGTATTAATGTTATTAGTATTGTATTGTTATGCTTGTTGGTTCCAGTCTTTGGTATTGTATCAGATTTATTCGGTAGAAAACGTTTTCTAATTATTGCATTTTTAATCACTTTATTAGTAGAGGCGCCTTTAATCTCTTTATTACAACCAGTCAGTTATGCTTCAATTATACTTGCCAGTATTGGACTTGCTGTAATTACTGCTTTAATACAAGGTGCAGCAACTCCACTATATAGTGAAATTTTTCCAAGATATATCAGGGCATCTGGTTGTTCAGTTGGTTTTGGAATAGGAACTTCAATTGCTGGATTTTCGCCAATGATTGCCACTGGGCTAACAGGTTTCTTTAGTCCTGCATCTAGTTTATATATTTTATTTTTTATGATTGCTTTCGTAGGGTTGATAGTCGCTATTTTAATACCACACAAAAAGTTAGAAGTTAGGCGCTTACAGAATTTAAATACAGAAATGCTTAAGGCAGCTTAATTTAGTTCATCAGAGTGAAGCAATGGGGAGAAGTTTTCATCTTCATTTAAATCAATTAAAGTAGCAACTCTTTCTAAAGAAGATAGGATCATCAGTTGTTCCCACTTTTTTAGATTATCAAATTTTGAAATAAACTGCTCATGCATCAGTGTTGGTGATTGGTTGAATAAGTCACGACCACTATCTGTTGGTATGATAAATACTTTACGTTTATCTTTATCTAGGCGAACACGTTCTAATAGATTTCTTTTTTCTAATCGGTCAATAATTGGTGTAATGGTAGCTGGAGATAAGGTAATTAATTTAGCAATATCACTGGCAGTTAGCTTTTCTTTACTTTGGCAAATAAATTTTAAAATTAATAATTGCGGCACTGTTAAGCCATATTTTTTAATTAAATCACGAGACCTTTGGTCGACTGATCGTATAATTTTACGTAATAGAATTAATACTTGATCACATAAATCATTATTTTCATTCAACAATGCTTAGAACCTCTTGTCTCAAATAATAGTAAATAAGATAGCTATTCTAACTTAATTTATTGTATTCAAACAAAAGAATTTTAAATAATTGAGCTTCGTATCTTCCACCATTTTAGTTTTTTTGTTTAAATACAAGATATCCTTTCTAAAAAGGGATATCTTGTGTATATTCAAACCACTATTGTAATTATCTATTAAAGGCTAAGTATGAGTCACAACCACAAAATACTCGTTATAGGTGCTGGCATAGCCGGGCCTGCGATTTGCTATTGGCTAAAAAAGTATGGTTTTAATCCAACTCTAATAGAAAGAAGCAAGCAATTAAGAACAGGTGGACACGCCATAGATATTCGCGGTATTACAGTAGATATTGTCAAAAAAATGGAGATATATGACAGTATACGTGCAAAATGCACATCGATATTGTCAACACGCTATGTAGATTCTGATGGTCAAACGCTATCAGAAGAGTACAATGAAGAAGGTACTTTCAAAGAAGGTGATGAAGTCGAGATTGTTCGCGGCGACTTAGTTAATATTTTATTAGAAGCAATCCCTGATGTGCCTTGTTATTTTGATAAAAAAATCATAAGCCTTACACAAAAGGATCAGTTTGTCGAAGTGACTTTTAAGGATGGTCATATTGAGCACTATGATTTAGTGATGGCGGCTGATGGATTACACTCATCGACTAGAAAGATGACTTTTTCAGATGAAGAATATCAGTTTTGTAATCTAGGTTCTTACATTAGCGTTTTTAGTATACCCAACTATTTAAATCTTAATAGGACTCAAGTCTTATTCAATAAAGATCAAAAGTCAATCAGTGTAAGTAGTGATAAAGATCCTAATAAAGCATCTACATGTTTTGCATTTCAAACCAAGAAGGCATTAAGTAATATAGCCAATGAACAAGAACAGAAAAAATGTCTTAGAGACTGGTTCTATGATTTTGGATGGGAGTCTAAACAAATACTCAATTTTATAGATGATAGTGATAGTTTTTATTTTGACGTTATGGCTCAGATAAAGATGGAATCATGGACTAAAGGCCGTATCGCACTGTTGGGTGATGCTGGCTATTGTGCTTCGCCATTGTCTGGGCAGGGTGCTAATTTGGCTATTGTTGGGGCTTATATCTTAGCAGGTGAGCTAAAATCTACAGAGGGTGATTATGCTATGGCCTTTAGTCGTTATCATAAAATAATGCGCCCATTTGTTGATGCTAATCAAGACTTGGCCCTTTGGTTAGGCGAGTGTTTTCTTACGGAAGATGAAGTTTCAAAAGAGATAGTAGAGCAGCGTTCAAGTGAGATTATGGAAAAAATTAAAGCGGCGGCGAATGCCATTTCATTACCCGATTATGTATAACAAGTGTGTGCGTTTATAAATAATTACATAACTGGTAAGTATTTTTTATCTTTTTAAAAATATTGATCATATTTGATTTTTTTTAAGTGAAATGGAGATAAAAAATGCAATTAGAAATGATGTTAAAATAAATAGCCAAGCAGAATTAAAATCATATAAGTTATCATGACTATTGTGAATGATAAAAATAAATACAGGTTGTAGTAGTCCGCCGATTAGATTAACAATTAGAGATGCAAACCCTGAAGACAGACCTGAGACTTCTTGCTTATTGTTTTCTATGATATATGGGTATCCAACAACTTGACATGCAATCAGAAATCCTAAGCTAAAGATTAGAATTGAAACAAAATATAATGAAGCACTAAACTGTAAGATAAGCATAATATTTATGATGCAAAGAATCGAACCATAAGTCATAATCTTTTTTCTACTTTTTATTTTATCAGATAACCATCCCATTACAGTTGCACCTATTATTTCACCTAAGAAAAGTAGACCTGTGATTGCTGATGCCTGTTGAATTGAAATCTTATACTGACTAGATAGAATTGATGCGCCCCAACTAACGGCAATTAAAAATATAGGTAGGTTAATTAATCCGATATAAATGCCAATTTTAATATTATCAATTTTTTTTAATATACTAATAAAATTACTCAATATAGAAAGACTGTTATCGTTAATATTAGGCAAGTCAGATAGATTAAACTTAATCAATGCAATGATAAAAAGTAAATACCCAAAAACTGCAGTATATAGTTCAGCTATTTGCCAATGGAGATAATTGAGAAATATTGGATAAATCAAGTTAGCAACAATTCCACCTGACATGCCTATAGAAATTAATAAACCAATAATAAATGCTGATTTTTCTTGGTATAGCTTTTGAGAAGACTTTAAAACAATTAATAAAGACATGGCACTCGCTGTTCCAGCAAAGAATCTGCTTAAAACAATTATAGAATAGTCATTTACAAGGGTAAGTAATAATGAAGCACTCGAAGCAGTAAAGATGAAAAAAAGAAAAGTCTTCCTTATCGAAATACGATCGAGTAATACACCACCAGGTATGAGCATAATGGCATTACCTATTAAATAAGAAGTAATAATGTAACTATATTTTTGATCAGTTATTGATAGGCTCAATGAAATAGTTGGTAATAAAGTATTAAATGATGTTAGTTGATATATAGTATAGAAAAAAAAGAGTCCTGGGATTAGGGCAGTGATAAATTTATTGTATTTCATTATATACTCATGTCCCATTCTGATTCAAATTGCTGCAAAAAAGTTTCCATTCGCTATTTCAGAAAGCCCGCATTCTACTGGTTTGGAAATTAATATTCTTGCTTCTTCCCAGCTTAATTTTTCTATAAACGTATTCATAAAAATATCCATATATTTTCGATTGCCTAATGCTAAGGTATCAAGTTATAAAAGTAAACTTTTTAAGTTAAATAATTTTAGAGCAATAAATTAAATTGATATCAGAGCCTGTATGCATAATACAAATTTTAAAGACCACTAACCTATATTTTTATGCATCAATAATTCATTTTAGAATTAGCTAAAAAATTAATAAAGTAATCTAAAATTAGAATATATTGAATTTTTTATTTAGATATTATGATGGGGTTTTAAATTATGAATATAAAAAAATATCTACTTAGTATTGTAGTAGTCATAATTTTGCCATTGACCGGCTATTCGGTTACACAACAGACAATCAATCAATATAATCAAGCACACAAATATTATAAAGAAGGCAAGTATAAAGATGCATTAAATTCGTATATAAAAGCTGCTGAAGCTGGTTATATTGATGCGCAATTTAATCTTGCAATAATGTATAAAAAAGGTATTGGAACAGAAGTTAGTTTAGATAAGGCTTTTTATTGGTATTTAAAAGCTGCCAAGCAAGGAGATACTGAAGCACAGTTTAATGTAGGTAATATGTATAATAAGGGTGTGGGAACATCACAGAATATTCAAAAAGCCATTCATTATTACACATTAGCTGCCAATAAAGGATGGGTTAATGCTCAATTTAATCTTGGACTTATTTATGATCAGGGTAAGCTAGTTAAACGAGATTTACAAAAAGCATTTAAGTGGTATATGGCCGCAGCGAAACAAGGCGATACGGAAGCACAATATTATGTTGGTACGATGTATGCATTTGGAGAAGGCACTGAAAAAAATCTTCAACAAGCACTTAAATGGTATACAGATGCAGCAAAAAAAGGTTGGGTTGATGCACAATATAATCTTGCTTTGATGTATGTTAATGGCCAAGGTACTCAAAAAGATGAAAAAGAAGCTTTCAAATGGTTTATGTTAGCTGCTAAACAAAAGGATGCTGAAGCACAATATCGAGTTGCAATGATGTATGAAGGCGGTTTAGGCGTTGATAAAAGTATGCCAGATGCGGTTCATTGGTATACTAAATCTGCAAAGAATGGCTCAATTGATGCCTAAGTGACACTGGGTTATTTATATGATCAAGGCAATGGTGTATCAAAAAACTTAGAAAAAGCATTCTCATGGTATTTAAAAGCAGCGAAACAAGGTGATGCTGAGGCTCAGTTTAATGTTGCTACGATGTATGATCTTGGAGAGGGTGTTAAAAAGGATTTAAAAGAGGCAGCCTTTTGGTATCAATCGGCAGCAGAAAAAGGTGTCGCAAATGCACAGTATAATTTAGCGACAATGTATGAATATGGTCAAGGTGTTCAACAGAATGCTCAAAAAGCCTATCATTGGTATAAACTAGCAGCAAAACAAGGCAATGAAAAGGCACAAGAAAAGCTAGATAAATTAAAAGATAAAGATAATCAAAAGACAAATGGATCAACTTCAAAAGAAGATAAATAAAATAAAGTAACTTGCATATATTTAATCTAAAGGACATACGCGAATTATATTTCCATCTGGATCTTTAACTAGAAATGTTCGACCAAATACTTCAGTTATAGGATTTTGTATAATTTTAATATCAGGGTCACTTTTCCATTGTAGAAAAAGATGATCTACTGCTTCATTGGAAGATAACATAATGCCAATCTCAGAAAATCTAGGCGTTGAGGGGTCAGGTGTTGTGCCGCCTGACCATAGTGCAAATAATGCTTCTCTACCAGCAGAAAATGCAACATATCTAGGGCTTGTAAAAACAGGTTCTATATTAAATATTTTTTTATAAAATTCAGTTGATCGATTAATATCCGATACATAGATAAGCTGTAGATTTGCGCAATATGATTTTAATTGTTGCATGTTTGTTCTTCCTAAATTTTATTTTTATATCAAATAGGCTAGTGTAGATTCAATGGGTCATTGCAACATATATGGACTCGTTTTATATTTCAAGTAATTTAATGCAATTTTAACTCATTTTATTCTCCAATATTTTACTCAATGATATGATGTTATTAAATTGCCAGCAGACATATATTCGGCTTTCAAG
>JAKJJQ010000088.1:0-8106 GCA_021713415.1 Thiotrichales bacterium 19X7-9
ACCTATCTCTTCGCAGATTGCCTTTAAACGGCACTCTACTTTTGAGATCAGCAAGGCCTTCCTGTATTTCACAGGAAAAACTATGTGGTAATGAGTGCTATAGGCACAATGAAATGATCTTACTAGCGACATTTTTTTAGTTTAACATGAAAACCTCTTCGGTTTTCAAACTTTCCCGTTTAATGTACCGCGTGGCAAGCCACGGGGTAATTGCTCAAATATAAAGAGATTTATAATTATTCTATATCATAGCTAAACTAAGATTAGAAATGAAGTAATGGTAAAACTAACTTAAAGGTTAATAAAGTTCATGCTTTTGTTTTTAGATGAAAGTAAAGATAGTAAAAATTATTGGTGATATGATGGCAAGTTATAAAAAAAATCATTTCATCCCTAAGACTTATTTAAAGCAGTGGTTTTGGGGTAAGGATAATAAATTTAAGTGTGCCAAGTTAGACAGTAGTAATAATCTATTTGGCAAATTTGAGATCAAAAATACTGGAAATATAAACTGTTTTAGCCATAAGTTATATTGGCTTATAACAGAAAACCATGATTATAGAGTATCACTTGAAAAGAAATTTAGTGAGATTGAAAGCAAATTTGGTAATATTATAAAAAAAATTAAACATAAATGTGAACTAACCGCAGAAGAAAGCAAGAATTTGCTAGAGTTTATCATTGGTTTGAGAGTAAGAACCCCAGCAATTATTAATAAACAAAGAGAGATTTTTAACGAAACTAATTTAAAGGCGACTTTTTTTAAAAATGGCTTGAGTTTTGATGATTATTACCGAGCAAATGTTGAGTATGATTTATTAAATCTTGGTTTAAATCGCTTAAAAAATATCTTTGAGACTAATGCGTACCTAAAATTTATCACAAGTTTTGGAAAAGAAGCTTCGTTTAATATAATAACGCTTAATACAGCATATAAACTGATTACATCAAATTATCCAGTTATTTATGCAAGGAACTTAATATCTGACAGTTCTAATGATCTCATGATTCCACTATCACCAAATCACATATGTTTTATGGTTAGTTCTGCAAGCTTAGATAAATTTAGAAATATTTTAAACAATAGAACTCACTGTGACTTTGTCATTAATAGTAATATTGCAGTGCTTAAAAACTAAGGGCATGAAAATTTTGGCACTAACTATGAAATATATAGCATCACCGATGACTATACTCAACTTCTGCCTTCCGATATCGTTAAAAAATATTTTTGTTTTTAAATTTTCTGTATAAAGTTAGCATAGTCTTGATAGTACTAATTAAATATATATTATACTTAATAAGATATTTCTAAAAAATTGTTGAAGGATTATGAAACCAATAATACTACTAGGTGCTGGGTTTAATGCTGATGTAAAGTCAGAGGTCAGCATTGAAGATACGGGCGTTGATGAAAACTATAAAGATTATCCTTTGTTAAATAAAATGGCAAAAATTTGTAATTATGATGAAAATGATAATATAGAAGAGCAATTGTATAAAGATATACGCCAAAATAACTTAGAGCCATTGACGAACTTTTGTGATGCAATTATGGGTTGTGATTATTATCTTGCGCAAAAATTAAGGGATGACAGCAATAATTGTTATTATAGATTTTTTGATGAATTTAAAGGTTATCAGTTTCTTACATTTAATTATGATTCTCTACCTGAAATAATACTATTAGAACTAGCTTATTGGCATCCAAAGGATGGCTATGGCATCCCGGTTCAATACAATTACGATGCCGTACTTAAAAGAATAGGAAACATACCTCAGCATTCATCTCAATCAAAAGTATTACATTTGCATGGTACATTTTGTGTAGGTTCTGATTATATAACTACAGCTGATAAAACCGGAAATATTAGGCTAGAAGATCAAAAACCTCATTTCATATTTGATACATCATCGATTTCAAATGCATTTCCTTCATTTATAAGAATACCGAGCTACTCTCAAATTGAACGTAGGATTATTCCACCTATACCTAATAAAGCAGCTAAGCTAAAACAGGAGTTTATACAAAGTATATATAAGATAAGTAATGAGTATATTCGAAATAGTGGTCAACTAATAACTATAGGCTATAGTTTTAATGATCATGATGTAGATTCATACAGACCTTTGTTAACATCACTCAATGACTGTGCAAATCCTCTAATGTTGATTGTTTCTCCAGATGCTCATGATATTTGTGCTCGCTTAAGGCAAAAAGATTTTACAAAGAACATTGATATTAGGATAGTTGATAAAACTTTTAGAGAGTGGGTAAATTCTGATTATGAAGGGCTCGATGAAAATAGGAATTAATCCGTCCAAATACCATTAAAAGCACCACTAGCTAGCTGAGTATAGATAAAGATGTTTTGTATATTACTATGGCTAAGGTAAAGCTGAATCGTTTTAGTATCTACATTGGTGATTTACGTTCTGAGACAAATACAAAATCCATATTTGGGTAATCTCGCTTTAATTTTATTAATGCACGGTTAACAATATAAAACTGACGTATGCACTTTTGAGATATTACCTTACTTGATATATAGTATCACTATTGATACTATTATAATGAGCGATCTATTAATATGGGTACTAAAAAAGTTTTAGTGCAAATGAAAAATAACCCTAATAATGTTCGTTTTAATGATCTTGTAAAAGTGTGTACAGAATATTTTGGTGAACCTAGACAGTCTAGCAGTAGTCATATGATATTTAAAACACCTTGGGTTGGTGACCCCAGAATTAATATTCAAAATGCCAATGGGAAAGCTAAAGCATACCAAGTAAAGCAAGTGTTATTAGCTATTAAAAAACTGGAGGGTATTGAAAAATGAATACTGATCACTATATATATCGAGTCACTTGGTCTAAAGAAGATAATGAATATATTGGCTTATGTGCTGAATTTCCTTCTTTATCTTGGCTTGATACATCTCCAGAGAAAGCATTAGAAGGAATTCGTGCTGTTGTACGTGATGTTTTTCTTGATATGCAAACATCAGGTGAAAAAATTCCATCACCACTATCTGAGAAAAATTATAGTGGTAATTTTATGGTTAGAATACCACCAGAAACACATAGGAGTTTAGCCCTTAAAGCTGCAGAAGAAGGAATCAGTCTTAATCGACTTGTCAGTTCAAAATTAACAGCCTTGTAGTATCTATACGTTTAAACTTTCCGTAAACGGGTTATTTTACAGAGTGTTTCAAACAAAATTAATTACGAATAATTTGTAAGATAATTTAGGAATAAATGGGAAAAATTAACGTTTCTTCTGATTATCAATATTTTTTTAAGCCCAAGGACAGTTTCTTTTTCAAGGCCAGTAATAGCAGCAATTTTATCAATAGAATCACCGTACTGTAGCATATTCTTAGCCATTTCTTGCTTTTCTTGAATACGCCCTTGTTTAACACCTTTTTTAGTAGCCTTAGCTTCCCATTGTTCACGTAGCGTCACGTTTAGCCCCTCCAGTATTTAAAACTCCCGTTACTTTGTACCACCAATCATTAATATCTTCAGAAACATTTAAAAAGATATTACCTGCTTTGGCCTTTGTTTGATTATAAGATGACCAATTCTTGGGTTTATAATGCTTCTTTGCCATAACTACTTAACATAAAAATGAAAAAGAGTATGAATAAAGAACATTATGACTGTCAATCTCTTAATTATGCAACAAGCCTCGTAATTTTTGGGTATTTTTTCGTATTTTTACGAGTGTTTTAAAAGTTTTGATTTGGTTAGCATGGGTTTATCACTAGAGGTTTATTTATTAATGCTATTTTTTAGAAAATAGTAGATTTGGATGGGAGTTGTATATAATGCCAAAAATAGCATGGGATTCTGAAAAACAACGAAATTTAGAGTGGAGAGTAGCATTATCATCTTTAAAAGATGCTCCCAATGGTACAAAAATTAAAAGGCGACGCGGCAAGTCTCCCATTAATTATACTGATCCAGAAACAAAAGAAAAAGTTAATATTTCACACTCATTTATTAAAGTAAATGGCCAAATATATGTAATGGCTGGTGAAGGAAAGTATTTAGGTGAAGGAGCATATGGTAAAGTTAAACTCGCTGAAAATGAAAATGGAGAACTATTTGCGTTAAAAATACAAAAGTCCAAAGTATACAACTCAGAAGAAGATCAAATAGCGATGAAATATGGCGTTGGGCATGGATATATCAAAAGGAAAGATAAAGAAAAACATTACTCTGTTCAAAAATATCTAGGTATTTCTTTAAAGAAGTATTTATTAAATAAAACATTATCAATTGAAGAACAGTTTAATCTTTCATTAAAAATAATAGAAGCTGTTGAAGACTTCCAACAAAAAACTGGAAAGGCGCATTTAGATATTAAACCTGATAATATATGTATTGCTGAGGATGGCAGTGTGTCTTTAATTGATTATGGCTTCTCATCTAATTTAAATGAAAACATGCCTAATCTTAGGGGAACACCAGGTTTTCTTCCTAAAAGTTGGAAAAATCATCCAGCAGCCTCAGCAGATTTAATTGCGCTAAAAAGAGTTTTATATGATCCACAGTTGTGTTGGTCTAATGGTAAACAAGGTCGTCGTTATTCAGATGATCAATGGGTTATACAAGATCAATTAATTTTAAATAATCCTTTACTTCATTATGCATTAGATACTGAATCTGGTGACATTCAGTTACAATCTATTAGTGATTTTAAAAAATTAATGACTTTTATAAAAGATAATTGGGCTGGTTTAAAAGGCAATGCAGACCTACAAAAAGCAGTTGTTGCGTTGGATGAAAATACTCAAGATTCTGAGTATATCAATGCATTAAAGTTTATTTTCCCAAATAGAAATATACAAGTATCAGAATTAGAAATCAGTGACTTAAATCAAGAGTCAATGCAAAAAGTAATTGATAATAAAAACCGTTTGAAACAAATAAATGATAAATCAAATGAATTAGAAGCTTATATTAATCAGCCACCTAAGTGGAACAAAACGAAAATTGCAGCGGCTGTTGGTTTGGCTTTAGGAGGAATAGCTCTGGGGGCTATAGGTGGAATCACAATAGCAGCAACATTAGGCTTATCAACCCCAGGAATAATTGGTAGTATAGCAGCTTATAGTGCGGCTGCTTTAAGTTATCTTGGAATTACAGGTACAACAACAGCAATTGCTGTAGGTGGTGGAGCAATAGCATTAGGTGGTGCTGGTATCGTAGGTAGTTCAGCAATTGTAGGTGATGTTGCTTCCACAAAAGAAAGAAAAAAAGAGCCTATGCAAGCATTGATTAAGGATACAAAAAGAAGATTAGATAACTATATATTTAAAGGTAAGCAGGATGCATTTAAAAGTTATCGTAATCAAAATAAGGAACATATTGAAAAGCTTGAAAAAAATAGAACTACATGGCCAAAAGTTAAGTCATTATTAGCTGTTGTTGCTACTGGTGGTTTAGCATTAGCTTTTGGAGCAGCTCAAGCAGCGGTAACAAAAGGTAATTCATTTTTGTTTTGGAATAACAAGACAGTTTCTCGAAAATGGTAGATTCTATAAATGCTGAATCTAACACTTTATAGCCATGATCGCAGTAAAATTTTATCTTTTCTTCTGATTTTCCAAATCTTTCTTAAGCTCAAGGACAGTTTCAAGTTCAAGGGAGGTTAAATCAGCAATTTCTTTAGGGTTATAGTTTTTAAGCAACATGTTTCTAGCCGTTTCTTGTTTCTCTTGTATACGACCTTTTTCGAGACCTTTTTCAGTAGCCTTAGCTTCCCATTGTTCACGTAGCGTCATGATATCAGCTCCAGTTAAATCATCTAATTTCTTTAATGTTTCACTAGCAGTATGTTCAGAGTCTAAATCTAAACTCATTAATAATTGAACAAATGCATCTTTAAAGTCTTTGCCATCAAAATAATTTGCTAAATTAGGGTACTTCTCTAGTACATCAACTAATCGTTTGGCTAATTCTTTATCTCTTGAATATTTTAACACTAATTGAAAGAAAAATCGAAATCCATGTAATGCAATTTCTTCTTCATCTAGGATGGTAAGATCAACTAATGTGATATCTTGGAATGCATATTTTTGTGCAAGTTCTTTATCTTCAAAGCAATTAAATAGCGATAAGCTGTGAGGATAACCTTGTTTTGCACCATGATAAAACAGCACAGGTATAACAATAGGTAACTTTTTATTACCTTTAGCAATGTGCTTTTCCATAATACGAATCATGTACTTATGAAACCTAAAAGGTAGCAAGTGATGATTTTTAAGACTACTTTCATGCTCTGCAAGTATGTATATATAAGCCTTTTCGCATTTAATTGGTATACTCCAAAGCACGTCAGTAATTAATTTTCTTAATTCTTCATCAATATGCTCACTTTGTTCAAGCTTCATTTTTGAGAAGTCAGCAAGTTTAATTAACTCTTTAGGTAAAACAGACCTGATAACTTCCTCTGCAATCTCCTTTTTCTCTAAATTGAATTTAAAGTATTGATCAAACTTAGGTTTGTTAATTTCTGTGTTATTTTTTCTGACAATCATAATAATAAATTCAAAGTAAAACAGTTAGTTATATTATAACATTATTTAACAAACTAATGTATTATTCTTTAATAATTTCATAGCCATGACTTTTGCGGGTTTTAATGATTTTTGTAATTAGGATTTGACCTGATATTTCATTAATTATATCAAAAATAGTCTCAGAATATCCGTTAAATTAGATGATATGATCATTTAAAATAAGAAACGGGAATTTCAGACCATCAAAAAGCTTATGTTTCGTTAGAAAGTCCTATAAATGAAAGGATTCATTTAATCATCGTTTTTTAGGACTATTAATTAATCTACTCCTAGAATTGTATCAGCCGTATATGTTTTTTGGTTAGCTTCTTGTTCCATACAGTACTTTGGAGCCTCGATAGATTGAGAGCTTGAACTTTCTAATGCTATAGCTTGGCAGTCATGTTCTTTAACTAAAATATACTTTAGTCTCTCAGTAACATTAGAAGAACAAACAGTAGATAATTTTTCATCAAGTAAGTTAACATTATCTTTGATGGCATTTATTGGAGTTACTGGCAATCTTTTTCCATTAACAGTCCCCTCAATTGTTTGTTTTGCTTTATTAATGCTCACATGACTAACAACTTTTCCCTCAGATGACCTAGATACAAATGAAACCTTATTAGCATTACCAGTTTGAGTTTGAGTAATCATATCATCAGGGTTTGATATATGTTTTAAATGATATTTAAACGACTCTTTCCCTTGAAAAGCATTAATGTTTTCACCATCCCATTTAAACTGCCATGTGATACCAGTTACTGCTTGATGGTTTACTGTCTCTCCTTTTCTAAGCAGAATTGGTTCTGATATATGGAATCCAGAATCCATAAGAATAATTCCATCACTACATACTGATAATAAAGCAACGTGACCATATAAATTTTCATCAAGTTCATAATGTCTTGGCAGTGTTCCAGGAATCACGTATAAAGGAGCACAGTTACCATTTGTTTTAAAGTAAATATCTAAGATTAAAGACAAAGTTAGGCCTATACAGTTACTTGAGTCATATTTCTGCATCATTGCAAAAGAATCAAACTTATGAGAATCTGAACCTTCTTCAATTGCATCATGGAAAAAACCACTCCGGTCATATGCAGTTCTTGGAAGATGTGCTTGTAAAATATCCCTGTATTTATCCCTAAGCTCTACCATTGTATACCTATAATTTTGTAACGGAATATCAGTAAGATCTACTTTCTCTTGACTAGCATCACTTGGAACATAAAATTTCATAATCAGCCCCTTGATTTTATAACTAATGAATCGTAATTATATTACAAATATTGTATTACTTTATATTAAAAATATATTTGAGCAATTACCCCGTGGCTTGCCACGCGGTACATTAAACGGGAAAGTTTGAAAACCGAAGAGGTTTTCATGTTAAACTAAAAAAATGTTGCTAGTAAGATCATTTCATTGTGCCTATAGCACTCATTACCACATAGTTTTTCCTGTGAAATACAGGAAGGCCTTGCTGATCTCAAAAGTAGAGTGCCGTTTAAAGGCAATCTGCGAAGAGATAGGT
>JAKJJQ010000089.1:0-8018 GCA_021713415.1 Thiotrichales bacterium 19X7-9
CAAATGTGATATCACAGTCAGCAACAATACTAAAATAGTCAAGTATCCCGTCTGTAACCGTACCGATTTGATTACGTGACAGCCTAAAGTGTGGTGGCCATCCATCCTCTTGATATCGAGCTAATTCCGCATTATATGATGCTAATAACTGTGATTTATATAACTCCAATTCATTAAGCTTATCTTCAATGCGCTGACATTCTGTTGATACTGCAGTATTTAAATCAGTTGTTGCTTTTAGCACATCATCTATCGTTGCCACTTATAACCCCCTTTTAACTTTCATACTTTTCTTTTGCATAATCCCAAGCAAGCTGTGTATGATCTTTCATTAAACAAATCAAACTTTCTGCCAATTGATAATAGTTAGCAACCGTTGAACAAGCTTGACTATTAAATTCAATATTAATTTGATCAGCGTTATCTATTTGTAATGTGATGGTATAGTTACTAACACTCGGTGATAAATCATCATCAGATTTATAAATTTCAGGAATATTACCATAAGCAATCACACGTTCTTGATCATCTAACAAAGCAATTGAGCGTAGCCAAAAACCACTGGCACCTTCAGGTACAACACAGGTGAAAATCAGCTCATTTGTTCTGACTTCAATCTTACTAATCAAGTCTGTATAAACAACCGAACTTAAATTAACATCATCCGTAACACTGCTAATTTTAAATGCATCAAACTTTACTTTACTCTTATCTAATATGGCCTGTGCTAATAGTGATTTTCCAATATCCGTTACTTTAATTTCATACATCAAGCAACTCCCCTTAAACTATACTCATGAACTGAAGCAACAAAACCGCCTGCTTTAATTTTGTCATCCATATCATTAGCTAAATTAAAAATATAGCTACTCTGTACATTTTTATTGGCATCAATTAAATGTTTGATTGCCTTTAAGTCAGAGTTAATTTGCTTATTCTTATCGACAACCACATCTAAAGTAAATGTATGTGGCACACCATTATATTCATACCATTCACGTAATGATAATTGATAGTCTATGGTTTCCAATGCACGCTTAAGCGCGCCTAATGTGCCTTTCTTTCTATGTATATCAATTGAACTTTTGATCATTGCACGTTTTTGTTCATTCGTTGCCTTATTATAAGCTCTAAAATCAACTGATAGAAAGCTCGCTAAATAAGGTAAAAACTCATCTGGACAACAATCAGCATTCCATAATTTTTGTATCAGTAAGTCTTTAGAGTTTAATACGGTTTCAAATGCACCAACAATTGCTTTTTCTAACTCAGTTGAATTTGGTGGCAATAGATTCATTCGCTTGCCTCCACTATAGTAATATTTGTGCAGTAAGGTGCTTGATGTTGACCTGCTTTGATATTTGCTTTTGGCTCATTTAACTCTTCAACAACTGATACCCCCTCCATATTTAATCTTGCATAGATTTCTGATAAGGCAATTTCAGCACCGATTTTATGTTTAAAGGATACAAGCTCATTAATTGAGTTCGTCATATGCATTTTAACTGTTTCAATATCGGCTGATTGATCAAATTTAACCATTGCATCAATCTGATAATTTAAAGCTTCAACGCTATTTACAATAACTTCAGCCCCCAATGGTTTTCGATCTTCATGATTTAAATAAGCTGTTACGATATTGATTAACTCACTATCCGCTTCACCATTGTCAGAAATACTTGATTGAATGGTGACAAAGGCTTTTGCTGGCTTATCTTTTTTATCATAGGCTTTAACATCTGCAACACGACTATCAGCTTCTAAGCTTAAGGCTTCATAAGCCTGTGCAGCACCAGCACTACTTGCTTTTTCTAATGCCGTTAAAATACGAATTCGATAACGCTCATCATCTTCACTGTCTGCCCGTACAACCGCTAATAATGCACCTAGGTTGTCTAAATCTTTATTTTGTGCAAATGAAATCAATATCGCTTTAATTTGATCATTACGTTCTTGATCTTTCAATGTTAATAGATAAGCACAAGCTTCAAATATTTTAATGACTGGGTCTGACTCAAGGTAAGCATCATACTCTGGCAGAAGCTCTTTAAACTTATCAAGCAGCGCATTAAAGTTGGCATCATAATCTACTGATTTGATTGAATCTGGTAGTGGTAGTTTTGCTAAATCAAACACACTCATAACACTACCCCTCGTAATTGACTTGCTTTGCCATCTGGACGATAAGTGAAATCAACATCGATGTTTAAACGACCATTGCCATTTATAGATGGTAATATTCGAGTTAATCTAGCTCTTGTCTCCCATTGATCAATTGATTTAGCTGATTCAAGAATAATCTGTATGATCATTTCATTATTCATTGGTCGATCGATATATTCAAATAATCGACTACCATAAATACGTAACTGGACACGTGAACCAATGGGTGTTGTTAATATATCTTCAATTGATTGTTTAACATGATCAATATCATCTAAAATTTGACCATTAAAACGATCTATGCCCTTCATGAATGTTACCTAATTTACCTTTATATCCATATGGTAAGGCAAAAGGGAAAAAGAGTTTGGGTAAGATAATTTAAACTATTTTAAATTAACTAGGGCGTGTTGACATTTTAATTTAAGTGATTGATTTTCAAAAGAAAAATCGTAAAATTATGATTCTCACAACATAAAAAATGAGCTTGCTAATGATCCGACGAATGCTCACGGATGAGTACTGGTCGAAACTAAGGGACATCATGCATGAATACGGAATTTATGACAAGCCTAATTTACGAGATACTGTAGAAGGCATTCTATACCGTATGAGAACAGGATCACCTTGGCCTGACCTCCCTGAAGTATTCGGCCTATGGAATTCAATTTACCGTCAATTTAACCGCTGGTCTTCCATGGGTAAATTAATGAATTATACAATGAGCCAAGTTGACAGAGCCCATCTAATATATTACTTTTTACTACAAAAAAGGGAATGAATATGACATTGCCACTAGAGATGTTAGTTTCAGAATATTGTGAAGCTAATCATCCAAATTATATAAATAAAAGAGAAAAATCTATAAATCCAGCATATGAAAATATTGATGGAGATTACTATTGTCCACTAACTGAAAATGAACATCGCATTTTTGTACTGACTGAAAGCATGATGTTAAATACGGGTATTAAACTCAAATATACAACTGAGGATCTTAAACAAAGGGTTGATGCTAAGAGTCATAAATTCATTGATTGGGGGGACCCCTATGGACATCCCTCAATTGCCAATAATGAGGCTGTTTATTCAGCTGGTTATCTATATCAAAGAAATGGTTACCTAGAAGTTATTCTTATATCTGGTAGATACAATCAAGAGCTTACCAACAACCAAAAACGTATCCTAGAATTTTATCTAACAAATAAATTTATTAAAGCCTATGGTAATCAAGATATTATTTTTTATGATTATGATAAACAGCATTCAAGTTTCTTTTCTAAAACGTTGAAGGGCAATCATAACTACTGGCATACTCATAAAAATGATTATATTACAAAGCGTTATTATAGACTTAATAATAAATATTATAAAGCATCATCATTTGTAAATATTCAAGCTGATAATGGTGCTATTCCAATTCACATAGCTGCTATTGAAGGTAATGACGCTATCTTAGAAGAGCTAATTAAACATGGTACGGATGTTAATTATCAAGATGAATTGGGTGATACAGCTTTGCATCATGCTGTCAGAGTAAATGAACCAGAGATAGTTAGACAATTACTAGCAGCAAGAGCAAATGTTAACCTACAAAATAAGGATGGCAAAACAGCTCTACAACAGGCTATTCTCGAAGGCAATTTAGAGGTTTTTGGTACATTATCGCCGACAAATAATATAGATATAGAAATTAAAAATGAGGAAGGTAAAGATCTTTATAATTCTCAAAGTGTAGCGCTTTATGAGCTAAAAAAAGAGAATCAACTGTTACAAAAAAGGAACCAAGAATTAAGGTTAGAGCTTGAAGCTCTAAAACAAAAAAATATTCCGTCTCAATCTTTAGAATTATCACCAAAAAATAAACAGCCAACGACTCCGGTGCAACTATTCACTGAAGGACCTGCAGGAGCGAATAAACAGAAATATGAATTTAGAGAGCAGCGTCAACAGGCTGTAATATAGCCAAAATCCATACTAACATTGATTTTTTTAATAAGGTGATAAATCTACCTACAAACTGATGTTTATATATCTTAAATGCTATATTTTAGTATAGATCAAAAATCTATAAACTTTCTTTTACCTAGCTGCCGATGTCCTCCCACCGCTATCCCCAATATGCGTATGTCCAACTTGCGAGATACCATTAGCAACCACATCATCTGAAACTAGTACTTTACCTTGAATCATGGCTGTGGCTCCGCCATCTTGGTTAAAACCATTCATACCTTGCATATAAGTTAAGCTTCCCTGTATTAATAAATTACCAGTACATATTGTATTGGGTGCATCAATCTTAACTTGAAGTGGTGTTTTAATATCAATATTACCATCGAAGGTTACTTTTAAAGTCTTAGCACCAATTACGTCAACATCACCGACACAATCAACTGTTAACTTACTTTTTTCATAGTTATAACTAACTGTCGTACCATCTTTATAGACGGTTTTTTGCTCATTTGGATTTAAAGTCGGCTGGTTTTGCGTATAGATTGCTGGTAGTACAACACCATTATTTAATTCACCTGAGGGACTTAAAACAAGTACTTGTTCGTTTATCGATGGTTTCCACCATGTTTGACAGTCACCTGTTCGTTGAGTTAACCAAAGTAGCCAACCTGTGACATTATCACCTAGTTTTATGCGTAACCTTGTCTCATTAGTTTCAACCACAATGCCAATTCTGATTAAATTATTTAAGCGTCTTTGCATATCGACTAAATGCTGTACTAAATCCATCACTACACCACATGATTGTTAATATTTAATTCAACATCTGGTGAAATACCATTTAATTGATAAATAGAATCACCGCAATAAAAGCGAACAATAAATGAAATCTCCCAAGCAACAAAACCATTAACTTCAGGCGTAAAATAGTCTTGATTACTCGATATAACTTCTATCAATTCAATCTGTTCATTTAAATAATTTCTATGCAAATAACTTGCAACTGCCAATGCTGCATCACGAATATTTAATTGTGCAAGTGATGTGTCATTAAATAAAAGCCGAATACTAAATGTACAGTCAACCGTTTTTAGATCGGTTGTCACTCTCGGTGTAAAATCAAATTGCTGTAATGCCAGATTACCAATGGGTAATTGAAGCTCTTTTAAATCTTGAATATTAGGATATAGCTGCCAATTAATTTGCGGTAACTTACCCTTTAACTTTGATAAGATAAAATCTGTTAATCCTCGTGTGTTATTAAGCATTAATTAACCCCATATTTAAACTTTAATAATTGCTGAAACTCTTTTTCAAAGTATTGATAAAAATAATAGGGCAATAGCTTTTGTAATAGACTTTCTGCCTTCTTATCAATTTCAAATGTTGCACGTTGACCTGATTCTCTTAAACGAACATAACCGCTTTTAGTAATATAGGCATTACTTGCTGTAATACCTTTAACAACAACATCAGCTCCAATACGCTTTGGCCTTCCTAATTTATCAATTGGTAAATCATTTAAACCAGCCCAGATTTTCCATGCACCTTTAGTAACAATCGTCTTATAAACAAAAATACGTTTTCTAATTAGTTTAAGTGGGATATCCAATTGGTTAGCAATATCATGCGCAACACGGTTTGATGATAGTCTAACAGCTCTACCAACTGACTGATGATAAGCATTTTTAACTTGCTTTTCTGTTGCCTGAATATCATTAATCGCCTCAGCAATACTCATCGCTTCTTGATCAGAAATCGATATAGTCATTTTCTATCACATCACTTAAAACTAGTTTAACTAACCCAGAACCACTTAATAATTTATGTTCAACCTGATAACTTTGTGCGTTTTTGGTTAATGTAATGACATCATCACGCACTATCTTATTTCGATCATCGTATCTTAGCCAAGCAATAGCAGAACAGTTCTTATATTGTGATAGGCCAAGTGTATGAATATTATCTATAATTTCATGCCTAACTGTAATTTTATCACCCGTTCTAACAATCACTGCAGGCTCACCAGAGTCATTAAATAAGCAATCAAAGTTTTCAAGATATTGTGCCACTATTTAGCACTCTTTTTATTATCTGCTTTTTTATCTATCTTTTTATCGTCTACTTTCTCCTCGTACGGTTTAACCAAATTGCGAGTGACTAGAAAGTCATATTCAGCCTGACTCATTTCAACCACATCATTAACTTTACGTGGCGCACCTGCTGCTATAATTGATCGTAATAATATTGCTTTCATATCTTCCCCTTTAAGCTTGTTTCGTTGCAATGGCAAATGATTCTGGACGACGTACGGCAATATCAACACTTTGCATTACCGTAATACGTATTGCCCCTGATTTATCTAAACTAAATGGGTTAACCGTTAAACGTAAGCCATCCCAAAGGCCAATCAACAACTGACTAAAATCACCAAAAATAATTTGATTAGGTTTAATCTGATTGGTTACTTCTACTTGATAACCATTAATCGTATTGCCTTGTTCCCAGACAGTTAATTCACTATCTGGTAGCCTTGGTGTTGTCTTAGCCGCACCCCTTAACGAAGGATTAATCAAATAGCGCATATTGGCAACATCCGCATTTTGTAGGGCAATGCTTGTCTCTAAATCGATATAGTCTTTTAAAGATGGATTTTCACCTGCATATTGTGCTGCTGTAATACCACTGACACTTGTTAACCCTAATGGTTGAAAATCTGCACCTGTTCCATATAGAGCTGCCGTATCAATACCCTGTGCTACTGCTGCTAGTAGATCATTTCGTACCATTGTCTCAGCATCAATTGAACTATTGGTTAATAATTCTCGTGATATCTCTAAAAATACACCTAATCTTTTTGCTGATAGATGAATTTGATCAACGGTTAATTCACCTTCACCCACATTTTGTTTTTCACCGACCCAAGTAATATTAGAACCTTGCGTTTGTCTTGGAATTGCAATATTACCTCTTAAACCTGATAATCTCTGGGCGATATTCATCATAATTGACTTGTTACGCAAAAGATCAATAAAGCTAGATGCTCTTAGTTCAGTTCCAACTAATGGCGCACCACCATTGGCAATCGTAAAATCTCTTTGTAAAATATCATTCGGAATAACAAAATCACCATCATCATAAATACCCATTGATCTTTTTGCTGTATCTGATGCTTCAAATTCAAATTTTGCTGCTTCTTGTGCTTTTAGACTTAGTGGATTACTCATTGCACGAATCGCTCGTGTTAAACTAAACTCTCGAGTTTCTTTTTCACTCATACCAATGTTACTGGCACAAGATTTAACTGCATCAATCTGTGGACTTTCCTTTTCTAATTGTCTTAATCGCTCTTTCTGTTGAGACTGAACATGTAGCATTAAATCTTTCTGAAATACTTCAAAGCTTGAACTATTTGTAAGATAGCTTCTGGCAAATTCAGCTTGATTGAATTCTCGTGCTAGCGCATCAATTTTATCTCGTCTGCTACTTTCACTTTTAACACCATCATCATATGAACGTGTTTGTACTTTGTTATCTTCATTGACTGCTTGACTCATTTTATCCCCCTCATTTTTGGATTTTAAATTTGAATGATTTAAAACTTCCTTTAGTTTATCTGTTTCTTGATTGTCAGTTTGGGCAAGATTACGACCAATACCGACACTAATATCAGCTGGCACACTAACAAGTGATATCTCAAATGGTTGCCATCTTGTAGCAATCACAGCTTTACTATCATTATCAGCTACCGCCTTTTTGACACTATAACCAACAGAGACATTAGCAATAATGCCATCTTGAATATCTTGAAAGAAATCTTCGGCTTCTTGACGCTTTGAAAATTTAACAATGGCTCGTGCCTTATTGCCATCAATATAGGCTTCTTCAATCACGCCAATTTG
>JAKJJQ010000009.1:0-77222 GCA_021713415.1 Thiotrichales bacterium 19X7-9
TTTACGTTGATAGATTTGTTGGAAGTACCTTTCAACTGTACTGTTGCTGATATGGTTATCACGGGCTAAATCGGTTGAGCTAACTCCTTTAGTATGTAGGTAATAAATTTGTTCCTTAAGCTTTTCTATAGCTCTTTGATACTTTATTATCAAATTTAGGCACTTGATACTCCTATTAGCTATGTTTTTCATACTTTCTAGCTTAGGTTAAGTAATTTCAAGTGCCCCTCTTTATGACGTAGAGCCATTTTTTTCTTTAATTGAAAAGCTCATCATTTATGTTTTAGAAGTAAAATAATAGTCACTACTAAAATTCAGATTAATAGAATAATAGCAATCTTTTGGCAGTATTGGTTTTACATCTAACTCAATCTTAGCTAATAAATTATCCATGAAATGTTTACCACTATGCGCTTTTCTAAGTACAGAACAAGGTAGTCGCCATGCTAAAGCTGCTATTTTAAATTACTTAATATTGTTAAGCAAAATGGGATTAAATCATTAAGGTAAAAAGGTACTCCCAAGGCAAAAACTTAATGGGAATGATTCATTATACCAAATATATCTTATATTCAATAATTAAAGCATACTATTATATTAATATACACAATAAAATATAATATAATCTTGATTTAATTCGTAATATGGATTAAATTGTCACATCAAAACTAAAACTTAAGGGTGTTGCATGACAGATTTAAATCTAACATTAATCTCTGTAAATCAGGGTAACGGGAATGGGAAAAAAATACCTTATAGTGATATACCAAATACTGTACTAAGAACAACAGACTTAGTTGATTGTATTGCAATATTAATTAAAGATGATGATATGTGCTATATGATTCATAGTGATTCCAACACCCCTACTGGCATTGGTAAAGTATCACTTGAAAATGGGCTATTAAATTTAGGTCTATCTAAAGATAAAGTATATTCTATCACACTCATTGGTGGTCAATCAGAATCTGCATTAATGCATAAAGAAAATTATATTAAATCAATATTAACCAAGGCAATTGTTGAATCTAAGATTCCAATGAAAGATAGCGCATATTTAGTTAATAATGGTATAACCTCACATATAAAGCGAGACCTTACAACAAAATTAGGTGTAACAAATATATTACTTGACCAACAAACAAGACTCCCTGAACAAATATTTTCAAAGAATAGTAATATAAATAAATCAAGGACTCCAAATCAAGTAACACTATAAATTTATTCACATGCAGGGTTCTTACTATAAGTTAAATATTTATTTTTCAAATACTGTTTGAATTTATATTTATGTAGCATAATTCTGGATAAATACATTCTTTGACTTTCAGACATAGTTACAACATATACTGCAACGCAGAATTTATTGGGTCTCTCCTTCACCAAATGATTATCTTTTTTCGTCTTAAATAATGCAATTTTAAATACTGCCTATTTAAGTATTTTTAATTTTTTGTAATTTAACATATAGCTTAAAATACCTTTTATTTTAATTTACTTGAAAAAGACAATATATTTTTGGCTATGATTAACAAAGACGTTATTATGGATAGGTTATGAACACATATCAAATTCCTTCTATTAAATATCGGCATAGAATTAAGCGATTAACTTCCAAGTTATCTTCATTAGATAATTTTGGTAGTATTGCAATTGCTATTATTCTCAAATCAGGTAAAAACATATGGCTATCTAGTAAACCTAGAGTATCATTAAATACTGTTAAATCTGGTCTTTATAGAGGTGATTTATTACTTAATTATACTTTTATAAGAAATAAAGAAGTTATCTTCCCTAATGATTTTGTTGACTTTGATCTATTACAATAATCAATTAACGAAATATTAATCAAGTTTGGATTATATCGCTGTTACTGTTTTACAAGGGCCTGTGATGATTGTTATGTATTAGTAAGCGTTAACACAACACGTGAAATTGATGACTGCCAAGCATACTATAATAGTACAATTGCTTATCTTGAACAGTTTAGCATTGAGTTTATAGATAGTATGCTTGATGTTTATTTAGCTTATTTACCTGAGATAAAAACAACTCGCTTTATTACTGATCAAGAATATAGACATAGCATTTTAAAAAACAGTCATAATACCTTAACATTTGATCAGTTATCAAACTCTGAACTTTCTGTCTTATATTGGAGTGCAAAAGGTAAAACCTCTGAAGAAATTGCCAGTATTTTATATTTATCAAAAAATACGGTTGATACATACCGTAGAAACCTAATCAATAAGCTTAATGTCTCTAATATTACCCAAGCTGTTTATGTTGCTATTAGCTTAGGGTTAATTATATAACTCTCATATATGAGACTATTTAAATTTATCAACAGTCATTATTATACCTTGAAGCTAAATATTGAAATACTCAATAATAATTAATTTTAACTAGGGCATTAAATAATGAAATATACAATAATAGAATTAAAAAAATCAATAGAACAGTGGCTTATCACAGGCCACCTAAATCCTGATATTTTATCAGATGACTTCATGTTTTCTTCACCATTTTGGAAACAAGCTAATAAAGATAGTTTCTTGGATAAATTTCTTGATCCAACTGAATATATTGAAAAAAGCCTTTCCAACATTATTAAATTTGATCCTGTCATTCACTGTGTTAGTGAAGATAACACTTACTTTACACTTACCTTACGATACCATACAAAAAATGGTTATAGTGTCGATGAGGTTGTTATATGTTCAGTTAGAGATGGTAAAATATTTAATATGACAAGTATTTATGACTTGGCGCTCACTAAAAAAGCTCATAATTTAGTCTAAAAACAATTTATTTATGTTTTAGAAGTAAAATAATACTCACTACTAAAATTCAGATTAATAGAATAATAACAATCTTTTGGCAATATCGGTTTTACAACTGATTCAATCTGAGCTAACAGATTATCCATGAAACTTTTATCACGGTGTGCTTTTCTAAGTACCATGATTTCAAAATGACAGTTTAGGTGTAAGTATTCTGCTGTAGGATACGCCCTACTCTTACACACGCCAGCTGTAGAATCAATTTGATTAATAAGCGCTTCTATTTTTTCAAAGATATCTTTTACATTTAAATCTAATTCTTGACTATATCGAAGCTCAACTTGAGGCATTTTAGCACCCTTGTAAATATTTATTTTGGTGAAATATTTTTAGCATAATAAAGAGTACAGGACAAGCTATGGAGATAAAGTGCATAAAATTACTTAAATAACATGTTCTATGTGTTCTAATGTTCTAAAATAGCTACAGCCCTCATTTTATATACATTTTTAATGACGAACAATAGAACATGTACAGAACAGATGGGACATTTGCGAGGGTGAAGGTACTTACTAAGCTTATAAACTTATCGGGTTGATTACGCGAAAAAAAAACTTTCTGCGTTGTATTTTAAGTTTAATGGACTATGACTAGGTGACTTAGAAATTTAACTGTTAAATAGGTGGACTCAAATTTGAGCCCATTAAAAATAGGTCACACACCAGTGGCGTACGGCATGTAATCTTAATTAGGTTTACTCCATTGGAGGAAGCACCACATTAAGCCCGAGTTACTCACCCCAAATCTGGGGGCAGTGAATTAGTTAGAAGATAGTGTTTTTAAAGTAACATTGCCCCCTTCTTCAATAAAGCGACTAACTGCCTTATCAGGCTTTCCTCTAATGATTAATACCTTATCACCTAATGAGCTAGTATCAAGCAGTTGTCCTGTAACGTACTTATGTACAAGTGATCTTAGAAATGGTTGATAATCTAAGCCTTCTAACTCTGCAATTTTTTTCAATAGAAGTACATCATCTGCATAAGCTTTAAAGTTTACTGAGGCGGTCTGCTTTTTATGACTAAGTGCAGCAGATTGTAGTTTTTTAATTTCTTCATCTTTATTTTTGGTTACATGGTATTCGCCTTGCTCAAGCAAATCCATTAACTCTTTTTCCTCTTGATCAAGAGGTTTAAATATATCTTTTTTTTGTTTAGTCATTTTATTTCACCTCTTTAACTTTTGTTTTGTAAGTTTTCTTGTTGGAAAAATGGTTTTCAAAAAAATATGCTGTTTGTCTTCAACATAGGGTACGGCATAGATATAGTCATCAAAATTTATCAGTAGTATTTTTTGATGTGAATAATCTTTTTGGTTGGGATGATCAATCACATCAACAATATCACCATTTATAATTTTTTCTCTAACTTGTTCAAAGCCAATACCTCTTTCTTTTATTAATACTTCATTTTTCTCATCGCTCCAAGCTAATGGTTTATTTAAGCTAAACATAATGTCTGTGGTATTAGGTTATTTTATTTATAAGTATACTTAATATGTAGCTAATAGCAATATAATAGCTACAATAATGCTGAAATTGAGTTTAATTTTAAGAGAATTAATAATGACTCCCTAAATTTTTGGAGTACTAAATTAGTTTTTCATCGCTAATTAGTCTCCAGTTAACTTTACAATAGATTAATAGTTGCACTATATTACGCTTCAATATATAATGCAATGCTTCATTTATTATGGCTAAATAATTAATGCTGGAGGAAAAAGATGCCTAATCCTGCCCAAGATAAGTATGGTGAAAAACTTAAAAAAATAGAAGAAGATAAGTTAATCAATTTAAAAGATCAGATACGAAATTTAATTGATAGCTTTGATCAGGTAGTTACTAAACCAACAGATGACCATATAAAGCAAATGAAAACTCAAATGCAGCAGTTATCAAATGAAATAACTATTACTCTTAATATAGTCAATTTAATGAATAATTCTGAATTGGGTAAATTAGTTAAACTTTTAGATATAGTAAATAATTTATTACAGGATGAAGATATCAAAAAGAACATAAACATTTCACTAGAGAAACCTAAAAAGTCAAAAACGTACTTTTTTTCTATTTCCAGCTCCTCTCAAAATGCTAATACTAAAACTACTTATAATAATTTAGAAAGTCTTGTTAAATTCTTTAATAAAAGTTTAAGTCAATTAGCAGAAATCAATAAAAGAAAAGAAACAGATGGTTATAATGAAAAAAATCGTAACCAATACAAAATTAAAAAACAAAACTTACAATCTATTATAAATAATTTGTTATGCTGTGAAGATAAGGAAACATCACTTATTTTAAATAAGATACAATATCATAGAAAAAATAATCAAGATGATATTGAAAGGCTAGATAGGATATTGATTGATTTAATGAAAATTATTGCAGGAACGTCTTCTGCATCATTAGATAAATCGAACTTTTCTATTGATCGTTCATCAGCTTCATTAAAAGATACTGCTTTTAGCATTCTTATAGAAATTAGTCAGTCTTATGGCTTTATGCCATATAATGAAGAACTTTTACCAGTACCTGGTAGTCTCTTCTATCGTGAAGGATAGTCTGAAAGAGAAAAAAGTAATGCTGACTCTGCCCAACTAAGATATTTACAAGATCACTCTTTCTCATAAAATAAATTCTAGCATTTCTAAATGATCTGAAATATAGAAAAAGGTACAATAACTTAGTAGGATTGATTCACCCGCCGAAAGCCTATTCTGCGTCATAAAAAAAATCGATTTCGTTTCGCTTTTTTAATGCCATAAGCGATGTTGCATTTCATACTACAAATTCTTCTATTTGATAACTAAGTCTTAAGTTTATGAAGTATTTTTTTACTTAACATTTTTAAATGTTTTTGATTTACGCCAATTTGGATAAGTTAATTCCCATAATCTATAGATTTTATTATTTTTGTATTCTGCTACTAGGATTACTTCTATCTTTTGTGGTGGCTGTTTTGGCTTGGTTACAGTAATAAATAACCTACAAGCAACTTTATTTTCTTGTTCAACTATAGTGTTAGTATCATAATCTATTTTGTAACCAACATTTGTCTGATATATTTTTTTATGTGCGTTATAAAAGTCATCATAATCCATTGTTGTACCATTACTATATAAAATAAAGTCCTTATGATAAAAGTTGCTCATTAGATCAATTTTTTTTGCTTCAACCATTTGGCTAAACATCTGCTTTAAGTTATCAAAATAGTGGTTATTAGAGGTATCTGAAGCATAAGAGTTTAACGGTAGATTTAGAACAAATAATAATATCAGTAAATTGATTACTACCTTAAATTTGAAAGTCTTTTTTTCTCGTTTCATAAAATATCCCATTATCTTAATAAGAGTACTGTTTCTGTCAGTATAAACTAAGAAAGAAAATAGTATAACTGGGTAATTTAATTTGACTTGCTACAGTTTTAAGTTTTTTGACATTTTCTTGTTGGGAATAACGAAATGTAATCAGCCTAAAATAGCTACTAGGCATGCCCGAATAAATTGAATATATTATCTCTGTTCAATAAAATGCTATACTGACTAGATCACTTTAATTTAAGCCCTAATGACTCCAATCAAACCATTTATATATTTGCCTATCTCTATTGTTATGAAGACTGCGATTAGTTACTACCTTACCATTAACCTTCCCCCATGGCTGAATTAGATCAGATTGATGCCAAAATTGTTTAATGCTTGATTTACGAGTAATATACATCATCAAAGAATAAAAGGCACATATTGCATTTAAACAATTTTCAAATGTCCCACTTTCCAACTTATTATGCTTTAAATCATTGTACGCTCCCCACCAACTATCAATAACACTCCAAGGTTCAAACAAGTCATTGTATATTTTAGGTGTCACAACTGAAATATTATCACTACATTTTTCATTTAAACTATCCATAAAATATTTTGGGAAACTTTTATTTCCCTTTTTAGGTAAACTTGTACACTCAGAATCTAAAATACCATTTCCTATTATTTCTACCATCTGACAAGAAGTTAACAGAATCTTACGTATTTCAGCAGAAGTAGTAAAATAATTACCTTCATTTAAATCTACATATCTTAAAAGGTTAAAAAGGTCATTCTCTATTGCTCTAAAATTCATATAATGTTGATATATAGCCGTTGTATCCATTTAGACATCCACTACATTATCTTATATATTAAAACTAGATGTTTATATTAACTTTATCAACACTAGCCCACGCACCAAAATCAATTAAAACGCTTATCACGATAATGCCATTTAAAAACATTTACTCACTCTCCAGTTTCACATCACAAACAATATATTCCCGTACAGTAATAAAAACACCAAAAACCAACCAAATCAACGAAAATATTCCCGATAGGGAAAAATATTGACAATTTCACTTGAATAAGCCTATAATTTTACTGAGCGGTAATAAAAAGTGAATACTATGAAAGTTCATATAACAAGTACAAAAGAAGTTGGTGATATTATTCGTAAAGCACGAAAATTTCAAAAGCTGACACAAGCTGATTTATCAGGCATAAGCAATGTCGGTGTGCGCTTTATTAGTGATATTGAAAATGGTAAACAAACAGCTGAAATTGGTAAAGTGATTCATTTACTTGGTGCTGTTGGTATTGCCATTGATTTACGCTGTGACTGGATGTGAACCCTATGACTGAACAATTAACCGTATTTTTTAATGAAAAAGAAATCGGTATTCTAACACTTGCAAGCGGTAAGCTTAGTTTTAAATACCTAGAAGACTACGTTAAAAGCCAAGATAATCACCCCCTGTCTCTATCATTGCCATTGCAGAATGAAGCATTTAGCCATGAAGTAACTTCTGCTTATTTTTCAGGGTTATTACCCGATGAGCCACTAAGATCGCGTTTAGCAAAGTATTTACATATATCGTCCAAAAATACATTTGCTTTGTTAAAAGCAATTGGCGGTGAATGTGCTGGTGCTATTTCATTTTACCCATTTGGAAAAAACATAAATCAGAATGCTCAATATGAATATAGAGTTCTTAATGATATAGAAGCAAATAATCTACTCCAAACATTACACAGGCACCCACTTCTAGCAGGCGATGAAGGCATCCGATTATCTCAGGCCGGTGCTCAAGATAAATTAATGATTGCATTTGTTGAAAATCAAGTAGCTATTCCAATTGAAAATACCCCCTCAACGCATATTATAAAACCAGCAATAAAAGATTTGAAGGACACAGTTTTCAATGAACTTTTTTGCATGAGACTTGCTGCTGCTTGTGGTTTAGATACCGCTAAAGCGGATATTCTTTGGATTGAAAAGACTCCATACTATCTAGTTGAACGTTATGATAGGGTCTCTTCAGATAACCACATTATACGCCTACACCAAGAAGACTTCTGTCAAGCATTACATATTCCACCTGAGATAAAATATGAGAATGAAGGTGGCCCTTCACTTATTACTTGCTTTGAATTATTAGATAACCAAATCAAAAGTGGTAAGTTACTTGCTAAAGAAAAAATTGAATTCTTTAAAACTATCATTTTTAATTTTCTTATTGGTAATGGTGATGCACATGGGAAAAATTTCTCTCTGTTATATCAGCATAACTCTGAAAAGCTAACACCTAGGTATGATCTACTTAGTACGGTTGTTTATGACAACCCTAAAAAAGCTAAAATGGCTATGAAAATAGCAAGTAAATATAAATTCCAAGATGTACAACTCAGACATTTCCTCAAACTTGCTGAATCCGTTGGTTTTAGAGATAAATTTGTCTTAACATCAGTTATACAGCCTATAGCAAAAAACATTTTAGATCAGTCAATATCACTTGCTGAACAGTTTAATAATGATGAGAAATACAAATCAGAAATTTATCAAGACATCATCTTAATTATCGAAAAACACCAAAAACGGCTGATGAATTCGATGTAAAAATAATTTAATACACCCCCTTTCACCTGTATACCAAAACGTATATCGCAAATTTTATAAAACCCTCAACCCCTTACAACATATACTGCAATGCAGCATTTATTGAGTCTCTCCTTCTTCATAATTGATTATCCACATCTGACTACCAACTTTTGTATGCATTGGTTGTGATGCTTGAAACTCATTAATAAACCCTTTACTTTCATTATAAGCTGCTACAACATGATATTCCTCTCCAGGTATGAACTGTAAATCAAAAATATCACCTGTTTCAAAGTCTCTTTCACATTTAATATTTATTATGCCATTTGTATTTGAAAAATTAGTTATTTTTACATTTGATTTATTATCAAGTGGATTACCACTATTTATTTTGATTGCTGGGTCAATATCTTGTATTGGCGAAGGAAACATAGGCAACGTTGGAAGCCCAGGGTTATAAGCATCCCAAACGACAGGTTGTCTTGTTTCTTTATCTACCCATGCAATAATACAATCTGCTGGAAACATAAATTCATGAAAACACACAGCCATCCAACCATCTTTATTATTTTTAAGTATAAATTCAATCGTTAATTTTCTATTTTGAGTTTGATAATTAATTTCAAAATTTTTATCAATCTGCCAGAGTATTGCAATTGCTGGATTAAAAAATTGAAATGCAATGAATATTAATAGTATCTTTTTTAACATACATATCCTTATGATTTTAATTATTTTTAAGTATAGCGAACTACTACTTCAAAATAATCTTCTATAAATTTTGATCTAGCATAAATGATGCTAAACTAACTATCGTTATTTTTTCACAAACTCAGACTTTAATTTCATTGCACCAATCCCTTCAATCTTACAATCAATATTATGATCTCCTTCAACCAATCGAATATTTTTAACCTTAGTACCAACTTTAATCACTGATGAGGTTCCTTTGACTTTTAGATCCTTAATTAAGGTAACTGTATCACCTTCAGCTAATAAATTACCGTTTGCATCTTTCACCATTAGTATATCTTCGTTACTAGTAGCTTGAGATGCTTCTTCAGACGTCCATTCATATCCACATTCCGGACAAACTAATAAACTACCATCATGGTAAGTATACTCTGATTCACACTTAGGGCATTTAGGTAAACTACTCATTCAAAATTTCCTTTTTATTCACATCTATTGTAACTTTTAACAGATTATAAGCTCTATAAATCTATTGTAAAAATAAATAACCAAAGTTTCGTCAACCCCTTATTATAAATAATATATTTCATCATTATTCAAGTCTCTACTTCTACAAATCATGCTATATTGAATAGGCACATGACTAACCTGGAATATTAAAATGGAAAATAAAGAATATATACTACCTAAAGTTTGGAGTCCTGGAACTAACCCTGGTGGTACTTGGGATTCTATCAACCAACCAACAGCGGGCGCAAGATTTGAACAAGAGCTGCCAGTAGGTAATAAACCACTTCAACTATACTCTCTTGCAACGCCTAATGGTATTAAAATTGGTATTATGCTTGAAGAACTATTAGCATTAGGGCATAAAGGTGCAGAATATGATGCACATACGATTAATATTGGTGATGGTGATCAGTTTTCTAGTGGCTTTGTCAATATAAACCCAAATTCAAAAATCCCTGCACTTGTCGATAATAGTGTCAACCCAAGTATTCGAATATTTGAATCAGGGTCGATTTTATTATATTTAGCAGAAAAGTTTAATGCATTAATTCCAAATGAGTTGCATAAGCGTACTGAATGCTTAAATTGGTTATTCTGGCAAATAGGAAGCGCACCATACATCGGTGGCGGCTTTGGTCATTTTTACAAATTTGCGCCAATCAAGATACAGTACTGTATAGATCGATTTACCATGGAATTAAAACGTCAATTAGATGTACTAGATCAGCAATTAGCCAAACACCAATATATTAGTGGAGATGACTATACAATTGCGGATATTGCTATTTTTCCTTGGTATGGCCATATCGCACTAGATCGTAGTATTTATGAGGCAGGAGAGTTTTTAAGTATACAGGACTACCCAAATTTAATTCGATGGGCTGAATTAATCGATCAAAGAGATCCAGTAATAAAGGGAAGACAAGTCACTGCTATATCTTAAAGTATTAATCTAAAGCAGTTTCAACCATTATATTAACCCCAATACGCTGTAAATTACTATCAACATTAGGGTTAACTCTGCCTTTATGATCAGGGCCTGTATTTGTAAGAATAACAATAGCATAGCCTAATGTCATATCCACACCAATAAAGCTATTAAATCCTGCATGACCACCTAGTTTAAACTGTATTTGATTAGGGTTTTTATTAGCATTTGCAGGTAATACTACCCATGCCCACCCTTGATGAGCAGGGCTATTTGGAGCTGGATGATTAATGCGTGCTTTTTGTCCTTGTGGAATGGGAAGATAATAATTACCTGACAAACCAAGATTGGCCCCATCTGTTAAATCAGGTGTATTTGTCACCCCTAATATCATCTTCATATACTTCATCATATCTAATGCAGTAGAGCGCAGTGAACCTGCTGCTGCCCAGGGTTGATATGGAAAAAATGGCGCAGACTCAAAAATATGGCTTGTATTGTTAATTCTATAACCTGGAACGAAATCCATTAATATCAGCCAACCTGACTGAGATTTACAAATAGAGTTATAAGATGTACAACGCCTATTCTTAGTTTGTAATGGAGTACAAACATTTGTTTTACTCATACGTAACGGATTTAATATGAAATCACAATAAAGTGCATTTAAAACCGCATCATTAAATGCTACACCTGGATAGTGAATATTTGCAAGAACTTGCCCAAGCAGTCCATAGCTTGAATTTGAATAAACATTAACCGTTGGTAAATACTGTGGTGGGTTCACTGTATAAACTGTAGTTGAAGGTGGTTCTGCTGGATTAAGGTTATTAATATCATCTTCAAAGCTACTCTGAGGAAAAGTAGTCGTACTAGGGTTAATTGCATTTGGTGGATCTGAATAAGAAAAGCCACCAGAAAATGTTGCAAGTTGTTGATAAGTAACATTCATTTCATTTGATGCAAATGTAAAACCCAACGGTAAGTTAGGCTTTACAAAATCCAAAGAGTTTAGTTTCTTTTGAACCTGCATTACCCCTAAAATAGTCGCTGTAAAAGTCTTAGTTACTGAGGCAATTTCTAAAACGCTATGCTCATTAAGCCTTTTTTTAAAATTTAAATCTTTATAACCACAGCTGATATAACACTCTAAATCATTTTGATAAGCAGCAAATATACCACCAACGCGCTGCCCTGTTACTATATTCATATTTTTTCCTGGAAATACATTTTTTGTCTGCGCTACAACATGCTTTAGCTGCTGTTGGCAAAATTTACTATCTGGATGGCCAGATAATAATAAAATACAATTGTTATTAGATCTTGTCAGACTATCTTTAATCAAGGTGATTTCTGTTGCTTGTATTTGAGAAAAAAACACTCCAAATAGCAATATTAACCGTATAAAAGTTACTCCAAATTCAATATGATTGAGAAATTGAAATATATTTGTTATTTTTTTTATCATTTTAATATCACATTATCAATATATTTGCCTCGTATTAGGCAATATTAATTAAACAATCATATTAATAATGATACATAGCAAGCATAAGATATATCAAATTTTTTGTAATTATTTTAATAAAAATGCAATATTTAAATATTACTTATAACGAAATATTCCCCTGTAACAGTTGAAATGAACCTCTTTAAGTTAAAAAATCTAAAAAAACTATAACAAACTTAATTAATTTCACCCTGCTTTTTCAATATTGGAAAGCAAATGAATAATACTTGCAATCGATTTAATATAGCGATTTTCATGGCGATAGACTAAACAGATATCATCTACATAATATAATTCTTCTAATAATGGCTTAAATACATACTGACTCGACTGGCTATAACTTCTAGGCAACATAGCAACACCCACTTTTTCATCTACAAGCCTTGCTAAAACTTCAAAACTATTACTTTCAATAATACGCTTAATTTGAATATCTTTACATTGTTTTAAATGCATCATAAGATAACGAGACTGTTTTAAATTCATATCACAAATGATCGTTAAATTTTTTAAATCAAGTTCATCATCGCTTAGATTATGCCATAAGCTAATTTGATCCTGATGCATTCTTTTAATTACTAAATCAGGATGTTTATTAGGATTGACCACTATACCTAAATCAACCTGCAAATTGATCACAGCTTCATTTATTTCTCTTGATAAGGCATGACTAAAACAAATATTAAGTCCATCATGCTCTTTGAGAAATGTAAAAAATGACTTTGGTAAATGATGGTTAGGCACCATCGGGTGACAGCCAATCGTAATTGTACCAGATAACTTGTGATTCGCATCATAAGTTGCATGTTTAACTGAATTCCATGCACGCTCAAGCTCTTTGGCATGTTTAAAAAATGTTCTTCCAGAAGGCGTTAACTTAACACCCGTTTTAAGCCGGTTAAACAGCCTAGTCCCAATCGCTGTTTCAAGCCTTTTAATACTTAAACTTAATGATGGTTGTGTGATGCCAAGACACTCCGCAGCATGCGTTATGGATTCTTTTTTAGCTACTTCAATAAAATATTGGATGTCATTAAAATTCATTTAATTTTAGATATTAATATTACCTATTACATAGATAGATGATAGCTAATTTAAACAAAGGATTAAAGTAATTAATATAATCATAAATTAATCAATTGGATGATCAAATGACAACAGAGCTTGCAGAATTAAATAATCAATATACATCAACTAACCACCCCCAGAATAAAGACATATTGATTGCTAAAAAAATACTTGCTGAAGTTATTGATTATAGACGCTTGCCTGAGTCGTTTCATTCATGTAAAGGTGTAAACTGCCAGAAATGCGCTCATAAATTTTTGCCTAATATTATATTAGCTGTTAAAGAGAATAAACCGGTTATATTTGTTCTGCCTGCTTTTCCTGGAAAATCACCTAATAGTGAAAAAGTACTGGGTTATTTACCAGACTATGCTGAAATTATTTCACTTAAATTCTTTGCAACACTTTGTCAGAAGATTAAACAATTCTACCAACCTGGTATAAAAATAATTTTATGTTCAGATGGTAGAGTATTTAGTGATGTTATAGGCATGCAAGAGCAGCATGTTAGTGCTTATCAAACCGAATTAGACAGACTCATTAAGACAATGTCACTTTCTGATATTTCAACATTTAACCTTGATCACTTATACAGCAAGGTTAGTTTTACTCAAATGCGTCAGCAATTAATGGAAAATTATGGTGAGTCACTTGAGAGTATCAAAGACAAAATTCGCCAAGGTGCAGATCAATCATCAAGTATAGAAGAACAATCATTAAATCAACTTTATCGTGGCATTACTCGTTTCTTATTTGAAGATGCTAAATATCCTGGTCAATTAAAAAGTAATACCACTTTGCAAAAAGAATCTCGTCAAAAAGCATATGAAGTGATTAGAAGAAGCAATGCTTGGAGTCAATTAATCAAAGCCTATTTTCCTTACGCCGTTAGATTATCAATTCATCCACACACATGTGGCTCTGAAAAGCTAGGCATCCGCTTAATTGCTAATGAAGTTTGGATGACACCTTGGCATGGTGTTGCTGTCAAACGTAATGATCAATATATTTTACTAAAACGATCACAAGCCGAATCTTTAGGTGCCAAGCTAATCTATTTCCCTGATGGGCGTCCAAGTCATTATCAATTACATAAAGATAATATAAATTAAAATTAAGGAAGTTCATATGAATTATAAACAAACTTATCTTAAGCCTTTTGGTGTATTAATTGAGCCTACTTCAAAAGACAGACATATAAATGATTTAAGCATAGAAATATTACGCAATTTATTTCATGATAATCAACTTATTGTACTAAGAAATTTTACTACCTTTAACAATAAAGATGATTTCTCTAATTATTGTCAACTTTGGGGAGAAATTAGTATTTGGCCATTTGGTAAAGTACTTGAATTAATTGAGCAAGATAACCCTAAAGATCATATTTTTGATCACAGCTATATGCCGCTACATTGGGATGGGATGTATCGTAAACAAATCCCTGAATATCAGATTTTTCATTGTTTGAAAGCACCCAAAATTAATCAAGGTGGTAGAACTGTTTTTTCAAATACCATCTCTGCTTTAGAACATGCGTCAGTTGAGCAAAAAAAGCTCTGGAGTAATGTCACTGGCACTTATCAAAGAGAAATGGAGTTCTATCATAGTAAAACTATATCACCAGTGATTACAAAACACCCTTATAAAAATATTTCAGTTATTCGTTATAATGAACCCGTTTCTATTCAAAATGAAGCATTTATTAACCTGCCAGATATGCATTTTAAAGGTCTTAAAGATAAGCAATTAAATGATTTTCATCAAAACTTACAGAAAACACTATATGATGCAAATCATTGTTATGCACATCAATGGCATGAAAATGATATTGTTATTGCAGATAATTTTTCACTGTTACACGGTAGAGAAGCATTTGTATCTAAATCACCCCGCCATCTTCAGCGAGTTCAAGTTTTAAGTAATCCACCCTTTGATAATCCTAGTTTAGAGTCATACAAATGAAATCAAATAGACAAACTGTTGATATTCTAATTATTGGTGCAGGCCCTGTAGGCTTAATGTGTTCATATCTTGCTCAACTTTGTGGTATGCAAATAATGACGATTGATAAATCAGCTCACCCTTTAACTGTTGGTAGAGCAGATGCGTTAAATGCTCGTTCTCTACAATACCTAGAGTTAATTGATTTATTTAAAGACCTTTATCCCTTAGGAAAGACATGCAATACCAGCTCTGTATGGAAAAATGGTCAGTTTATCTCACGTCAATCCTCATGGTGGGATGAATTAGAAGGATGCTTCCATAAACATTTCCTAATGCTTGGTCAGTCTTATATTGAAAATCTACTTGATCAAAAATTAACAGAAACTGGCAACTCAGTTAAGCGTTTAACCGAAGTTAAAAGCATTAAATTTGAAAATGAAACATGTTTTACAACACTTGATAATGGAGAAATTATTCAATCAAAGTATATAATCGCTGCAGATGGTGCGCACTCATTTGTTAGAAACTACTTTAATATCCCTTTTGAGATTACTCGTCCACAAATAATTTGGGCTGTTATCGATGGAGTTATTAATTCAAATTTTAATAAAGTTCCTGAAATTATCGTTTTTCAAGCTGAAACATCTGATGTTGCATGGATTCCAAGAGAAGGTAAAATTGATAGATTTTATGTTCGAATGGATACTAAGAATTTCACCCTAGAAGAAGCAGTTTATAAAATAAATCAAGCTATGAAACCTCATTACTTAAACTTTGAAAAAATAGTTTGGTTTTCGCAGTTTTCAGTTAAAGAATCTGTTGCTGAAAAGTTTTTAATTAATGAGCGTATTTTTCTTGCCGGTGATGCATGTCACATCCACTCAGTTAATGGTGGGCAAGGCTTAAATACAGGACTTGCCGATGCCTTTAATCTTATTTGGAAACTAAATATGGTATTAAACTTTAACTTTCCAAAAAAAATCTTACAAAGTTATGAAGAGGAACGTAAACCAATTGCTAATGCTGTTATCAAAACATCTGGAGATCTCGTTCGTGCAACTAAATATTCCCAAGAAAATGGCAACCATGCACAAAACTATGTAAAAACCATACAAAAATATGCAGGCTTCATCACAGGAATGGGTGTGCGCTATGGAAATCAAGGTCTACAGGGCGAAAGACTATTTGACTTTGAAGTTTTTAACTCAACGAAGAAGCTAAAAATATACTCGCTTTTAGAATATACTAAATTTAATTTATTAATTTTTAGCAATAATACAATACTACCAACACTACCCAAATTTATTAATATAATTCAAATTTATCCAAATAAGCATAAAAATGGCTACTGGAGCAATGAATCTAAATATTCTAATCAAGCCATACTAGTCAGACCTGACTCTTTCATCGAAAAGTCCTTACCACTAGATGAAGTTAATAGCTTAGTTAATGGTATATACAAAAATTAATTTTAAATAAAATGACTTATCGTTAATAAAAACCTTATAAATTACAACATATTATTTAGTCATAACCCTTAAATTTATATAAAAATAATTTTCTATATTATAATTAACTATATACAATTTATAATATAGATAAACGCTCTTATGAATGTTAATCATGTACTATTTAGATATACAGAAACTGATTTAATTATATCATTAATGAAAATTTTAAAGGCTTATGATGTTGATACGGCGTTACATTCTGAGCGTGTGTCTATGCTAGCAGGTAAAATTGCTCAACAATTGAACTTATCTTCTTTTCAAACTAAAGGTCTTAAAATTGGTGCCCTACTTCATGATATTGGCAAATTAGCCATACCCCTTAATACCTTAAATACGCCTGTAAAATTATCTGAAGAAACATTCAATCTAATGAAAAACCATCCAAAAATAGGTTCAGAACTTCTAAACCATATTCATTTTCCATGGCCAGTTACAAAGATGATCGAACAGCATCATGAAAAAATAGATGGTAGTGGCTACCCTTATGGATTAAAAGGCAGTCAAATTTGTTTTGAAGCCAAAATCATTGCAGTTGCTGACTTATTTGATGCATTATATTCAAAAAGAGCCTATAAGCAATCTATAGAATTAGACTTAGTGATTCAAATTATAAATGAATCCAAGGCTACTAAATATGATGAAACTGTTCTACTAGCACTTGAAAATATCATTAAAAAAGATATCTATCAATTATCTGAAGTTGAATATCAAAGCCAATATCAAATTCAACATTTAAAGTCTTATCTAAGCCTATAAATATGATAAAATAACTTTCTTTAGAACTTAGCCAAAGGATAATTAAAATGGATAAAAAACTTTTTGCAGTTATGTTAGGTGGTAGAACAGATGGTGCACATATTGAATTACATGATTTGGTCTTTACTATTGGTAATACTTTAGAAGAAACTTATCCTAAATTAGTTAAAAAGTGGTTTGGCAATACATATAAAAGCTTACATATAGACGCTTCCTTAGAACTTGATATTGTTGATGGTTATCGTATTTCACTATCATCTAAGCCACCAGAAGAGAATGAAACTACCAATCAACTTTACTGTATAAACTTTGGAGGTTATCAAAAAGATTTCTTTGGTGAAATTCATGAGGTAGCTTATTTAGTTGGTAATCGTAAAAAAGATGTGGTTAAACGTGCTAAAGAAATACTTTGTGTTAATACCTATCAGCAACATTGTGATGATAACTTTGTTATTGGTAGTAAAAACTTAAAAAAAGATGTTGACGATATTATCGCCCTTAATAACATTGATGGTTATTACATTACTCTAACGCCAACAACAGAAGTATCAACACAACAAATTCAATCTAATTATATACGCCTAGATACAGCAAAAGTTTTATCACAGCTACAAACTGACAAAGCAGTTATCTAACATCAATAACTATCTTTTTATATAAAACCACTTGATCAAAATTTAATCTCTAGCATCTTTAAGCATTTTAAGATAAAATAGCGCCAGCATTTTAAGTATGAAAAATATAAAATAATAAAAGTTTAAATTTAAAGGCAAATAAATGATTTATCCTGAACATTACGATGTTATTGTTGTCGGTGGTGGACATGCTGGTACAGAAGCGGCAAGCGCTAGTGCTCGAATGGGTGCAAAAACATTATTATTAACACAAAATTTAGATACCATTGGCCAAATGTCATGTAATCCAGCTATTGGTGGTATTGGTAAAGGTCATCTTGTCAAAGAAATTGATGCCTTAGGTGGTATTATGGCAAATGCTATTGATGAAGGCGGTATTCAGTTTCGTACTTTAAATTCAAGAAAAGGCCCTGCTGTTAGAGCTACTCGTGCACAAGCAGACCGTGCTTTATATAAAGAAGCTGTCCAAAAAAGATTGCAGAATCAAGAAAACTTAACCTTATTTCAACAGTCAGTCGATGATTTAATTGTTGAAAATGACCGTGTTTGTGGCGTTATTACGCAAATGGGGCTTAGCTTTAGAGCAAACTGTGTTATTTTAACGGTCGGTACGTTTTTAGGTGGTAAAATCCATATTGGATTTAATAATTTCCAAGGTGGACGCGCTGGCGACCCACCCAGTAATGCATTAGCCAAGCGATTACGCGCACTACCATTTCGTGTTGGCCGTCTTAAAACTGGTACACCCCCTCGAATTGATGCTAAAACGGTCGACTTTTCAGTCATGCAAATTCAACCAGGTGATAATCCAACACCTGTTTTTTCATTTTTAGGTAATATTAGTGAACACCCTAAACAAGTGCCTTGCCATATTACCCATACTAATGAAAAAACACATCAAATTATTCGTGATAACCTTAATCGTTCAGCAATGTATGGCGGAATTATTGAAGGTATTGGTCCACGTTATTGCCCATCCATTGAGGATAAAATTGTACGCTTTGCTGATAAATCAAGTCATCAGGTATTTGTTGAGCCTGAAGGACTTAATAGTACAGAGTTATACCCAAATGGTATTTCAACATCGCTACCTTTTGATGTACAGCTTAACATTGTTCGTTCAATGAAGGGATTTGAAAATGCTCATATAACTCGCCCAGGCTATGCCATTGAATATGACTTTTTTGACCCAAGAGACCTTAAACCAACACTTGAAACTAAGTATATTAATCAGCTGTTTTTTGCAGGTCAGATTAATGGTACAACAGGTTATGAAGAAGCAGCAGCTCAAGGGCTTATTGCAGGTTTAAATGCGGCACTAATTACCCAAAATAAAGAACCGTGGTACCCTAGACGTGATGAAGCCTATATTGGTGTATTAATTGATGATTTAATTACCAATGGTACTTTAGAGCCTTACCGTATGTTTACATCACGTGCAGAATACCGCTTGATACTTCGCGAAGATAACGCTGACTTAAGATTAACGCCAATTGGCTATAAACTTGGTTTAGTTGATAAAAAGCGTTGGCTTATCTTTGAAGAAAAACAACAATTAATTGAGAATGAAATTAATCGCTTGCGCAAATTATGGATTGGACCTAAAAGCCCAAAAGCAAAAGAATTAGAAACGATACTGCCTCAGCCAGTTACATCTGATGTTAATGCTTTTGACTTACTTAAGCGTCCTGAAATGAGCTATGAGAAATTAATGCTTGTCAATGCGATTGGCCCTAAAATTGAACATACGCAAGCGACAGAACAAATTGAAATTCAAGCTAAATATGATGGCTATATTACACGCCAATATCATGAGGTTGAAAAACATAAAGAAATGGAATCTTTACAAATTCCACAAACTTTAGATTATCAACGTATTCAAGGCTTATCAAATGAAGTACGTCAAAAATTAATTGATGCGAAACCAACAACAATTGCACAAGCGTCAAGGATTTCAGGCGTTACACCTGCAGCAATTAGTCTTTTACTAGTTTATTTAAAGAAAATTAATCTCTCGAATAAGCTGAAAGAAACCGTTTAAAATAAACACAAAAAATTAAACTTAAAATTTCTCAGAGATTAATTAATCTGATATTATAGTATTCCTTAACCTTCAAACTGGATGAAATGAGGAATCTATGGATCAGTCAAATCAAAAAATTGTCTATATCATCGCTATTGTTGCTGCAATTGCTGGTTTATTGTTTGGATTTGATACTGGAGTTATTAATGGTGCTTTAACACCGATGTCAATTGAACTAAATATTAAACATGATTTTCTAAAAGGATTAATTGTTGCTTCAGTACCTTTAGGTGCGCTCTTTGGTTCAATGATTAGCCCAATTTTTGCAAATCGTCTGGGGAGAAAATACAGTATTTTTATCTCAGGGATTTTATTTTTACTATCAACGATTCTTGTTAGCATTGCAGATCGCACTCTATTTGTTGAAATTGGTCGTTTGTTTATGGGAATTTCAATTGGTTTGTCAGCTACCATTGTGCCAATGTACTTATCTGAAATTGCACCAACTAGAGTTCGTGGTGCATTAGTTGTATTATTCCAACTAGCTGTCACTATTGGTCTTGTAATGGCGTTTATTATTAATCATTTTTTTGAAGATAATTGGCGTGGCATGTTTTTATTTGGTGTACTACCATCAAGCTTACTTGTCATTGGAATGATTTTTCTACCTCAATCACCTCGCTGGCTTTATATGAAAGAAAAGAAAAATAAAGCAAAAAACGTTATAGAAAAATTAAATGCGCCATCAGAAGTAAATCAAATACTTGAAGGCTTAAATCATGCTGTAGCACATAAACAAAAATCCCTGATTAGTATTTTAAAAGATAAACACCTTTTTAAATTAGTCTGCCTTGCATTTGGATTATTTGTTGCTCAACAGTTAACCGGCGTAAATACAATTTTTTATTATTCAACACATATTTTTAAAGACGCTAATTTACATTTTTTTGCTAATAATACAGCAACAATTGCAACGATTATTTGTGGCTTAGTTAATGTTTTATCTACTGTGATTGCCATTTGGATTATTGAAACACTAGGGCGTAGAATGTTACTAATTTATGGTATGATTGGCCAAATTTTTGCTTTATTTGTCTGTGGTGTTGCATTGTCTCATTCATTTGGCGATATCAGTGGCATTATTGCTTTATTCGCAGTACTTTTATTTATCTTCTTTTTTGCTGTTAGTTTGGGTGGCTTACCTTATGTATTAATGGCTGAAATATTCCCGCTTTCGGCAAGAGAAAAAGGTATGGCAATTGCCAATTGTGCTAATTGGGGATTTAATTTTTTAGTTAGCGTTAGTTTTTTAGTTTTAGTTGATTACTTAGGCATTGATCATACATTTTATTTATATGCCATGTTAACACTTGTTGCATTAATCATATTTATTAGAGTAATGCCAGAGACAAAAAATGTATCGCTCGAAACCATTGAAGATCATATTTATGAAGGTAGAAGCTTACGTTATATTGGGCAAACTTCATAACAATCAAAAATACTTTATAAAATACAATTAGCCAAGATAAAACTGAAGTCTACACTTAGTCTTTTAATTGATTTATGGTATATTCCCTCTGTAAATTAATTTTAATTGGATGATTTTTAATGACGCGAGATAATTTTAAATCGGGCTGGATTTTCGTTCTTGCAGCAATTGGCTCCGCAGCGGGCCTAGGTAATGTTTGGCGTTTTCCATATTTAGCTTATGAGCATGGCGGTGGCGCTTTTTTTATTGCATACTTCATTTGTCTTTTAGTTTTAGGTTTACCACTTTTAATTATGGAAATTGGTTTAGGACAAATCACTCGCTTTGGCGCACCTAAAGCGCTAGGCTCGATTGGCAATACTTCTAAATTTAAAATTATTGGTTGGCTAGCAGTCCTGATATCTTTTGGTGTTTTAACTTACTATTTAGTCATTACAAGCTGGGTAATTAATTATGCCATCCAATCACCCTCGATTCCTTGGAAACTTAATGCTCAAGACTATTTTTATAATGATTTTTTAAGCCTAACAAATCACATTTCACAAGTTACTCATTTAAATATCACTATTTCACTTGGTGTTATAGCTACCTTAATTTTAATTTACATTGCAGTATATAAAGGCACCTCAGGTATTGCACGAGTTGCTAAGTGGATCACACCTATTCCATTTATATTGTTAATTGTTCTATTAATTAATTCTCTACTATTAAACGGCGCTTGGAGTGGTTTAAAATTGTTTCTACAACCCCACTGGGCATCACTTTATTCATTAGATTTATGGTTTGATGCTGCAAGCCAAGTTTTATTTACACTATCATTAGGCTTTGGCGTTATGTTTGCCTACGGTGCTATTTTAAAAAAGGAAGTAAATGTCAAAAAAATGGCAACTGCCGTGATTATTGGCGATACGTTAATTGCATTTTTTAGTGGTATCATTATTTATTCTGTCTTAGGTTATTACTCTACTGTCACACATACACCAATTGATCAAGCGGTTGAAGGCGGTATTGGACTTGCATTTATTGTATTTCCTAAAGCACTGGCCCTACTACCTTTTGGACAAGGCTTTTTCTCAACTATTTTTTATTTAGCTCTTTTTGCACTTGCATTTACATCGATTGTTTCATTATTTGAAGCTATTTTAGCTGCAACAATGGATAGCACTCAAAAAATTAAACGTCGAAGCATACTTTTAATTACAATCATTTTAACATTTATCGTAAGCCTTATTTATAGCGGTAATAATGGACTTTATATATTAGATATTGTCGATCACTTTATCGGTGGTTATGGCGTCTTAATTATCTCTTTACTACAAGCAATGGCAATTGGCTGGTGTTATGATGCTGAGCGCCTTCGCTATAATCTTAAAAAGCAATCTAATTTAAATTTAACTGGTTTGTTTAACTTTCTTATACGATTAATTATTCCAGCTATTTTAGCAACGTTACTGTTAAGGCAAGTTATCTTTGATTTAGAAACAACTTATGGTGGTTATCCTGTTATTTATGTTCTAGGTTTTGGTGTTGGTTCATTAGTTTTATTAACCATTATTGGTATTATACTAAATCGTAGCATCAGTTATCGTTAAAAATATCATTACTTATTTAATAAATACTTCACTTCTTCTAAAGCAAGCATATCAGAATCTTGTTTTAATTGTTTATGTAATTCAGTAAATATTTGAATTAACTTTCTCTGATAAGACTTATCTTCAATTAACTGTATCATCTCATCTGCTAATTTAGGCGCTGTTGCATCACTTTGAATCAATTCAGGGATAATCATTTCACCAGCTAATATATTTGGTAGGGAAAACATACGAATTTTAACTAGCATACGCGCAAATAAAAATGTAATTGGTGATAATTTATAGGCCATTACCATTGGTTTTTTATATAACATCGCTTCTAATGCAGCCGTACCTGATGCCAATAAAACAACATCTGATGCTTTTAATACTTGATGTGATTTACCTTCAACCAAATGAATACTGAGCTTATCAAATTCAGCCTCATAATGTTCAAAATGTATTCGTAAAGATTGTTTAGCTAAGGGTATTACAAATTGACAATTTGGATATTTTTTCTTTACTCTTCTTGCAACTTCCATAAATACCGGTAGTAAAAATGCAACTTCTTGGTGACGGCTACCTGGTAGAATCGCTATGGTTAACTCATTTAGTTCAAGTTGCAACTTCGTTCTAATATCATCTGTGTTTTCAGCAGTTAAAGAAATCTCATTTGCTAATGGATGACCAACAAAAATCACTCGATGATCATATTTACGATAAAAATCAACTTCAAATGGCAAAATAGCTAATATAGAGTCTGTTGCCTTTTTTATCCCTTTAACACGACCTTCACGCCAAGCCCAAACAGATGGACTAACATAATGTATTGTTTTAACGCCACGCTTTCTTAATTTTCTTTCAATCGGCAAATTAAAATCAGGCGCATCAATGCCTATATAAATATCAGGTGGATTTTTTTTAAAATAACGCAACAAACCAAAGCGTGCTTTAAGGATTTTATTTAATTGTTTAATAACTTCGACAAAACCCATGACAGATAGATATTCAATCGGATAAAGACTAGTTAATCCGCCTTTAATCATGCCTGGGCCACCAATGCCTTCAATAATAGCATCAGGGTATGCATCTTTTAATTTAGTAACTAAACTTTGACCTAACTGGTCACCTGACAATTCACCAGCTACTAAAACAATACGCATTAACGAACAATACCTCGATCAGTATCTTCAAGCATTTCACGCATAATTCTAATTTCAGGACAGTCAGCTTCTAATTCTTTCAGTGCTACTGCTGCTTCTTCTAATCTAAGCCCTTGCCTATAAATAACTTTATAGGCATTCTTCAACTTAGCAATCGTCTCTTTTGAAAAGCCATTTCGCTTTAAGCCTTCTGTGTTTAAGCCAAACGGCGTTGATGGTTTATCCTTGCCTGGTATGATCATCAAGTAAGGTAATACATTCTGACCAATTAATGAGCCTTGTGCAATAAAGCTATATTCACCTATCTCAACAAACTGATGAATACCACAATAAACGCCAATTGTTGCAAAATCCCGTATTCTAACATGGCCTGCTACACCACAAAATCCAACTAGAGTAACGCGATTACCAACTCGGCAATCATGACCAATATGAACATAATTCATAATCAAGTTTTGATTACCTAATACCGTCACATTATTTTCTTTTGATGTGCCACCATGTATCGTTGCACCTTCACGAATAATATTTCCATCACCAATCTCAAGGCGTGTTTCTTCACCTTGATAGGTATGATCAATTGGGTTTGCACCAACCGATGCAAACTGAAAAATCTGGTTGTTTTTGCCAATTGTTGTTGTATTTTGAATGACTACATTTGGACCTATTTTAGTGCCTGAACCAATGGTTACATTAGGTCCAATTACACTAAAAGGGCCAATTTCAACATCTGATGCAATTTTTGCACCTTCATATATTACCGCTTTTGGGTCTATCACAATGCCTTATCCCGGTATGCTGCCATCAAATCAGCTGAAGCAACTAGCTGACCGTCTACTCTTGCTTCTGCTCTACAGAAGAAAATACTACTTTTTTGTTTAATCAGCTCAGCTGTAATAACTAACTGATCGCCTGGAATGACAGGTCGCTTAATTCTCACTTTATCAATTCCTGCTAAAAAGAAGATTTTATTTTCATCGCCTTTAAGCATATTTGCTTCTATTCTAGCATGGGCTACCAAAGCTGTCGCCTGCGCCATTGCCTCAACAATTAAAACACCTGGCATTACAGGGTTTTCTGGAAAATGCCCCGTAAAATGAGGTTCATTAGCTGTAACATTTTTAATTGCCTTAACATGATTAACATCAACTTCAAGTACTCGGTCTATTAATAAAAAAGGATACCTATGAGGTAATAAATTCAAAATTTCATAAATATCCTTTGAAGTAGTTGTTTGATTTTCCATCTAAATATTTTTCCTGATAATAATTTTTAATTAAAGTAAATATCAATCTTTTTGCTCTAACTGATCAATTTTTTTCTCAAGTTCTTTTATTTTAGCATACGCCTTATCTAAACGATTGATACGAGCAATATTTTTACGCCACTGATGATATGGTTTAGCCGGTGTACCTGAGGCATAAGCACCTGGCTCTGTCAAAGATTTACTAACGCCAGCTTTAGCTGCAACCATAACGTGATCAACAATTTCAATATGCCCTGTAATCCCTGCAGCACCACCAATTAAGCAATCAGCACCAACTTTAGTACTTCCAGCAACACCAGCTTGGGCCGCCATTGCCGTATTTTTACCAATTTGTACATTGTGTGCTACCTGAACTAAATTATCAATTTTAACACCATCATGGATTACTGTATCATCAATTGTCCCACGATCAATTGTTGTATTTGAGCCAATTTCAACATCTTCACCAATACTAACACCACCTAATTGTGGTACTTTAACCCACTGCCCTGATTCATCTTTTGCATTACCAAAACCATCACTGCCAATAACAGCACCTGGGTGGACTCTGGAGTTAGAACCAATTTTAACATCATGACATATCGTTACATTAGGATGAATTATCACATTTTCACTAATATGACAGTGATCTGATATCACTGTATTTGCCCAAATTTGCACGTTTGAACCAATTGTTGTATGGGCGCCTATAATAACATTTGCTCCTATTGCAGCTAAAGGATCAACTTTTGCTGTTTCATCAATTTTAGCTGTTGAATCAATACCAGGTTTCAACCTTGGTGATTTATCAAATAATTCAGCAACTTTAGCAAAAGCAAAATAAGGATCTTTTAGTACAATTGCATCAACAGGACATATCTCTGCAGCATCCGATGTTAATAAAACAGCTGTTGCATCTGTATTTTTCAAATCATTAATATATTTTGGGTTTGCCAAAAAAGACAAATAACCTTTTTTAGCACCTTTTAATGTCGCAATACCTTTAACAGTTGCTTTTGGATCGCCTCTTAAAGTACCCCCTAATTGAATAGCCAATTCAGATAAATTATAGGAAATTGCCATAGATAATATATCCTTTATGTATATTTTAAATTACGTATCCTTTAGCTATAAAAAAGGCAAATGTTTTTTATAGCTATATCAAACAATCATTTAATTCAATGATTATGATCTAGATGCATCGGCATCCATTTGTTTAACAATAGCATCTGTTACATCAAATGAATCTTTATAAAAAGGTGCTGCTTGTTTAACAACAATTAAGTCATAACCTTCTTTTTTGCCTACCTCAGAAACTGATTGAGAAAACTCTTTTTCAAAAACTTGTGCTAGTTGCTGGCTTTTTTGCGTATCTTGTTGGCGGATTTGCATGTATTTTTGCTGGAATGCTTGCATTTTTGCATTCAATTGGGCTTGCTTTTTATTAAAATCGCTTTCTGATAAACTAGGTTTATCTTTTTCCAATTGCTTAGCTTGGCTTGCTAAATCTTGTTGTTCTTTAGTTAATGCTTGTACTTCTGGCTTTAAACTATCACGTACTTTATTTGCAGTTGCTTGTCCTTGAGGTACTTGTTGATAAACTTTTGCTGCATCAACAACACCAATCTTCATTGTACTATCAGCAATTGCTGAACCAGTTAAAACTGCACTTGAAACTAGCGCAGCTGTTAATATTTTTGTCATTATTTTCATTTTCATGCTCTCCAAGTTACATTAATATAGACTCTGCCATACATTAATATGGATTACCCTATATTACAAGGGGAAAACTAACTTTTAACAGAAAGTTTATAAAATTTTGGAGACGATTTAACAATGAGTTTTAAATTAAAATCAATTACCTATTTAATAATAAGTCTATTATCTTTAAGTTATCAATTTGCTTATGCTAATGATAAACCACAAGATAACAGAAAAGCTTCAATTAGCATATCGCCTAAATTTGGTTACTATCGTTATGAAGAGCCTGACATTATGGAAATAAAAGGTCCACTTATTGGTTTAAGCTCAGAAACTCAAATACCATTACCACATAAGTTTTCAGTTAGATTATTCGTAAGAAGTGCCTATAACTTTGGTAGTTACAGTTCAACTTCAAGTGGCGATCAAGATAATGACAATAGTTGGTTGATTAATATCGCCCCATCTGTTGGTTACTCTTTTATATTTAACAATGGTTTTACACTTACACCATACACAGGTTTTGGTTATCGTTACTTAAATAATGACTCTAGTGGCGATACAACAACAACTGGTCATTTTGGTTATCTAAGAGAATCAAACTATTTTTATTGGCCGATTGGGCTTGATATAAAGCTTAAACAAGGAAAATGGTCATACCGAGGTGTTTTTGAATATGACTATTTAATCGTTGGTTACCAATATAGTCATCTGCCTGCATCATTTGGTGGTACCATTTCAAACAAGCAAACCCAAGGGTATGGTCTTAATGGAAAATTAGAAATTGCTTATCAAGTTTCACAACGTGTTCAAATTGGTGTGGGACCATATATTCGCTATTGGAACATAAAAGAGTCTGAAGTTGATAAAGGATTTGTAGAACCTGATAATAATACATTCGAAGCTGGTGGCTTTATTAGTTTTATCTTTAGCTAACTATTACTGATTAACTGCTAGGTTATTTTGACAAATCTGATAAAGCATGTTAAAAAATTTAATTACTTTCATCTAACTACTTTATATTCTTACACAATGAACAACAAAAAAGTCTACATTGCCTATACTGGTGGCACAATTGGCATGCTACCATCTGATTCCGGCTACCAAACAGCGCCTGGTTACTTAACAGAGCTTTTAAATACATTACCAATTTTTCATCATGAATCCTTACCTAAATTTGATATTTGTGAATACCCAAATTTAATCGATTCATCTAATGTCACTCCTGAAAATTGGTTAACTATAGCAAAAGATATTATTAATAATTATGATGACTATGATGGATTTGTTATTCTCCATGGTACAGATACATTAGCTTATACTGCATCTGCGCTGTCATTTATTCTTAAAAATTTAAATAAGCCAGTCATTTGTACTGGTGCTCAAATCCCTATTTGTGAATTAAGAACAGATGCTGTTAATAATATTCTTGAAAGTTTAATCTTAGCTGGTAGTTATAAGATTCCAGAAGTTTGTATTTATTTTAATAAACAACTATTTAGAGGCAATCGCACAACAAAGCGTAGCGCTTCTTCTATTGATGCATTCCACTCACCAAATTGCTTGGCATTAGGAAAAGTAGCTGTTGATATTGAAATTTACACCGATCGGTTCTTTAAACCAACTAACGGTGGATTAAAAATTCAAATGTTAAATATTTCTCAAGTAGCTGTACTTGCACTCTACCCTGGATTTGATTCAAGTATCTTATCTCATCTATATCAATCAGGCTTAGATGGCCTAATTTTAAAAACCTATGGTAGTGGCAATGCGCCATTAGATGACAAATTACTTGGCACTTTAAAAGAAGCTCGCCAATCAGGTATGGTTATTGTTAATTGCACTCAATGTGCAACTGGCTCTGTTAATATGAATAACTATGCATCAGGTCAAGGACTAAAAAAAGCAGGCGTTATTTCTGGATACGATATGACAGATGAAGCAGCACTAACTAAATTATTTTATTTATTTGGTCAAAATCTAACACAAAATGAAATTGAACAGAAAATGCAGCTTAGCTTACGTGGTGAAATATCAGTTAATCACAAGCAGGATTAAGCTGATAACTTTCTCCATCATAACCATATAATTCAACCACATCAGTAATTTTACGTATACCAGCCTCACGATCTCTTTGGATAAATACAATTAAGTCAACTGCTTGCAAGATTAAACTTCTCGGCACTGTTACAACTGCTTCTTGAATTAAATCTTCTAAACGATAAGGGGTACTTTCTACACTATTGGCATGCAGTGTACATAAGCCTCCAGGATGTCCTGTATTCCAAGCTTTTAATAAATCGAGCGCTGAACCATCTCTTACTTCACCAATAATAATTCGATCAGGTCGCATTCTTAAAGCACCTCGAACTAAGTCATGCATTGATACAGATTGTGAAGTCGTCATGGTAACTAAATCAGCCACTCTAGCTTGTAATTCTGGTAAATCTTCTAATACTAAAATTCGATCATTTGAACCGGTTAAAATATCTAATAAGGCATTTGCAAATGTTGTTTTACCTGAGCCTGTACCACCAACAATAATAATATTTTTACGTTCTAGTACAGCTTTTTTTAAAAATTCACTTTGTTGTAATGTCAGCGCACCTTGTTTAACATAGTCTTCTAATGTAAAAATAGCACTGGCACGTCTTCTAATTGAAAAACAAGCTTGCTCTACCACAGGTGGCAGCCAACCTTGGAATCTTGCACCACCAAATGGTAGATCAGTTGCAACTTCAGGGTTTTTCTCATCCGCCACACCATTTTTATAGGAGGCAACTAATTTAACAATATTCGCACTTTGCTGCGCTGATAAATATAAATCCGTTGCTACTTTGCCCTCACCATGACGCTCATAGTGAAGACGTCCATCTGGATTTAACATCACCTCAACTGTTTTATCATCATTTAAATAACCTAAGATCTCATCGCCAAAAGCCGTTTTAAGCATTGTAAATTTACGATCTGATATAATTTCTTCTGACTTCATAATTTAACCACCTTGCCTAAGATATTTTGCTTTTTCACTACACCAAAATAACGACTATCAAATGAGTATGGACTACTAATACCCATAACCCAAAATTCATTCGCATTTAAATAGCGACACAATGTAATTGCAGGAAGCGCCCTACCTTTTCTATCTTTTTTAAGAATTGGTGCAATTTTCTGCTGATTAATCCATAAATAGCCGCCTTTAGCACAAATAAAATCACCTTTTGATGCTACAACTTCTTTTAATAATGGCTCTTTTTCAGACAACCAACCTCTTTTTAGAATTAAGTTTTCCACAGAAGTATTGGGATAAAAAATAATATCATCACCAATATGATATTCTTTAGCTGGATATTGAAGATAAATACCTACAGGCATACTCTGTGTTCCTTGATACCTTAGCTGGATATTAAATAATTTTAAAATACTTACCATCAACCAACAGCTTAATAAAAAGCTAACTATTAATACTATGAACCAAATTGGTTTAATTTTAGCTTTTTTAACCGGATGGTTTTTCATTCATTGCCTGCTTAACGGTTGCTTTTAGTTTTCGTAATGTATCATCTGATATACTGCTACTAATCGAGGCTGCATCACCAATTTTAGCACCCTTAGCCGTTGCTGAGCCTGCGCCAGAAGAACTAACATTAACATTACTAGCTGAGCTTGTTGCACCTGATGGCGTTTGCGTTGATGTAATGGTACTTGCAGCTGCTAAGCCCTGGCCAGATGCTGCAAAAGCACCGCCTTGAGCACCTTGTACTACTCCACCAACAACGGTTGAAGTAACAACACCTCCACCTTGATATCCTGAAACTACTGGCGTGCTAACACTCACTGTCGGTTGCCCTTGAATGCTTTCAAATAAGTTACTTCTAATCTTACCTACACCTTCTGCCAATAGTCCTGGTAATTTATAAGCTAAAATTAGGATAACTAAAGAACTAAAAAATAATGCCAAAGGCTTCTCAAGCCCTGTTGTTGCTGAGATAGCTGGTAATTTTAACTGACTACTTGTCCAAACAACATAACCAACACCTAAAACTAAAATAAGGCCAAATACTCGAACACTTGCTTTAAATACACCCTGTATAACGCTATGTAATAAATCTTCAAATGGTTTAAATGCACCAAGCGGCATCATTAATAAAGCAACTAATGCCATCGCATAAAAAACGCTGACTAACAAAATAATTTGCGCACCAATCAATGCAAATATAATCAGCATTCCAAAACCTAAAAATAAATAAATAAATGACATACCAACATTATAAGTACCGTATTCAACGGCTAGCTTTAACATTGAAATGCCACCTTTAAAGCCAATTTTCCACACATTACCAGCACTAAAAATATAACCCTTAGCTTCATCTCCAGATACTTTAAATGCGATCAATGTAAAGCCGTCAATTAACTGCTGTAATATATAAGGAAACATAGTAATAAATAAAAAAATCATGCCAATTTTTAATACTTTAACCGCCAGCATGCCTAAAGATTCATCTTGCTTAATTACCCATGCTAATGCAAAAAGTACTAATTCTAATACAGCAATGGTTAATAAGATGGTAATAGAATAGCCTTTAACAATATCAATCGCTGCATTTACTTTAGTTATAAAAGTTACTTCAATCGTATTAAATAGTTTAGGGCCTAGTAACTGCATTGCATCTGCCATGATAAATTTATCTCCCTAATACATCAGAGTCGGATGAATCTTTTATCTTAAAACTACTTTGGTCAGAATAAGTACCACTATCAAAGCTACCTGATTCAAACTCAGAACTTGATGGATCTTTACCTACTGTATCAAAAAAATCTTGTTTTGCTTGATCTTCAAATTTAAAGTTTTTAAATGTTTTTAATGCCTCTTTTGTCTTTTTATCCATTTGTGTTTGAAGAGCACTATTTTGGTTATTGGTCGTTGATGAGTTATTTTGATCTGTATTATTATTTGAGTCATAATTATTATCACTTGATGGTGTGTATAAAGCATATATCGAAATAGGAAAGCTAATAAATAAACTAAAAAACATTAAACAATATGCTAAATACCTCATACTTTCACCTTTATTGACCTATGGGTGAGATATGATAAGGCGGTAAAACAAGATCTTTTGTCACCATAACTGCAAAAGTTTTACCTGCGTTAATGATAATGGTTGGCTGAATATTCATACTACGATCAACCAATTTACCACCAATCTCAGTTGCGGTTTGACCAATACTTTGGAATGCTGAGTTTACAGCAGTCGAACCTAAATTAGAATTACATGTATAATTACCACTACTATCATAACTACAGCTCTGCGTATTATTATTCTGCTGATTTTGTGCAATTACTGCCGGAATATTAAAGACAGTCGCTAATGCAGCTGCACCAATTAATTGCATCCAGTGATTATCAACTTCATCTTCTAAGCCAGAGACACCCATATCATCAACACCAACTTGATTCGGCAATACAATCGATGAACCATCAGGGCGAATAAGACGGATAAATTTTGCTTGGAGCTGATATTGACCATAGGTAACACTTGAATTATAAAGCCCAATTAAGGTACTACCTTTAGGAATTAATAAATACTGGCCAGTTGCTGTATCATAAACATTTTGATTTACACGTGCAACAACCGTACCCGGCAGGTTAGAAACAAGCTTTGTTTGTAAAATAGCTGGAATAACGCTACCAGCAAAAATTGTATATTTAGAAATCGGTTTTTGAATGGTATTTTGATTGGTAACATCTTTATCAACTTTACCTTCCATAAAACGCAAATTTTGTGCTTGAGGTGAATTATCCTTATCAGACACTTGAGATTTTTTACCATCTTGATCTTTTTTCTGTTGCTGCGAAATCGGCCTTGGCGCACCACCTGGGAAGAATATAGAAGATGAGCCTGCTTCACGATCCATCGGTGATAATGGCTGCTGCTTGGGTGGTTGTTTACCTTGCTGTGCTTGAATTTTTGCAAGTTGTTGCTGCGTCTGCATTAATTGTCTTTGTAGTGTATTATATTTTTGTTCTAAATTATCTGGTATTTTCTCAATAATTTTTGTTTTTTCACCAACGCCTAGTAATTTATTGATTTCACTACTATCTGCATAGCCTACATTACTAATCTGATTAACATCTGCACCTTGTGGCGACATATGAGCTAACTTATCTGAGCTTTGCTGATTACCTGATTGGTTTGGACCTGTAGAAAAGACCACCATTAATAACACCAACAAACCGACAATTCCACCAGTGATCATGATCAATTTTTTGTTCAATTCAATAGCTTTAGGTGGCTTTGCTTTCAAGTTAAATTCTTTATTTTCTTTCTTCATAAGAAATATTCTCAAATTAATTTTTAGCTATTAGCTTGTACTATCTCAACCATTGTTTTTTCAGTGGTATCGACACCTGTTTGTAAAAATGCATGCCTAACCACAGAATCAATTACCATATAATTACCACGCAAGCGCCAATTCACCATCGTTTGATCAGAGCCGTCATCTCCCTGTACAACTAAAACAGGCATACCAGCTTGCGCATTAAACTGTTTAGAAAATTCTATAAACGTATGTGAACCATTATTAAATACACGTTTAGGGTACCATGTAGGAATATTTTTACCTTCATACATGCTAACTTTATAGTTAAAATTCAAATCAGATAAATCCATATTATACCCAGGGCTAGGTGCTAAAGCATTTGACCCATCACCACTATAGGTATATACCATATCTTTCGGATACTCCCATTTAACCGAAACCATATACGCATCACCATCAGTTGATTTTAAAATCAGATGATAAGTACGCTTATTTGTTGTAATTAAAAGTGTATTATCAAGGTCTGCTTTTGATGGCTTAACTAAAATATGTTGTTGAACACTTTTACCTTCACCACTATAAGTTTGTGCAATTTGCCAACGCAATGTATCTCCAGCAGCTTGAGAGATAAGTTTTTCACCTGGCTGCATCACAATATCAGTAATCTTTAAAGGTGATGTATAGATTGTATAAACGGCCCCTGGCATATAATTATAAGTCATCATCGCATTAAAAAAGTCACTCTGATTTGGGTAGATTTGTGCATGTTTATTTGCATACTCTACTGCTTTTTCCTTATTTAAAAATACATTTGGCTTCCCTTTAGCGTCACCTTTAGCTAATTTAGCATCAGCTGGTGCAACTGAAGATGGCACAGGCATCAATTGCCCTGGAACCGGTACTGGTACATACTCTCTCACTACTTTAGTTTGCACTAAGCCAACATTCTTAGCTTTGACATAACCATCACCTTGATCTGAACCTCCAAATGAGGCGCAACCACTTAGTGCTGCAATCATTGGTAATATATAAATGACTTTTTTCATTGACTTGATCCTTTTTCATTAAATGAGAAATACCCAATACGCATATCTGTTGGATTAATAAATAATTGAGACAGAGATTCAGGGCTACTACTTTTAAATAAAGTAAACACGCCTGAATAAAGTGTAATTGCTAATGTTTTACCACTACGATCAATTGTTTTTGTTGCCCAAGTAACATCATAACTAAAATCACTAACTTGTGTAACTGATTCTATTGTTACTGCCTGAACCAGCTTACCAATTTTTCTAAATGGTCTTTCTTTTTGCTTTAACTTATTTAATTGTCCTATAGCCTGACCATCAACCATCTGATAAGCATCAATCCAGTTTTTTCTTAAAATAACTGGATCTAATGGCACGGCCATTATTTTATGAATAAAGTTACCAATTAATGCTTTTTGTTGTGCTGTTGTAGGGGTTACTGTTTGTGCTACTCTTTTTACATTAGCAACATATTCACCTGGTTTTACTTCTGCAACATAAACATAACGCTCTTGAGATGAAATCACCATAATAATACTAATCAATAATAACAAAATTACCACAATAGAAATCAAGCATGCCAAGCGCCAATTTTTTGCTTGTATACGAGCTGAACCAATTCGTTCTTCCCACTCAAGATAAGCAGTGGCATACTGTTGATCAGGCTTTAAATCATCAGCTTCACTCTGATTTTTCTTTAAGTCCATTTGGTTTATCACCCTTTAAGTTTAATTGTTCAATCGGCTTAATGGCTATGCTCTTAATATATAAGCCTAGTGGATTTAGCTTGATCTGTTCTTCTTGAGGAACAATTTGCTGCCAAGTTAAATTAATTTGATATTGTTGACTTTGATCGTTATTTAATACAAGTAAACAACCAATCTTATCATTAACTGAAAATTGACAAACATTTAATTTAAACATCATTACCTTATTATCAACTAAAAAAGACTCGAATACTTTTTTTGCTTCATTAGAAAAAAATAACTCAAGCTGAGATTTGCCGACTGAGCTTAACTGTCGATGTTGAGTTTGGTTCAGCATAGTAGCCAAGCCAGAAAAAATAAAATCCTGGTATAGTGCTACATCAGCCTTATGATCAAGATTTAAGCTTGAAACATTACGCACATAACCTTCTGGTGTTACTGAAACAACCACAATATTAAATGGCCTAATACTAGCTATCATTATAAAAAATAAGGTCAATAAAATCGAAATACCAAGATTAATAAAAAAAACCTTACGCCAAAAATAAGCTTTATATCGCCATTGACCAATTGGCACATCGTACATTTGTGTTTTTATTAAAAAGGGCGTTTCAATTTCTCCATAACGATATGGACGCAGCTCTTTACCAAATGGGAAGTTAGTCGGCTGCATGAGGGTTTTCTCCCAAATAATGCTCTAGCATAATATTATAAGCCCAATCTAGGCCTTTTGTATGTAAATAAGAGCGTAAATACTCTTGATGATTTCCTTGAGACTTTTCACGAATCTGAGTGACAATTTTTTTATCTTCAGGACGAGATGCTGCACAAAATGCTAAGGCAATTGGTCCTAAACCTAAATCAAATAAACAGTTTCCTTTATACGATTGGAAATAATACTGACGCTTTGGAATAGCATGAGCTAATATTTGAATTTGCCTTGTATTTAACCCTAAACTTTCATAGCCTTCTGCTACACTTGGCTCCATTGCCCGATCATTAGGTAAGAAAATTCTTGATGGGCATGATTCATTCAAAGCTGAGACAAGCGGTGAATTTAGTGCATCATCTACTGACTGTGTTGCAAACACCACTGCTACATTTTGTTTTCTTAGTGTTTTTAACCACTCTCTTATTTTATCAGCAAAAATTGGATGATCTAAAAATAACCACGCTTCATCTAGTATCATCAACGTTGGCTGACCTTTAAAACGCTTTTCTAACACATGGAAAATATACGCTAAAACAGGGGCAATAATATTTGGTGTAGCCATTAAACGCTCCATCTCAAAACACTGCCAATTGCCTTTTTCAAAATGCTCTTCATCACAATCTAGTACTTCACCATATGGACCACCTAATGTATAGGTTTCTAAGGCAAGCCTTAAATGAGAGTCTTGTGTAAATGACTTTAAACCCGTTAATGTTCTTTGCTCTTTAGGTACTTCAGCTAATGCATTTAATGCATTCCAAACTGTTTCTCTAACTTCTGGCGTAATGGTGGTATTTTCATTAATTAATAAACCAATGACCCACTCAGCAGCCCAAATTCGCTCCTTCATATCATCAATATAGGCTAAAGGTTGAAATACCAAACCACCTTTTCCAACATCACCAACTTCATAATATTGACCACCGACACCTGAAGTTAGTGCATAAAAACTACCACCTTTATCAAAAACAAAAACTTGCGCATCTTTATAACGTAAAAACTGAGCGCCCATGACATTTAACAATACAGATTTACCTGCACCAGTAGGTCCAAGTATCATTTGATGACCAACATCGCCAATATAATTAGAAAGTCTAAATGGTGTATGACCTGCAGTTCGAGCATACAAAAGTGGTGGTGCTTTCAAGTGCTCATTTTCTGTAGGACCCGCCCAAACAGCCGAAAAAGGCAATAAATGTGATAAATTCAAACTATGCATTAATGGCATTCTAACATTTGCATTTGGTTGGCCAGGTAATGAGGATAGCCATGCCTCAACTGCATTAACCGTTTCTGAAACTGTTACAAACCCAAGACCATTAATAACGCGCTCTATCTCACGCTGTTTTTCATAAACTGTATCTTTATCTTCATCCCAGACCGTTACAGTTGCGGTATAATAGCCAAAACTGACAAAATCATCTGCTAGCTCTTGCGCAGCTTCATCAGCATCGATTGATTTTTGCATAGCAGCACTATCAACCATTGCACTTTCACTTTTTGAAAGTGTTTCTTTCAATAAAGTTAATACACCTTTACGCTTAGCAAACCATTGACGTCGATATTTGGTTAGTATTTTTTCAGCATCTACTTTATCTAACGGTAAAAAGCGAGTAACCCAACGATAACTCATTGGCAAATAGTTTAATGCATCAAGCATTGCTGGTACGGAAGTTGTTGGAAACCCTAATACAGATACTGTTCGTATATGATATTTTCCTAATTTTGGTTCTAAACCTGCCACCAATGGCGTATCAGCTAATACGCCATCTAAATACATTGGTGTATCAGGGACATTCACTTTTTGTTCTTTATCAGAAATACAATTATGCAAATATGATAAGGTTTCTTGATCAGTTAAAAAGCGTACATCATACATAAAATCTTGTGAAATATCATAAAGCTGATTCACTGTTTTAGTAAAATAAGCCAATAATTTTTTATAAGCACTTAATGAACTTCTATCCTCAGCTTTATTCTTTCTAACAAATACATTTGATACTTTAGAAATGGTTTCCTGTGGCGGTAAATATTGAAAGGTAATATAGTAATCACTTTCATAGTTTTCACCTTCGCGTTCAAATAAATCGCGGCGCTCTACATCAATTAACCAACTAATCGGGTCAGTAAAATGTCCACTTTTCGGATAACCTATTGCATGTCTACGCCTTGCTTCAATATATAAACCCCAGCCTGAGCCCAAACGCTTTAATGCATTATTTAATCTTGCTGTTGCTGATACCAATTGTGGTTCAGTAGAAGATTCCAAATCTGGGCCACGAAACATTAAACTTTGCTGAAATGAGCCATCTTTGTTCAATACAACACCAGGAGCAACTAAAGCTGCCCAAGGTAATAAATCTGTTAAACGATCTGACTTCTTCCTAAATTCAAATAAATTTAACATACCTTAAATGCCATAATAACTTTTTTGCCTTACGTGACGCACCATTACTTGAAAAAAATCTGGATCCTTTTTTGCCATCATTACTGCTGCAAAATGCGCGATCACACAAACAGGTATTGCATATAATGATTGCAAGCCCAATGTAAATGCTGCTAAAACCGTCATATTTAGAATAAAAAACTGACGAGGCACACCTGCAGTTAACATAGGCGCTGTTAGTGCATTATGAATTTTTACTGCAAACCCAGGTGTAGCCATTAAAACACAACTCCTGAAGCACCACCACTCCATGAAGCAACAATACTAGCTGCAGTAAAGGCAATTGCAAGTCCCATAACGACTTGAAATAAACGTCTTACACCGCTACCACTTTCTCCAAAAGCAATACCAAGGCCTGCTAACACAATTGCAATAACGCCTACTAACTTAGCAACAGGGCCAGATATTGCATTTGTAATCTGTTGTAATGGTTTCAGCCAAGGCATATCTTCTCCACCAACATCATTTGCTAAAGCAACTGCCGTAAATAGAAAATATAAAATACCACCAAATACTATATGATTGATAACTTTACGAGCTCTCTGCTTCATGTTAAATAATCTCCTTTTCCTTTTATGTAAAGCTCAAACTACTATGCATGAGTATAGTTCAATTTAACAGCATAGCAATCTGAAATTGGCTAATTATAAGCATAAATCAAAACAATAATCATAAGCTTATGCAAGGTCAATACTTTTTTAGCGCCTCGCTTGAATTAAAATTTGTTTTAAAATACCCCTTAATAAGTGAATTTCAGATTCTTCCAACTGTGCTCTTTGAAATATTCGTTTAATTCGCTCCATTACTAAGCCTGGGTTCTTTGGGTCAAGAAAATCTGTGTCGGTTAATACCTGATACATATGCTGATAAAAGCCTTCATACTGACGTTGTGTTGCTTTTTTAACATAAAGCGCCTTTGGAAAGTCTTTTTGATTTAGCATATCAAGCATTGCTACTCGCATTTCATAAGCAATAATTTGCACAGCTTGAGCCAAATTTAATGAATTATAAGTATCGCTTGTAGGAATATATAATTGTTTATGACACATGAGTAATTCATCATTATATAATCCAGTACGCTCTCGACCAAAAAGAATCGCCACTTCATCATTTGACTCATCTGAATTTAAAAAAGAGCAACTTTCTTTAGCAGCTTCTCTTACATCAATGACTGGCAAAGATAATTTCCGCGCTCTGGCACTGGTTCCTATGACTAAACCAACACCATCTAATGCATCAGCTAATGACTCAGTTATCGTTGCTTGAGTTAATATGCCACTTGCGCCCGAAGCTAATTGGTGACTTTCAACATCTGGCAATTGTCTTGGGCTAACTAAGTATAATGACGTTAACCCCATATTCATCATAGCTCTTGCAGTTGAACCTATATTACCCATATGTGATGGCTCAACTAAAATAATTCGTATTTTCTCTAACATCTTTTTTACGTTTTTGGGTATTGTATTTAATTAAATTAGTGTATCATGCTACCACATTCATTCTGTTACGATAAGAATAAAAAAACAAACTAGGTTTTTAGAAATTATGAGTCAATTAATAGACCCCATGTTAACCATTGCGGTAAGAGCGGCTAGAAAAGCTGGTGAAGTCATGATACGCAAATCTGAGAAACTATCAGATATTTCATACAAAGAAAAATCAGCTAATGACTTTGTCTCTGAAGTTGATTTATTATCTGAAAAAGAAATATTCTACCACCTACAAAAAGCGTATCCTGATCATGCAATCTTATCAGAAGAGTCAGGCTTAACTGGCAACCCTGACGCTGAATTTACTTGGGTAATTGACCCAATTGATGGGACAACTAATTACCTACATGGCTTACCACATTATTGTGTTTCTATTGCATTAAAATATAAAGGTAGAGTTGAACTTGGTGTTATTTATAATCCAAATAGTGATCAATTGTTTACTGCAATTAGAGGTAGTGGTGCTAAATTAAATGATCGAAGAATTCGCACATCCAATAGAAAAGGCTTAACTGGCACATTAATTGGTGCCTCACCCAATAAACCTTATAATACTGATATGCATCTAACATTAAAAGATTTAGACAGTAAAGTAGCAGGCTTTAGATATAGTGGTTCATTGGCACTGGATTTAGCTTATGTAGCAGCTGGTTTTTTAGATGTTTGCTGGTCATTAAATGCCAAGGAATGGGATATTGCTGCAGGCAGTCTTATTGCAAGAGAATCAGGCGCAATGGTATCTGAGTTAAATGGTGGCGAAAATTACCTTCAAAGTGGCAATCTAATTACTGGCAACCCTAAACTTGTTGCTACAGTCATGCGTGAATTAAACAGCAAAATCAGCTAACAAATCTACTATGCCAACTAAAGCTAAAATTAATACTCGCAAAATTACAGCTAAAATCATTCATAAATTATTTGAAAATAAAGCAACGCTTGCACAATTTGAAGTTTTAATTAAACCTTACCAACTAAATGACAATGACCGTAATTTTGTTTGGCGATTATGTTTTGATACTGCCAAATACTACCATCATTACCTGCTTATTTTACAAAATTATATTAATCCAAATAAAACTAAAAACTTGGTTAAAATTTTGATTATTATTGGTTTAGTACAACTTGAACATACTAGCCAGCCTGACTATGCAGTTATATCTGAAACCGTTAATGCAGCTGATTTACTCAAGCTTAGCTGGGCAAAAAACTTAATTAATGCTGTTTTAAGAAAACATCAGCGACAGTTATCTAAAATACAAACAACTATAAACTCTACTGAAAACTTCAGCCTACCTAAATGGTTATATCAAGCATTAACAACTGACTATGAAGATCAAGCTTCACATATCGCTCAGCTATTATTAAATGATGCACAACTTTACCTACGCATCAATCAAAGCAAAATTTCAACAAATGATTATATTAATATCCTTGAAAAAGAAAATATTGAATATTCAGCTGTTGATATAATCTCAAACTGTATTTGTATAGATCGTAGCACTAAAATTCAATCACTGCCTTTTTATAATGATGGTTATTTTAGTATTCAAGATTTATCAGCTCAATATGCTAAGCATTTAATTGAAATTAAGCCAAACAGCAATATTCTTGATGCCTGTGCAGCCCCTGGTGGTAAATCACTACATTTATTAGAATCTTTTAAAGATATTAATTTAGTTGCACTTGATAATGATGCTAAACGTTTAACTCGCTTAGAAGAAAATCTATCACGATTACAATTAAATCCAAAGGCCATTAAAATCATATGTGCTGACGCCACACAAACAAATGTTTGGTGGAATAATCAACTATTTGACACTATTTTATTAGATGCCCCCTGCTCTGCCACAGGCGTTATTCGCCGTCATCCAGATATCAAGCTTGTGCGCACTGAAGCTGATATTAATATGACTTGTGCATTACAAGCAAAACTATTAAATAACTTATGGCCACTATTAAAGCCAGGTGGTCAACTACTCTATATGACCTGTTCATTACTCAAACGAGAAAATGATGATCAAATTCATCAGTTTTTAGATACGCATAACGATGCTATTATTGAAAAAATATCTGTTAAATTGCCTGGTAAAAATACTACCTACGGTTATCAAGCTTTTCCTGAAATATCTGATGGATTTTATTATACATTATTAAGTAAAAGGTCAAATTAAAACCTTACATCTTCAGGCTTTCTATCTCGTGTAATTAAAGCCATGATTAAAGCAATTAAAAATAAAGCAGGTAAGATTAACATTGCTAGTCTGTATGCGTAGCGCTTGGCTGAAGGCGAATCAAATAAAAAAGCCCTATAGTATGATTTACCTTGATAGATTACTGTTTCAGGTTCAATCCACTTTTTGCTGTTGTTATATTGAGCTTTATGATGAATCCTTTTTTCATTATTATTTTGTTTCAAGTTATCAAAATCTAGTGTATCAAGTACGTGGTCTTTCAAATAAGGTAATAATACTGTTAACAGCTTAGATTTCTCAATAACACGAGTATTATCTGGGTCACTTGATAAGTCTCTAGCAAAAATTCTTACTTGACCAGCAGCTTTTGTTATACTTAAAGAAATTAAATACTTTGTGCCTTGGTAAGATAAAGTTATTTGCTTTTTAGGCTTATCTACATTGATAATCTCCATTTGATTATCTAGTTGATCTTCTTCTTTAACAGCATTATATACAACATCCCATGTTTGACTCATTGCATGTGCTTGATAGGATTGGCTATGCTGTATTTTCTCTACAGTCATACCTGTTGCAACTTGCGTTATAGCAGCACCTGCAATCACAAACATATTTAATAATGCAATTGCTGTTGCTACATACTTCCCAGAGACAAGCTTTTTGACCAAATCAAAATTAAGCAGATGTGATGCTTGTGCTGCACCAATTAAAAATCCGAACAAATACAATAATACAAGTTGTAATGCAGCATTTGGCACACTTAAATATAGCATTGAGGTTGTTGTAACTGTTCCTAAAATACCACCGATAACTAATAGCCTTTTACTTGATTGCGCAACAGAAGCCAATGCACCCCACAAAGGAGAAGTTAAAGCAATCCCAAAAAATACCATAGTATTTGCAGCAAATGCTGCATTACCTTCTGAAACACCATAATTAATAATTAAATAAATTTTCCCCCAAAGATCGGTTAAAGCGAATGAAACACCACCAACACACAAACAAAATATAGCATTAGCTAATATTTGCGGTCTTCTTATTAGACTTAATAGTTGTGCAATAACTTCAAGCAAACTCGGCTGATCTCTTTCATCATGGGCAAATGGAGCTTTACCACGAATAAAAATAAATGTTAAAACTGAAATAACAACACCAACAACACCAATTGTAATAAACACTGAAACCCAATTATGATGTTGAACAATACTCGATAATGGTGCACCAGTGAATGCACCGCCCATATAACCCATAAATTGGGTTAAACCTGCAAATAATGGGAAGAACCTTGGTGGCAGCCATTGAGAAGCAAGCTTTAAGCCACAAACAAAGGCAAATGCACCCCCAACACCCATAATAGCTCTTGTTGCAATCATCATCCAAAAGCCATTACTTAATGCAAAAACAATCGTACCTAAACCACAACATAAAGATGCAACAATCAATGAACGACGAACACCAATGCGGTCAATTGTAATACCTGCGGGAATCTGCATAATCACATAAACCCAATAAAACATTGAAGCAATTAGTGATAACTGAGTCGCGGTTAAAGCATATTGCCCCTGAAGCACTAATGAAAGAGAATTAATTGATGATTTAACAATCATTTCATAAGCATAAAACAATGTCCCAATACACCAAATAAAAACACCTAAAACTGATATCGAGCGATATGCATAGTCTCTCATAAACTTACTTGCCTTGTATTTATTAACTATTTAAAAATAATAGTTTGTTTAATATTAGTATGAGAGTTTAATTTCTTCAAAATATATTGAATCAATCACCAATTTGATAACACCAATGCCACGGTTCATAAATATATCCATAAGCATTATCCCTTGGATAAGACAAACTAAATCCAAAATATGCGCCATGCTTAGACAACCATTTAAAAGCAGCTGTATTTTCAAAACCCTCCGTTAAGACACCTTTTTCTTCTGGTGTGGTTATATCTAGCGCTCTACCTGTATGATGTTCACTATAGCCTGGTGGCGCATTGACGGTGATGATATCATGAATCGATTTGCCTGCAAGTAATTTTTTTTCTATCAATGATGCTTGATAAACTACACTTCTAAAAGCAGATACAACTTCAAGTTTAATATCATCAGTCAGTGCCTGTTCAAAAAGCTTATTCCAAGCATTAAATGCTTTTTTTATTAAATAGAAATCTCGATTAAAACAGTCTTTACCACATAAAACCAAATCTTCTTTTGCTACTTCTTCATATAGCAAATTTAAATGTTTATCAACATAAGCTTTATCAATACCTAATTGATCATGTAGTTGTTTAATTTTGTCAATATACACTAAACTAGCTTTTTGATGGTTCATGATTAAACATTGCCTTAGCTATTTGTTGTAATGGTTGATATAGCAATTCTTGAGGCTTTTGATTTGGCTTAGGTGTTAGAGAGCTTTCACTTTTGATAGTAAAGCCATCAACTTGTTGTTGTTTTTTAGTATTATAAATTTTTAAACTTAAATTTACCTCATCTGGGACGCCTGTCCAAAAAGTATAATGATCACTCCATTTTAAAATTTTAGGAACAATAATAAATTGATAACCTTCACTTTGTGCTTTTTTTAATTGATCTTCTAAACTACCTGATAGTTGCCCAACTTGCACAACTTTAAAATAAGGTTTAAATACACTCTGAATTAGTTGAGTTGTCACTTTACCACTGCCTTTATAGGTTTGATCATCATCAAAGCCATCTTTTGCTACAACAATTAGTACGCGCTGAGATAGTGCTTGAGCTATCTCTGTCGAAGGCTGTGCTTTTAATGGCTTTCCATCTGAACGAACCACTTGATGCATGCCACTACAAGCAGATAGTAACCCAGCTAGTATCACACTTGAAATAGCGCCAACTATTATTTTTATTTTTCTTTTCATGTATTTACCCACAAAATATCATTATTATTTTATCTTTAAATCAACGTGATGTTCCATTTTAAAATTTATCGATTTTTACACCATAATGCAACCAATCTAAGCAAAACAAGATTGTTATTAAATGTAAGTTAGGTTACAGTATCCTAACAATATAGGTGATGCAATTTATTTAACAAAGAAGCAATTTACATGACTGAAAAACATTCATCTTCTAATAAACCTGAAGAAACAAATACAAATAAAACGACTGACTTTGGCTTTCAAGATGTTAACTGGGAAGAAAAGCAAACAAAGGTCAATGAAGTATTTCACTCTGTTGCATCTAAGTATGATCTAATGAATGATTTAATGTCTTTAGGTGTTCATCGTTATTGGAAATATATTACGATTAAAAAAAGTAAAGCTAAAGCTGGTGATACGATTTTAGACTTAGCAGGTGGTACAGGCGATCTTGCTTATCGATTTAGTCAGATAGTTGGTGATAAAGGGCTAGTTATTCTAAGCGATATTAATCAATCTATGTTAAACGTTGGTAAAGAAAAACTAATTAACAAAGGCTGTGTTAAAAATATACAATACGTTCAAGCAAATGCTGAGGCACTACCTTTTAGCGATAATTTATTTCATTGTATAACCATATCATTTGGCTTAAGAAATGTTCGTGATAAAAAAGCTGCACTAAAAAGTATGTTTCGTGTTTTAAAACCTGGTGGAAGGATTTTAATTTTAGAATTTTCAAAACCAGTTTTACCCTTATTAAGTAAGATCTATGACCAATATTCATTTAATGTACTGCCTCAATTAGGAAAACTTATTGTTAATGACCCAGAAAGCTATCGTTATTTAGCTGAATCAATTCGCAAACACCCTGACCAAGAAACATTATGTGATATGATTAAAGCAGTAGGATTTGATGATGTAGGCTATCAAAATTTAAGTGGTGGTATTGTCGCCTTACACTATGCTAGTAAGTATTAACCAATTTTATATTTTTAAAAGACATAAAATAAAGCATTAAACTATGATCAATACATTTATTCCAGCAGTTGAATCAATCATCAACAATGTCATTAAACTAGACCCACAAAGCCAAACACTAATTAATAATCTCAACAATGAGTCTATTTTGCTTAATATTACTGATTGGAATTTGAAAATTATTATTAAACCGCTTGAAAACTTTATTCAATTGTCATCTTATAAAGATGATGATAAACCTCGTGCTGAACTATCAGCTAGCTTTGCTTCATTCATTAAAGCTTGTTTTAATGATATGCCACAAATGCTGTTTTATAATAAAGAAATTAAACTTAAAGGCTCATTAAAAACAGTACTTGCTTGGAATCGATTTTATCTTGCATTAGCACCTGAGTTATCCTATTGGTTAGAACCTTATTTAGGAAAAACATTCACCTATTATCTAAGTCAACCTATGAAGTGGCTTAAAACATCATTGACTAGTTTTAAAGAAAAATCATCAATAGAACTCAGTGAATTTTTAAAAGAAGAATTACTACTATTTCCTCCCAAAGAACAGGCAGATGATTTTAATCATGATATACTGCTAATAAGCATTGATGCTGATCGAATTGAAGATAAATTAAACCGCATAAAAGGACAAAAAGACTAATGAAGCATATCACACAGTGGTTAAGACTTATTTATATTGCTTACATCTGGTCACGCTATAATTTAACTGAAATTCTTGTTGCAATTCCTTTGTTTCGTGCTTTAAAATTTGCACTGTATATCAACCCGTTTTATTGGTTTTCTAAAACAAAAAAATTACCACGTGGTGTTCGTATACGCTTGGCATTAGAAACATTAGGCCCAGTATTTATCAAATTTGGCCAAGCCCTGTCAACTCGCAGAGACTTAGTGCCATCAGATATCGCAAATGAACTAGCAAAACTACAAGATGAAGTACCACCATTTGATGGTAAAATTGCAATTGCCAAAATTGAAAAATCGCTTGGTAATAATATTAAAGAATTATTTTCAAGCTTTACAACTGAGCCTATGGCCTCTGCATCTATTGCACAAGTTCACGCTGCAACTTTGAAAGAAGGTAGTGATGTTGTTGTTAAAGTACTTCGCCCAAATATTGATAAAATTCTAAAAAAAGATACGCAGCTCTTAGCAAGCGTTGCAAAAATGATTGAATATTATATTCCAACGACTAGACGACTACGCCCAGTTGAAGTTGTTGCTGAAATTAATCGTGATTTATTAGATGAATTAGATTTAATGAGAGAAGCTGCCAATGCTTCCCAACTACGTCGTAATTTTAAAAATGATAAAACACACTACGTACCTGAAGTATTTTGGAACTATTGTAGTCATCGTGTTTTAACTATGGAACGTATTTACGGTATCGCAATCTCTGATATTGAAACATTAAAAGCGATGAATGTTGATCTTAAACTCTTAGCTGAACGAGGCGTGGAGATTTTTTATACCCAAGTCTTTCGAGATTGTTTTTTCCATGCTGACATGCACCCAGGTAATATTTTTGTCAATATAGAAAACCCTAAAGACCCAGGTTATATTTCAGTAGACTTTGGTATTGTTGGCACTTTATCTAAAGAAGACCAAGGCTACTTAGCAGCTAATTTTCTTGCATTTTTTAATCGCGATTACCGCCAAGTTGCCGAATTACATATAAAATCAGGCTGGGTTCCTCAAACAACGCGCATAGATGAACTAGAAAGTGCGATTCGTACCGTTTGTGAACCTATCTTTGAAAAACCTTTAAGTGAAATTTCGTTCGGTCAAACGCTAATGCGATTATTTCAAATTGCTAGACGCTTTGACATGCAAGTTCAACCTCAGCTTGTATTATTACAGAAAACGCTATTAAGTATTGAAGGTTTAGGCAGACAATTATACCCTGACTTAAATTTATGGGCGACTGCAAAACCTTTTTTAGAAAACTGGATGAAAAAACGAGTCGGCATTCGCGGGTTTGGGCAACGTATTTATGACCAACTGCCTCAATTAAGTGATCATATACCAGAATTTCCACAACTAGTTATGGATACGGTTAAAGAACAACATAATTACTTACAATATTTAAAACTAAAAGATCAAAAATCGAAAACTATAGAAACTCAAACAAAAACAGCCAAACGCAGAGGTTTTGCCATTGCAATTGGATTAGCACTTGTACTTTATGCTGCCCTTTCTATCCGCTTACCTGGATTTGAGCACTTAAACTCACTATTTCTTCACTATCGTGACCAGTTTGGCATGATTGGCGCTTTAATTATTTTATGGTATCTTTTTACACGATCAAGAAAAGAATAATCAGGAGATTTAAATTTAATGACGGAATGTATTTTTTGTAAAATCGTTAACAGCGAATTACCTTGCGATAAAATTTATGAAGACGAAGATTTTCTTGCGTTTTATGACTTATACCCAAAAGCAGATACTCATGCACTTGTTATTCCTAAAAAACATATTCATTCATTAAAAGAGACACAAAAAGATGATGAAGTATTAATGGGTAAACTTACGCTTTTACTACCTAAAATTGCATCTATGTTAAATTTAACAGATGGTTTTAGAACCATTATTAATACGGATAAAGGTGGTGGTCAAGAAGTCTTTCATATCCATTACCACATCTTAGGTGGTAAGAAATTACCTGGCTTATAGTTGTTATAAAAAACGAAGACTACTATGTTAGAACAATCTGTTAGAAAATCATATCAAAAACTTTTTGTTGACTGGGTTGCTTATCAGTTAAGTGGAAAAGTTCACCCGATTACAATTACCTTTTTATCATTATTAACTGGTTTTATTTCTGCTATATCTATTTTTTTAAACCTACCTTTTGTTGCTATCATTTTTCTACTTATATCTGGGTATTTAGATACCCTAGATGGTACATTGGCTAGAGTTAGTAAAACGCAAAGTGATTTAGGCTGTATTTTAGATATTATGACGGATCGAATGGTAGAGATTATGATTATCTTAAGCTTATGTTTCTATCATGTAGAAACAAGAGCATTACCTGGACTATTAATGCTTGCTTCTATTATTTTATGTATTAGTGCTTTTTTGGTCATTGGGATTTTTACTACCAATAGAGCCAACCAAGGAAAAAGTTTTTTTTATAGTCAGGGACTAATGGAAAGAGCTGAGACTTTTATCTTTTTTATTATTATGATCAGCATTCCTAGCTTATTTATTCCACTTGCGTATTTATTTTCATTATTAGTAATAATCACAGCTTTTTTGCATATTTTTCGCTTCTTTCTGTGGAGTAAAAAATATCAAATAAAGGCTTAAGCGCTTAACTCAGTTTTAGCAATGCCCATAATCGTTCCAACATAGACTGTATTATTCATTTCTAGTACACTATTAACACGGTTACTACCTAAGCCATTGGTTGTTAATTTATTCGTCCAAGTTTCACCAGCATTACTTGAGATTGAAACACCGCTATTAGACTCTCTTTGCTGAGAATTAATTCCTAGGTACATAGTATCATCATTAGTAATATAAATACTTTGAATATTATTACCAATAAGACCATTACTTGTCGTTATAGGATCATCAAATGACAATACGCCTCTATTTTTCTTATGACCAATATATAAGCCATTAATAGTGCCTGCATAAATTGTTTGGCCATCACTTGATACTTCTATCGTATTGACTTGATAATCACCTAAATCATTCGCTTTTTTAAATACTACTGCAGAATTAATTGACGAATAAAACCCATCATTAGTAGCAACATAAATTGTTTTTCCATCACTTGAGACATAAATACTATTAATCAGCTTATCTGTTAATACACCTGTATTATCTGCAACAGGATTAAACTGACTACCTGTAGAATCAGTTGAAACGAATAAGCCTTTATCAGTCCCAGCATAAATAATACCAGAGTCAGTTACATAAATACTATCAATTACATTACTACCTAAACCATTAGCAGTCGTTATTTTTGGATTAAACTGACTTGCACCTTGAGGTAATATAGATAAACCATTTTGAGTGCCAGCATAAACTGTCCCATCTTTTACATAAATAGTCCTAATATAATTATCAGCTAGACCATCTTCAGTTGTATAAGTAGTCCAGTTTTTTCCTGTATCACTAGAAACTGACAAGCCATTGATTGTTGCTGCATAAAGTATACCATTTTCATTAAATAACTGATTAATATTATTATTTGCCAATCCATTTATGTTCTGAACAATATTTTTAAACATTAACTTATGTATTTTGGCTGAATCAATCATTTTTGAATAAGAAAAACCACCCGTTGTCGCTGCATAAATTTTATGATTTTCTACAAATACAGATTTTACTTGATTACTTCCAAGTCCATTAGCTATTGTAAAGTTATGCCACTTCTTCATATTTACATGATTAGCAATTGAAGAAACTGAAAGACCACCGTCGGTTGCTAAATAGATTAACTTATCTTTAATGAATATATCTCTAATTACATTATTTGCAATACCACTATTTGCTTGGTTAATTGTCTGATAATGATTACCACCATCACTAGAGACAGATAATCCATTTACCGTACCAGCATAAATAATACCTTTATGTACTAACAAACCTCTAATTGTTGTTGAAGCTAATGTATCACCATCTTGGCCATTTTCTAGATTAAAAGTATCACCACTACTATCTTGTGATATATATAACCCACCTCTTGCTGCTAGATAAATGATACCATTATCATCCACATAAATATTTGAGCACCAATTTGACCCACCAGCTTTGTGCTCCCAAGTATTACCACCATCATACGAAATTGAAATTCCATATCCACTACCTGCTAAATATACTGTATCTACAGGCACGCCTTCAATTTTTTTAGTTACTACATAAACCACAGAGTTGATACTGCTAATGCCTGTATTAGTCGTTTTCATCCAAGTTCGACCATAATCATGAGAGATTACAAGGCCATTATAAGTACCAACATAAATGTTTTTACCACCTTGAGTAACAAACAATGAATTAATTTGATTTAAATTAAGACCATTTGCCGTTGTTAAGTCAACCCAAGTTTTACCATTATCTTTTGAGATGGCTAAACCACCAGTATAAGTACCTGCATAAATCACACCATTTGATAAAACAAATGAAGTATTTACATAATTATCTGGTAAACCTTGATGGAAACGTTGACTATTTTGAGGTGTTGTATAATATTCAGGATAATTATCAATCGTCAATGGCTTATGCTGTGTTAATGCACCATCTCCACTAACATTAATTATTGTATCTGTATAAGCTGGTTGGGTAATATTACCTGGGTTATAGTCTAAATCATACTGACATGATGCACCTTGAGTTAATGTCATACTATCTTGGCATGTACTTGTATCAGTATTAACCGTTAGATTTTCTAAAGCAGGTATTGTTGTTAGTTTTAAATTATTAATATCGTAATTACCATTATTAGTTACATTAACTGTAATATGCTTTTGAATATTACTATTTGTTGTAATATGCTTATTTGACAAACTAACTGTTAGGTAATTTGGTTTTACAACATCCACTGAAATTTGATTTGATTGATTAAAGTTATCACCTGTTACTGATAAATTATACGTTCCTTGCTGTGTAGCAGTTGTATTTAATTCAATGCTACAAGCACTTAATGGTGCTAAATTCTTTGTACAAGTATTATTACTTATCTGAATTTCTGAATCAGATGGTGTCATTTCTATATTATGCGCTGCAACTGGTGATGCATTAATAATATAAACTTTTTTAGATTCACCTGAATTTAATGTAATATTTCTAGGCCATACCTTAACAATCGGTCTAATCACTGAAATTTGAGCAGCCATTGCTTGAATATAGTTGCTTGTATTAATCATTTGATAATTAACTGACTTAGTAAACGTATGTTCATTATTAGCTAAAACACCAACTGAACAAGTTTGTCCATTCTCTAATGTACCGTTACAATGCGAATCAAACGATATTTCTGGGTCATTTGAAGTAAAAATATCTTTGCTCACATCTACATCAGTACCTGTACTATTTTCAACAATAATTTTTTGTGTTTTTGAATTTGTTGCACCACTGCCAATAACAGTTGGGTATTTATTCGTTAATGACTCTACTTTAAATGATTCATTTGAAAGCTGTGTATCTTGGCCATTAACTGAGCCACTAATATAATATGACACTGACTGACCAACATAATCATTATCTTTTGGTGTTACCGTAATCTGACATAATTGATCTGTTGTTAATGCATTACATGCAGATGAATAATTAACGATAAAATGATCAGCCTGTGACGGCGTTACAAAATTAAGCTGTATATTATCAGCTTGAGCATTTGGTGTTGGAGTCGTGCCAACTTGCAGACTAGTTGCTGTTTCAGCCAAATCTACATCTATTATATAATCTGATGCAACAACGGCTACATCTGAAGTATGGCTATCTTCTAATGTATAAGTAACATTATTTGTTGGTTGGCCATGATCATTATTATCTGAATCAGAAGATCCATTAATATCACTATGACAACCATAAAGCACAAATGATAAAGATAATACACAAGATAAGCCTAGCTTATTTATATTAATAGACATTTGCAATCCCCTAAAGTGTTGTAATTATAAAGTTTGTGTTGTTGTTCACGCAACAATTTATCAGACATATAATAGATATCAATATTAAAAGTAATATTTTTATTGTATTTTTATTTTCTTGCTAATTAGATATTTGTTCTATACTTGTATATATAATATTAAAGTGTAGGGTTTAAAATTGAATGATATAGCTTATGCCTTAAAACTATATGAAAAAGGCCATATTGAAAAAGCAAAAAAATCCTGTTTAAAAATATTAAAAAAAGAGCCTAATAATTATAATGCTAATTACCTAGTTGGCATTATTTATCAATTGCTAAATAAGTATCAAAAATCCGAGTCTTTTATTAAAAAAGCGATACAAGCTAATCCTGAAATTGCAGATATTTACTTTCAACTTGCCAATGTACAAAGAGAACAAAATAAAATAGATGAAGCCATTGCTAACTATAAAAAAGCAACTGAGCTTAATCCAAATTATGCAGAGGCCTATAGTAACTTAGGTGGACTTCTACATCAAAAACAACACTATAATGAAGCAATTACTAGCTACAAAAAAGCTATTGACATCAACCCTGGGCATGTTAGTGCTTATTCTAATCTTGGCGTTACTTTAAGAAAATTAGGTGAATATGACCAAGCCATTTCAAATTATAAAAAAGCATTATTGCTTAACCCATCAAATGCAAATACTCATTTTAATTTAGGCAACCTCTTTAATGAACAATCTAATTATGAAGAAGCAATTTCAGCTTATAATAATGCACTTAAACATAACCCTAATTACGTTGAAGCTTACTCAAATTTAGGTAATATTCATAAAGATATGAACAATTTTGATCAGGCTAAAAAGTTTTATGAAAAAGCTTTAGAAATAAACCCTAATTATATTGAAGCTTATACAAACTTAGGTAGCTTATACCATGAACTTGGTCAATATGAACAAGCTATTGATATCTTTGAAGCTATTATTGAAAAAAATCCAGATAATGAAGAAGTATATTGTAATCTTGGTGGTACATTACATGAGTGTGGTTATATTGAAGAAGCTATTATATATTATGAAAAAGCGCTTGAAATTAACCCAGATTATGCCGATGCACATGCAAATTATGCATTTGTCTTATTAAGTAAACTAGAATTTGAGAAAGGTTGGCGAAAATATAAATACCGACATATCAAAAAAAGCAAAGATAAAGACAAAGCACTTAAACAACTAAAAGCATCTAACAAAATCGATTCAAACCAACTTGAATTTAAAAATAAAGTTGTTTATTTAAGACATGAGCAAGGCTTTGGTGATATGTTTATGAGTTCAAGATTCATACAATATTTATTAGACAAAAATGCTAAAGTGATAGTCTATCTTAACCGTCACCCTCAATTACATAAACTTTTTAAGCTATCTTTTCCAAATGCTCAATTTATTACTGAACCTTTAGAAGAACACTGTGATTATAGTATCCCTATGATGGATACTGCAGGCGTTCTTGGCATTAATCAAAATAATATGCCCTTTACTTCATCTTATCTTAAATGCGATATAGAGCTACAAAACAAATATAAAAAGAAATACTTTGATAATGATCAGTTTAAAATTGGTATTGTTTGGGCAGGAGGCAAATCCTACGGCAATAATAAAATTAGATCCTTACATCTAAATGAATTTATTGAAAATTTTAAACTTCCAGAAAACTGTCAACTCTACTCGTTTCAAAAAGATTTATCTGATAATGACAAGCAATTACTTGATCAGCATAATATTACTGATATTGGCCAATATATGGATGATTTTCTTGATACTGCTTCATTATTAAAAAATTTAGATGTACTTATTTCAGTGGATACAGCACAAGCACACCTTGCATCAGCCTTAGGCCTTAAAACTTTAATTTTATTATCTTCTTATCAAATTGAATGGCGCTGGGGTGTTTGTAAAAAATCGAAAACAAGCTACTGGTATGATGCTACAGAGTTAATCTGGCAAATAGAGAAAGGGAATTGGCATAGTATATTCAATAACTTAAATCGTCGAGTCAATGAATTATCTAAAAAATAATATAATAAAAACTCTCTATAAAATTCATACCTAGGCGCGATAAATCAACACCTCTACATTGACATCAGAATAAAATGATTAACTTTTCATCTTAAATACTCATCAATTTTATTTTCTAATAATTTCATTTTTCTTAGAACAAAATCTCTATAATTTGCCACAGCAAGCTTATCATTTTGAAACATTTGATTTTGAGGATAATGATAACCATACACATCTAACAACATTGAACGAAATTTACCAGCTAAAAGTCCATCAACATCAGGTTGCTCTAAATAACCAATTTGATCAGCACTGGTCATCGCACATATTAAAGGATGTAGTCTTGTTGAAAAAACCTGTTTATATTTATTAATTTGTTGAATTGTGCGATCTAATGGTAAATTTTTTAAGATTTCATCACCTACCTTTAAGACACCTTCTTCTGATGCATTAATCATAGGAAACTCACTAATTAACCAATCACCTAAATGCTCAACTTGATTTGCATAGTCTCCATAAATAAGCACATCTTCTTTATAACGTGCAAACCAAAAGTCTAACTGTTTAAATAGTTCTTTAATGTTTTTTTGTGAAATTTTTTCTCTATATTGTGTCCCAAATATACCAATTGATTTTTTTGCATGCTTTACTAATGTAATTAACTCATCTGTTAAAATCGGCTCAAAAATGCTATTGCCAATCCCAATAATAACTAAATCATATTTTACTTTTAAATTAGCACTAAATGGTTTAAATGTAGCGTATTCAACGAATGCATTTGATGGTAAAATTTTAGTTAAGCAATGAACTCCAAGTCTATCACCAAAATTACCAATGTTATTATAAGATACAACTAAAACTTTCTTTTTAGGGTATTGCTTTAAAGGTGGCTTAGAGGAGGCCAAAAATAAAGACTCATGATTACTAATTTTTAATTCTTTTTGAAGATAAAGACCATTATGTTGAAAAAGTTTTAATAGATCCATTTTTTTTAAGTGATTATGCCAACCTACTTTAATTCGTGATTCATCACTCATACCATCAGCAAACTGATAGGATATTAAAAGATCTTTTTTATAAGCTGCAAGCTTTGCAATTGCTTGAGGTAAATCATCTAAATATTCCCAACAACCAAGCCCTGTGACTAAATTATAATTTTGACTGATATCTGGTAATACATTGTTATTTGCTAAATTAAAGTAACTATATTGGCAACCAAATGGTAATTGATCTTTAAGGTTTGTATCACTTAAACCTAATTCAAAAACATGTGCACCTGCTGGTATAAGACAAGAAGCAGCCTTTAGTCTTCTTTGCACATCTTTACTATTTGATTTATCCATTTCTTCATTCCATTGATATTCAACTAGATACTTTAACAAACAATACTCATTTTATCAGTTTAGTTGATTTGTCAATCCGCTTCCATCAATAGCGCATCAAGCATTATGATTAACTTAAGCACCAAATTGATTTAACTTTTTCTCCTTGCGCTTTTTTTCTGCTCGAATACGCCTTGCTTCCATTGGATCAATGGTTAAAGGACGGTAAATTTCAATTCGATCACCAGCATTTACAAGATCATCTAGTTGCTTTTTCTTTGAAAAAATACCAACGATTAGTTCATCCAACTTTAATTCAGCAATATCATTTAAAATGTCAGAAGTTAAAATTACTTCTCTAATGGTCATACCGTCTTTAAATGTTACGCTAATTAAATGCTGCATTTTAGGTAATGCATAACAAACTTCTACATACTTAGAAGACATAATTAAGCTTTACCACCGTATACTTCATCAGCACGTTTGCAAAATGCATCTAACATCGTATTGGCGATATTATTAAACACCATACCAACAGTCATTGCCATAAATGGATTAGAAAATTCAAACTCCATTGTAAAATTAACTGTACATGAGTGATCATCAATTTCATTAAATTGCCATAGACCATAAAGTTTTTTAAATGGCCCTTCTAATAGTTCCAATGTCATTTCTTTATTTTTTTTCAAGCGATTTCTCGTTGCAAACGATTTTTCAAAGCCCCCTTTTGCAACATATAACTTACCCTCAACTAAATCATCAGTACGCTTTAAAACTTCCGCTTTTGAACACCAAGGCAAAAACTCAGAATACGCTTCAATATCATTAACTAAATTAAACATTGCTTCTGCTGAATAAGGAACAGTTGCACTTTTTTCAACTTTACTCATCTTTTTTCTCTATTTTTATTCTGTATTGTTTGAATCAAATCATGCTAAAATCGGTGCCATTGTAGCAAATTATCTGCTTATAGGAAAACATTTAGCAATGAAAAAAAAGAAATCCAATCATAGTGACTCTACGATTGCACTAAATCGTAAAGCTCGCCATGACTACATATTAGAAGATAAATACGAAGCAGGTATTGTCCTCAAGGGATGGGAAATTAAAAGTATACGCCAAGGCCGAGTACAAATATCTGACAGTCACGTTATCGTTAGAAAAGGTGAAGTATGGCTATTAAATGCACTAATTACACCGCTTCATAGTGCCTCAACTCATGTAGTAGCTGATCCATCGGCAACAAGAAAGTTATTACTTAATCGACGTGAAATTAATAAATTAATTGGTGGTGTTGAAAAAGAAGGTTACACCATTGTACCTCTAGTAATGTACTTTAAAGGTAGTCGAGTCAAAGTTGAAATTGCCTTAGCTAAAGGTAAGAAATTACATGATAAACGCTCCAGTAGTAAAGAAAGAGATTGGCAGCGAGAAAAAGAACGCATATTTAAAAAACAGAGGTAATTATGTCAGATACAACTATTTTTTCTATTTCACCTATTGATGGGCGCTACCAATCCAAAGTAGCTTCTTTAAATAAAATAGCATCTGAATATGGACTTATTTACTATCGTACCTTAGTTGAAGTTCGCTGGTTTATTGCGCTTTCTAATCATACTAATATTAAAGAGTTACCTAAATTTAGTAATGATGAAATTGCATTTTTAAATGACATTATCAACAATTTTAATCAAGATGATGCATTAACTGTAAAACATATTGAAAAAACAACTAATCATGACGTTAAAGCAGTTGAATATTTAATTAAAGAAAAACTATCAAAAAACGAGCATTTAAATCAACTAGGTGAATTTATTCATTTTGCCTGTACATCAGAAGATATCAATAACTTATCTTATGCATTAATGCTTAAAGACACCATTAAAACAGTTAAGCCTTATTTAATCGACATCTTAACTACTTTACAACAATTAGCCCATAGGTATGCTGAAATTCCACTATTATCAAAAACACATGGCCAGCCTGCATCACCATCCACTTTAGGTAAAGAGTTTGCCAATGTTTATGCACGCCTAAACCGCCAAGTAAAACAAATTGATAAAGTAGAATATCTAGGCAAAATTAATGGTGCTGTTGGAAACTTTAATGCACATATCAGTGCTTATCCAGAAATTAATTGGCCACAATTTGCAGCTGAGTTTGTTGCAAGTTTAGGACTTGACTACAACCCTTATACAACACAAATTGAACCACATGATTATATCGCTGAAATCTTAGATTTATTCGTACGTATTCACACAATTTTAATCGATTTCTCTCGTGATATTTGGGGTTATATTTCTTTTAATTACTTCAAACAAAAAACGATTGAAGGTGAAGTTGGATCATCAACTATGCCACATAAAGTTAACCCAATTGACTTTGAAAATGCTGAAGGAAATCTAGGTATTGCCAATGCTATGATGACACATTTAGCTCAAAAATTACCTATATCTCGTTTTCAAAGAGACTTAACTGACTCTACAGTACTACGTAATATTGGTGTTGGATTTGCACATGGATTAATTGCATACCAAGCATTACTTAAAGGTATAAATAAATTAGAAGTTAATCAAAATGTGCTATTAAATGATTTGGATAATAACGTTGAAGTTCTAGGAGAAGCTGTTCAAACAGTAATGCGTCGTTATGGCATTGAAAAACCTTATGAAAAGTTGAAAGCTTTAACTAGAGGCAAACGACTAAATATAGAAGATATGAGAGCCTTTATTAGCCAATTGAATATACCCAATAATGCAAAGGAACAGCTATTTGAACTACTACCTGAAACTTATACAGGACTTGCTAAAGATTTGGCTAAAGAAATATAAGCAAACAATATAATTATAATAAATAGAACAGTCGTTCTACTTATTTACCAGTATACGGTTGTTCAACAACCTGAGATATTCCTAATAACTCACCACTTTCTGTATTTGCATTTTTCATAATTGTAAGTGATAAGATAAACTGATTAGTTTGCTCTTTTTTACCTTGCTGGAAGTTAATCATTACAGGCACTTGAACTTTCCATGCCATAACACCATTAACTGAGCCTTTGGCAGTTACAACAGGTACATCTTGTAATGTTGCACGTGTAACTAATTTATCTTTAACAATTTGATCCAATACACTCTTAAATGCAGTTGAATAACTATTCCAACCATAATTAGTAAAATATTTATTAATATCATTTAACTGTGAACGATAATTTAAGAAATCTAACACATATAGTTTTGGTACAACTTGTGAAACCCAAGATACGACCATTGCATCTGTAATTTGTGCCGTTTTAGTACCTTGTAATTGAAGTAAGCGACCATTTTCAGTGACTGCAAAATAGCTAGACTGCGGCTTAGAAGCTATTGTAAACATTAAACCTACAAATAATACAACATTTAATATACAACTAATTAATAAAACTGTCGTTATACGTTTAAAGTTCTGTTTAAAAAAATCATTGCGTTTAATAATTTGGGTTAATACATCTTCAGCCATAAACGTCACCTTGGTTTTGTTTTTTTAATTCTATTACCATAATTCTAACTCTAATTTTAAACTATTTACTATATTACTTCTTCTAATGCTTCATTCACTGCCTCTAAGCGCTCTTGCGAAAAAACGCGAGATAACATCTGAGCACGCTCAAACAAACGGTTACGCTCTGCAAAAAAAGTAACTGCACCATCAGATTTGTTTGCCTCCATATAGCCAAATAATTCACCAAAATAATTTGCATTATGCTTATGCAACTGATGAATAAAGTAAGCCATATAAGCCAAAGGCATTTCATTACATAAACTAATTAAGTTACGGCCATTATCTTCGTTAAAACTGCAATTATAGTATGATTTAGCAATCTCCTCTAAATCAGTTTCAAAATTAATGACATCGCCATAGCGCTTACCTTCAATATGTTCAATATTTGTCAGCAAATTATTTAAAACTGGGTTATGAAATGATCCCCAGTAACGAACTACATCATCTTTAAAAGACATATCTCTACCCTTTTACCTTATTTACATCATTTGCTGTCTTAAACTAAATTGCTGCTTACGGAAATACTCTGTAACCATCTCATCAATAATCTCATTACAAAATACACGCACATTCTTATCTGGATTATCTTTGCTCATCACTTCAATATATTCAGCTGCACTACCACTTGGGAAACGATAGGCTAACAATTGACGAGCTTGAACAGGATCAATCCTGTCATATAAAGAATCGCGAATATAAGCATCTTCTAATGTTGTATTTAACGCCCATAGCTCTACAGCACCTAATGTTGCTGTTAAAAGCTGCGTATTTGAACCTTTTTTAGTTGCAAACTGTGCAATAAATGTTGCCCCTTTACTACTTGGACCATGTACCCTAGTTCTTAATGCTAAGCGCTCAGTATCTGTTAGACCAAATGTATGGCATGTTTCATCAATCGCTTTTTGTGGACCTGCATCTAAAATAAATACAGATGTTGCAAACTCAAGCATTAAAGGATCAAAGTCTTGTAATGACTGTGAAGCCAATGAAATTTGTACTTTCCACTTTCTTCCCTCACGCATATCACGTAAGACTTGTTCTCTTACTGCTGTACTTTTTGCTGTTCTATGGAATTCATCAAATACAAGACGCTTTGGCTCATTTGCCATTTGACGAAAACGTTCAGCATGATAAGGACGGTAAACCTCTGGAAACGATTTTAGCTCATCCAAACCTGTAAAGAAGTGTTGTGCAATCACATGACGTGCCAACATATAAGCAATCGATGTTTGTTTATTTGCAGTTTCACTACCACCATGTGCTACATCATTTAAGTCAATTGAAATAATACGTGATGATGAAACAAATAAATTAGTGATATCTACTAATGATGGGAAATTACGAATTACACTTGAAATTAAGCGACAATAAGCAGTGATATAGTCTTCACCTGTTGACATTGTCACACCACCATATAAATCTTTAATAGCATAGTGGTGAGCCATTGATACGGTATCAGCAATATTAGGCATAGCATAGCATTGCGCTAATTGAGCTAGTCTATACTCTTTATGTGCAAATAATTTATCAACAACATCCCACCAAGATCTAAAAGCTTCACCTGGTGCAACTTCATTAATTTTTTGATCAATATCATTATTCAAACCAGGCGTATATGGCTTTGGTTGCTGATCATCACTATACTGCTTATAAGTCTCATCAATAATCATACTAATCATGCCAGCCATACCTTCAGGTAGGCTATCATCAACATTATCCAAGACTAAAGCACTAACAAAGTTAACTAAGAAAATTCTATGTGCACTTGTTGGATATCTTGCACCTAATAAAGTATCAAAAGGATTAACTGCATCGTCTTTTGACATTTTCATTCGGTGGTACATAGCAGTATGACGTTGATCTTCTGGTAAAGCTTGTTGTAATAAACTAACAAAACCTTTTGATGATGGCCCAATATCAATCATTGCAATATAAGGTATATTATCTAGACCTTTGGATAAACAAACACCTAAGTTAATTGAATTTAATAATACAGATTTACCAGAACCTGAACGAGCATAAATCAAATCAATCCAACTAACTTGTTGCGAGGACCCTGGTTGAAATGGCCATATTTTTCCATCAGGTGATCTAAATAATAAAGCACCATCTTCCCATGGTGAAGCTGGTCTAACTGTAGGTAGCATTCTTACAACATCAGATAATGGTGCAGCTGAAGCAGGAATTGCATTACTGCGAATTAATGATAAGGCTGATGACGCTGTTGCAGCAAATGCATCTCCAAATATATCACTTACTTCTGCACCACCCCAACCTTGAATTACTTTATATAGTCTTGAAGAACGCTCTCTTAACAAAGATTCTTTATCTGCTGGCGCCCATGTAGCAAAACAAATAGATATTTTAATCACTGGATCATCACTCGATTCATCAATTTGTTTTAAAAGGCGATTAGCCTCTACAATTAATTTATTCTGAGATGAAGTAAATGTCAAAAATTGAGCTAATATTGCCTTAGTTTTAACAATACTCATCCCCTTAGCATTAATCGAATAAGAAATCCGCCATGGCATACCAGACTCTTTTAAACGGCGAAATAACTCATAAAATGGCTTTACATCTTTAGGGTATAAATCAATAAACATTGGCGCATAAATGTTATCACCAAATTTTGATATTTTTAAGTCTTCATTTTCTGCTGGACGTGCAAAAATTTGCTCATCTAATGGTGTCCAAAGATAAGGAGATAAATCTTTGTATTCTTTTTCTGATAATTTTAAAGGTAGACGATCACCAGGTAATGATGGTGTCCAAGTTGGATCTGTATTATTTGGATCAACAGTTTTTCTAATTTCTCGAACTGCTGTATGCACATCCAATAGCTTCACATATAAGCCAGTATAGTTTAAATCTTCCATTAAACTATCAACTAACGATTGGTGAATATTTCTAATTTCTGGCAATACACTAAATAAACGCTGTGCTTTTTTTGCATGTGATAATTTTGCTTTTCTAATACGGTCACTATGTGCTTTGGCAGCCTGATTATAAGCGACTTTTGCTAGAACTTTTGTACTTGTCCAAATAACAATAAAACAACTTTCAGTTGAACAGAATTTCTTTAACGCCTGTTTTCTTGACTCAAAAATATCATCAATTTTAAGGCCTATTCTCTCAGCTGATTTTTTTGCCGGCTCAAGTGATTTTTCAATCTCTTCTTCAATTGAGTTTGGGTCATAAGAAAAGAAAAATTGTAACGTATGCCCTTCAATATTAAAAACAGGTTGCAATGCATCTGTGATACGCGAACTAATAAAATTAAATTCATCAAAGGATACAAATCGATGAAAGCCATCCAAACGGATAATCGAAGCTAAAGAGCCATCTTTTGCAACTAAAACATTTTTGCTATCAGCACTTTCTAAGTCGCAATATGCATTAATTGATTGCTTGCCATACATGCTAATCCAAGCAAACAATTCCTCAATCGAATTATAAATACCCTTCACTAAAGCCATTGTGCATTCCTGATTTGTTATTATTTATGTTATTATAAAATGCGTTTTTTTGTTTAGTTAAATTTTTGAATAAATTACGATTTATTCAAAAACATAACCTGAACTAGTATAAACTTTATTATTCTCACTATCAATTTTAGTAACACTTCCGTAACCTTGCAATTGACTACCAACAGTTACAGCAATTGTACTACCTTTAGAGTTCTGCAACCACGCTCTATTAGGCATTACAGCAGATAGTTGTAAAGGATCAGCCATATTTGTACGCTCGGCTTGTAACATTGCTAATTGTTGACTGACACTAGCTAGGCTTGTTTGAAGATTAGCCATATGCTTCACTTGTGAATTAGCACGATCAATACCTTGCTGAACATCACGCACAGCTTTAGATAACTCTTGAATTGTTTTTGTCATCTGTACTTGCTGTTGAGCAATTTGTTTTTGTTGATCATTTAGCTGCTTCATACCTTCAGAAACATAATGTGCTTCAGCTTTTAAGTTTTGAGCTACTTCATTTAAAGCTTTTTGAGTATCTGACTGCATTTTAGCTACTGATGCATTCATAACCTGATTAGAAGTATCTTGTACTTGCACTTGCTGAACTTTAGGTTTTGCAACCGGCGCAAAGTTTTGCTCTAATACACTTGGCTTAGGTGCAGCTTTTTTAGGCTTAGATGGTGAAATCATCCCATAAAACATATAGATAGCAAATAAAATAGCGATACCACCTACACCATAGATTACCCATGATGAGTTAAATTCCAAACCCTTTTTTTTCTTCGGTTGGTTTTCAGCCGAATCATGTGTTTGAGTTGCAGTCGATTGCATATTTGACTCTACTGCATCATTTTCAAAATCGTAATTTTCCATCGTTATCTCCGCACTTTATTAATTGTTATAATTTTGATTTGATTGGCCTTGGCTATAAGCGCTAGCACTATTATAGTTATTTGAACCACCAGTATTTGTATAAGAAGAGTTTGTCGTATTTGATGGATTACGACTTGATGTATTATATGATGGTCTGTCATCAGGAAGTGAATTAGAAGATGGTTCATCAACACCTAAAACACCTTTTACATTACTATTGGCGCTGCCAGTCATCGTAACATCTGACATAAATAGGATACCTACACCAGTACCTTGGTCTAAGGTTACAGTTGGTGGACGATTAAAGTTTTTACCCATTGCATCAGCTAATGCCGTACCAACTTGTCCAAAGCCAGAGTAAATACCATCTCTAACACTTGTTTGGAACTGGTCACCATTAATAATACAGAAGCTACCTTCAGGACAGTCTGTTGATGATGAACTACTAGTTGTATTACTAAAGTAAGTACCAAACCCTTGCAAGAATGCCGAACCAAGCAAACCACCCCAACGTGTTAGATAGTGATTATCTACATCAGAAGCAAGTGCAGTCTGAGCTGTTCTTGAATCGATTGCATAAGCATTAATACCAATACTTTTACTCATTGATGGCATCGACATCATACTAAATTGAATAACCAAGCGATCTTCTTCACGCTTAAAGCTACCAAGTAATTTAGTACCTTTATATGGGCCTGTAACAATTGTTGCAAGTACAGGAGTACCTGCTTGATCACTATTAACTGCCGTATCAATCACCGCAAATAATATTGAACCTGCTTTAATCATAACTGGGCCTTGACCTGGTCCAAAACCGTTACCAGGGCCATTAGCATTTTGCTCAGCTTCAACCGTTTGAGCTTGGTAACCTTCTCCCCAAGCTTTTACTAAATCTTTTAAGCTTTCAGACATTTGTTTTTCATATTCACTTTGAAGTTTTGGATTAACATAGCCTGTATAATTATTACTGCCATTATTATTGTTAGAACTAGCATCTCCAGAGTAGCCAGTATAGCCACTACCTGCTGCAGCAGATTGTTTAGGCTTATTCGCTTCTTTATTTTCATAAAAGCTTTTTGGATCCATACTTTTGTTATCCGCAGAACTAGAGCTACCTGAGCTACTACTATTTCCAGCATTTGCATTTTTATCTTTTGAATCTGAAAAAGAAAAAATACTTGCCATATAACTTTTACCAGATTTTTGTGCATTCTCTCGTGCATCTTGCTGATGCTTGTCAGCTAAGTCTTGATATTGTTGATCTGCAGCGTCAACCTTTACCATTTGATTTGGGTTAATATTAACATTAGCTGATTTTGATGGCATTACTGGCGCTTTACTTTTATCTAGTAATAAGTTCGCACCAACAATAAATACAACAACTGCTCCAGAGATAAAGATTAACACTCTACCTCGAGGACTTTTCCAAATTTTACCTAATATTTTTTTCATGAGCCTGTCCCCACTGAAGTAATAGTTACATGCTCAACCTGATCATTATTACTGAGAATAAGATAAGGTGTTTGAGAAATTTCATATGCATTCATTTTGACCATACCGTTATCTTGTGCTCTAGCTGTCCATGCTGGTGAAACTAAAGTAGCTGGTGTTAAAACTAAATAGCTACCATTATACCGCCAGACTTGTACATCAGTTGCTCCAGAAACTCCCATAGCAACTGCACCTTGTGGTGGAAGACCTGACAATAAGTCTGTTAAATATTTAGGCGCTTGGCTAACTGCCTCTGCTAGCGCACCACCAGTTGGGCTTTTAGCTTGAACTCGAATATAGTCCATATAGTCCCATTTATCTTGTCCTGTTAATAACGTTACCATAACTGGTATTTGTAAGCCTTGAAGCATTACTGCCATATTTGTTTGCTTGAAAGGTTTGAGCCCTTGAATCATAAGAACACCACCTTTTTTCTGCCACATTACATTATAACTTTTGGAGTCACCAATACTATATTGAGTAATTGGCCAAACTTTACCATTAGCATCTGTAAATACAACAGATGTAATCATGCCAACACCAATGCGCACAACTGGCGGGACAAAACGTTTAGTTGGGTCAAGATTAACTAATAAGGTACGAGTGGAACTTTCTTGATCACTTGTTCCAGGAGCAGCAGAAGATGCTTTTTGACGTTCAGCGATTAAGCTTTTAACTGCCTCTATTTGGTCAGGCGTCAATGGAAATGCCTGATTAGTCATATTAGAAAATGCAGCATCTTTCGTCATATCTTTTTGATTTGTTGCAGCATAAGATTGCGCAAAGACGCCTAAGCATAAACAGGCGCACAGAAGGACGATTCTTTTCAAAAGCCAAACCCCTTAATCACAGCACTTCGTGAATCTTTAAATCGTTTATTTATTTTTATTGTTATTTTTTAGCTCTTACACAATAACGAGTTTTTTTATAACAACCAATGAATCTTTAAGGTAATTTTGTAATATTACTTTGCAAAATACAAAAAAAATAGAACAAAAAATCAATTTAAATATTTGTTTTACAAATAATTTTTTAATATTATCTCCTCAAAAAACACTGTAATATTTTAAATCAAAAACAAACAAAAAAATAATAATTAAAAATGATAACCCACCCCAATTTGCAAAGAAATGTTACTGAACAAACCACCTGCCTTGAACATATAATTAGTACTTAAATCAACTGAAAATTTAGGTGTGATTAAATAGCCCATAGCTAGACCTAATTCGGGCTGAAGTCCTGATTTGGATGTTTTCTCATCTGTTGATTTATCAGTCCATTCATCTTTCGAGTATCCAAGGCCTGTTGTTGCTGACAAATAGATACCATTAAAAAAGAGATAACTTCCTTTAGCATATAAGTCAGCACCATACTTTTGAAGCGATTTATGTTCAGAAGAAGTTGCTCCTGTACTTGGTATAAAATAGCCACCAAGCCCTAAGCCAAATAACCAATGCCTAGATAAAGCCCAATTATATTCGAATGCTAACTTAGAAGAAAATGAAGAAAATGTGGCACTGTCATTTTGCCCAATACCCGCAAATAAATAAATAATTGGCCCTTGATAATATTTAGCAAGATATTTTGGCGGTGGTGCAATATATTGGTGTGGATTTTTTGTATTTGTTACAACTACGGTATTACCACTTTCAACTAACTTAATCGAACTTACATTTTGATTAATCACCAAATAATTATGATGCCAATACCAAGTAGGAATACCTTGGTTATTATTCAAAGGTTTAACATAAATTTGTGGCATATTACGTGCATTAACTTTTGGAGGAAATTCAATATAAGTTTCTTTACCATCATTAAATACACTTAACGGATACCAGTTTGGTTTAGCTCCTTTTTGTGGATCTATTTGATAATCAAAGTTCATTTCATCTAGTGATAACGAATGTGCTAGAGCCAAATTAAATGTATTGGCAAATACAATACAAAATAAACTACACACAATAATGACTATTTTTTGCATTATTCCATTTCTTCCTTACTTATTTCTGCCTTAATACAAACTTCCTAATAAAGTATGGGATGAACTTAAGCATGACGCAAGAATTAATAACTATTTAAGATGAAATTTGCAATCTAAATGATTTCAAGATACAATCATTATATCGTTATTTCGTCAAATAACGAAACATTTAAACATAATGAGGGTTTTCTATGAAATTAGCTGATATTGTAGATTTTCAAAAAGCACTAGGTGATGAAACACGTATCCGAGTTTTAATGGCTATTTATCAGCATGAATTATGCTTATGCCATTTAGCTTACTGCTTTAACCTGGCTAACTCAACACTTTCCAAACATCTTGACATTTTAAGGAAAAATGGACTTATTCATAAACGCAAGGCAGGCCGATATCATTATTTTTATTTCAATGATGCCTATAAGGCACAATTGAAATGGTTACTTACGGCACTAACGGATGACCCAATTATCACTGCGGATCATAATGCAGTTATTTCAATGACAAAAGAAAATTTAGAGCATTTACCTGAAGTGCATGCCAAGGAGTGTTCACATGAGTAATACACTTAATTTTAAAGTCTACGGCCTAGATTGTGTTGAAGAAGTTGGTATTATTAAACGGGCATTAAATAGAAAGATTAGTGAAGATCAGCTTCAATTTGACCTTTTAAATGGCAAATTAATTATTAATCTAAACGATCATAGTGCAATTGAGTCAAAAGAAGTAATTACCTTAATTAGACAATCAGGCTTAAAAGCTATTTTATGGCAAGATCACATCGCATCTAAAAACCTGCCACAAAGCCCTATCAAACGACACTTAAAATTAATTACAACAATTTTAAGCGGGCTAGCTATTTTATCAGCTTACTTTATTCATGCAGTAATGCACGGCCCACTACACGCATTAATTGTAGGTGAATCAGGCGCAACTGAAACTTTTCCTGTCATTTCTCAAGCACTCTATTTAGTGGCTATTATATTTGGTAGTTGGTTTGTTTTTCCAAAAGCCTACGCTGCATTAAAGCGATTAGATCCTGATATGAATTTATTAATGGTAATTGCCATTATTTGTGCTGTTCTAATTGGACAATGGTTTGAGGCCGCTGTTGTCAGCTTTTTATTTGCTTTTTCATTATTACTTGAATCATGGAGTGTTGGTAATGCTCGAAATGCCATTACAAAGTTAATGAGCCTAACGCCTGACACTGCAGAAGTCTATTGTTGTCATGATAAACAATTTGAAACTAAACCTTTAAATGAAATTAATACAGGCAGCCGAATACTAATAAAGCCAGGCGAACGAATTCCTTTAGATGGCATTATCTTAAAAGGAGAAGGCTTTGTTAACCAAGCACCGATTACTGGTGAATCAATGCCAATTGAAAAAACACAAGGTGATACACTCTATGCTGGTAGTATCAATGGTAATAGTGCAATTGAAATGAAAACAACAAAACGAGCAGAAGAGTCATCCATTGCCAAAATAATCAGTGCCATTGAGCATGCGCAATCTAAACGATCAAATTCTGAAAAGTGGGTTGATCGTTTTGCTCGTATTTATACACCTGTAATGATTATACTCGCTATACTTGTTGCACTTGTACCACCACTTTTATTTAGCGGTAACTGGCATAACTGGATTTATGAGGCACTCGTCATACTTGTAATCGCGTGTCCTTGCGCTTTAGTAATCTCAACACCAATCTCTATTGTATCTTCACTAGCAAGGGCAGCACGAAATGGTGTATTAATTAAAGGTGGGACATTTATTGAGATTCCCGCTAAATTAAAAGCAATTGCATTTGATAAAACTGGCACACTAACCGAAGGCAAACCGCAAGTACAACAAATCATTGCTTGTAATGGATCAACTGAAGAAGCATTAATACAAATTGCTGCAACATTAGAAGCTAACACGGACCATCCAATTGCTCAAGCAATTACACAATATGCGCAATCGATATCAGTTTCCACACTTATCAGCAATGATGTTAAGGTATTACAAGGTAAAGGTGCTATTGGCAAAATTAATGGTATTAATTACTGGCTTGGCAATCATATATTAAGCCATGAGAAAAAATTATGTGAAAATGCTCAGACACATGCACAAGCTATTGCACTTGAAAAGGAAGGCAATACCTTAGTTTTTGTAGGTAATGATGAAAAAATAATTGGTCTTATTGCAATACAAGATGCATTAAAAGAGAATATTCAATCAACATTAAAGTCGCTCAAAGCACTTGGTATCGAACAAACTGTTATGTTAACTGGTGATAATAAAGGCACAGCCAATGCTTTAGGTAAACAAAGTGGTGTTGATCAAATTCATGCTGAATTATTACCAGAAGAGAAAGTAGCACAAGTTGAAAGTCTAGTGAAAACTTATGATTCAGTTGCTATGATTGGTGATGGTATTAATGATGCACCAGCATTAGCAACTTCAAACCTTGGTATAGCAATGGGCGCTATTGGCAGTGATATTGCCATTGAAACGGCTGATGTTGCTTTAATGAGTGATGATCTCGATAAGTTGCCTTGGTTAATCCGCCATTCAAAAAGAACGATGCGCATTATCAAACAAAATATTACTTTTGCAATTGCAGTTAAAGCATTATTTATTATTCTGGCACTATTTGAAGTTGCTACTTTATGGATGGCAATTGCAGCCGATATGGGCGCGACATTAATTGTTATTATGAATGCTTTGAGATTATTGAAGAAGAAGAAATAATGCTACGCCATCGCAACAGTTAGTGCTAATTTTTCAGGTAGGTAAATGGCTTCAAATGTTGAGATGAGATACTCTATTTCTTCTAGTGTATTATAATGCGCAAAACCAACACGTACAACGCCACCTTGTGTTTGTAATTTAAAACGCTCAATAAATTTCGGTGCATTAAAGTGTCCGTAATGCGCAAAAAAACCATTGTCATTGAGTATCTTTGCAATATCTAATGCAGAATATCCTTTAAATGATAAAGCAAAAGTAGGTGTTCGTAGTGCTGCTTGATTAGGTTGGTCTATACCATAAACTTTAATCTGATTAAATGACTCTAATCTTGACAGAAAATATTGCTTTAATCTTAATTCATACTGATTAATTGCTTCCATACTTGTTTTAAGTGCATTTTTAGTAATTTTATCACTACCAGCTAAGGATGCTAGATAACTCATAGTTCCTTCTAACCCTGCAATGGCTTCATAGTTTTGAGTACCAGTCTCCCAGCATGAAGGACTATCATAATCGACACCTGAAATTTTATACGGCGTTAGATTATCCATATAAATCCTTTTACCATATAAAATACCAATATGAGGGCCATAAAACTTATAAGCAGAACAAGCTAAAAAATCACAATCAAGTGCTTGTACATCAATTGCTTGATGTGCCATAACTTGTGTGGCATCAACAAATACTAAAGTATTATTTTGATGTGCTAATTCAATAATCTCTTTCAACTGGGGCATACTGCCATTGACATTAGAAGCAGCTGTAATGGCTAATAATTTTGTTTTAGGTGTTAGAAGTTTCGCTAATGTTTCTATATTCAACGAACACATATCCGTTTCAAAATGCCATGTATAAACATCAACTTCTTTTTCTTTAGCTGCCATTTTCCAAGGTGTGATATTCGCCTCATGATCTAAGTCTGTTACTATAATCTCATCGCCTGGTGCCCAGGTATTAGCCAAAGCTCTTGAAAATGCAAACGTTAATGACGTCATATTTTGCCCAAAGCATATTTCATTTTTATTGAATGCATTTAAAAATAATTGAATGGCTTTTCGTGTATTTTCAACTAATAAATCCGTTTTTAGCGCAGTTTTATAAATGCCTTTAGTACCTGCAACGCCTGATTTGAGATAATTTGTCATTCTATTAATAACAATATCAGGTATTTGTGTACCTGAAGGAGCATCAAAAAAAGTTGCTGGAACCCCGTGATCATTTTGACTTAAAGCCGGAAAATGACTTCTTACTTTTGCAATATCTAACATAAGCTCCCTCTTCAATTTATAACTATTCCATCTTCCTTTTATAGTAACAATTACTCAATGTACGTCAAGATAGGCCATACTTGATAGGTTGATTTACTGCTATAATTAACAATACTTTATGTATTCAAAACATATTTAAGGGGTGCTATGTTTGGTTTTGATTTGGTTGTCCTATTAATCATTCTGGGTCTTTTAACTGGTTTTTTTTCAGGCCTTTTAGGTATTGGTGGAGGTACAATTATTGTACCCGGTCTTGGCATATTATTTCATCATTTTAGTATTGAAACTGATCAATTTTATATGCAATTTGCAGCAGGTAGTGCCTTAGCAATTATGATTTTTAGTTCATTATCTTCTGTTATGAAAAACCATAAAATGGATATGATCCACAAACCTGCGATTAAACCAGCATTTAATTGGGTAATCATCTCAGTAATCCTAGGTGCAATTGTTGCATCACGGCTAACTTCAGATACTTTAACAATCATATTCTCTCTTGTTTTAATTTATATATTAATTGATCTTTTAATTCGTATGTTTAGCAAAAATAATTCAGTTAATGAAAACTCAGTGGATCAACTTCCAAAAAACAAACTACGCTTAGGTGGTTTTATTATGGGCTTTCTATCAGGTTTATTAGGGCTTGGTGGTGGTATTATTGCTGTACCCCTTTTAACTAAGCTTGGACTTCAAATGAGAAAAGCAGCAGGTACAAGTAGTTTTTTTTCATTAATTGTTTCTATTACAGGTGCCATTATCTTTATTATTCTAGGTTATTTAGATCATATTGATCTTAAATTTGCGACGGGCTATGTTTACTGGCCTGCTGTATTATTAATTATTCCGTTTGCCATTATAACTGCACCTTTAGGCGTAAAATTAAAAAGTAAATTCAGTGAAAAAACCGTACTGATTATTTTCATCTTTTATATAATCGCCGTTATTATTAAAATGTCTAGCTTAGTGCTTATGAAATACTTTCATTAAAAGTATCCTAACGCAAAAAATACTGTGCTGAGACAACCACACGTACTTTTTTCATTATATCACTATCGCCATAGCTATCATTAGCATTGGAAATTGAGAAGTTTCCTTGTGAAGCTTGACGAATTGAACTTAAAGTTGCATGGGCATTTTTAGCAAACGTATCGGCTGCAATTTTAGCGTTTGCCGTTGCATTAACTAACATTGCAGGTTTGATATCATTAAGCTTGGTATAACGATAATTGACTTGAGTGGATGTAATAACTACCCCTTTTTCGACTAACTGTCCTGTTAATTGATTTAACTTTTGTATTAGATCTACTTTAGATGTAAGCACAGTTATCGTTCCATAAGCTGAATATAATGGTGTATTTTGATTATCTCGAATCGTATTCGTATTTATTGAAGCACCACTTAAACTAATTTCATCTCGAGCTAATCCATTTTGTTTTAAAAATTCAATAATTGCATTTTGGCTTTGTTGAATAGCTTGATAAAGCGCTTTTAGATCATTGGCATTCGCACTAAAGCTGATATTAAATATCGCTTCATTGGCTTTAACTGTCTGTTCAGATAAGCCTTTTACCTGAACATAACGATTAAAATTATGAAAATTCATAATTCCATAAGCAATAAAATACCCTCCTAGCGCTAAACCAATTGCTAAAATAATCGCACTAACAACCCTTGAGACGCTTTTTCCATTCATAAAATAACTTAACTACCCTGTTTATTATTCTTAGCAAACTCTACATTGGCAGTTAAGACAAGCTTAGTTGCAACTTGCATGGGTTGTGCTACTTTTTCTCTCGCAGTATCAGCATAAGCCATCATCATATTTGCACGCGGCTGAGGCGCTGAGTATGGTGCAGTAAAATTAATTTCATGCACTCGATATTTTTGTCCAGTTTGTTTATTTAACTCCTTCAATTGCTTGGAAACATCAGCAATTATTTTTAATCTTAAAGTATTTTTAGCTTGTTCCATCTGTGCTAGTGATGGTTGATAGTTAATATGATCAAGCTTATATTGCTTACCTTTACCATCAACTGAGTCTAATTTATCGGTTAATTCCGCTAATTGCTGAGAAGTTAAGCGATCTTTTAACATCATTGTAACATTGATTAAGCCACTGGCTGTTTTACTTTGACGATAGTCCTGGATAACCCAATCACTGCCTTTAATTAAACCATTTAAATCATTTTTAGCCTGGCCTTGAATACTGGCTAAATCACCTGATCCAATTGATGCATTTAAACTAACAAATACTTCAGCTTTTGTTGTCTCAACATTACTTTCTGATGAAACTTGATAATTAATTGTATCCATCATCGCTTTGGCATTATTACCTCCGCATGCTAGAGATGTTGCTGGCAAAACCGCTAATGGTGCTAAAACACATAAAGATGCCATTGCTTTTTTTAGTTTCATAATCTTTAAACTCCTATTTAGATAATAATTAATTAAAATTAACATTACACTTTACTCTAACTTCAGTAAATAATTATCACCAGTATTTTTTAGCATCTATACTACAAAATTTATATTTTATAACCTGATCATCATTTAATCATTTTTGTTGACTTGACCATTTTCATTTGCTACTATCGCCGAAATAAAAAATATATTTTTAATAAATTTAATAATAAATATTATAAAAATTAAATAAAATAAGAGGCGTGGTTGTTATGTGCAATTTTAAATTAGTTGGATTAACTAATTGTTTTTCAAAAATAATAACACTCTTCTCAAATTAAGTTTTCATAGCAATATGAATTAAAGCAACAACACAAGAGGAACAAAAATGAAACACAAGATAAGCAAACTTGTATTTGCAGCTTTATCATTATCAATGATTGGCTATAGTAATGCGAATGCTAACCCAAACTATGATTATGACTTAGCTGTTAGTACTTATGACGGTGTAGCAACCATTGATTCAGCATATTCGATTGATGTTGAACTAGATGCGCAACTTAAAAACATCGCTATCGGCACAACTGCAGATAATCAAGCAAGCGCTAATAATATTCAATTGCACTTCAACGATAAAGCGAATAATAAACATTTTGATGTTAAGTATGATCATTGCGGTAATTTATCTGTTGGTAAAGAATGTAAAATCTCAATTACACCGAAAAAAAATGCTCAATCTCTTGTGGGTAAAGATATTAAATATACAATCACAACAACGGTTGATAGCCAGAAACTAAAGGCAAATAATGATTTTAGTGTTAAATCTCCAACACTAGATATTTCTCTACCAGCATTTACACAAATGCTTCAAACTACCTGTCATAGTGATGATATCAAATGTAAAAAAGCTGTTAAAGAAGCTTACGCTGAAGCGCCTTTAGCATTCAAACAAATGCTTCAAGCTACTATTTTTAGCGTTTGTGGAACCCCAGCTGGTGATAATAAGCCATGGTGTAAAGGTTTTAGTGATAAGTCTAATAAATCTTTGACAGAAATTTCACCTGATTCAGGTAAGCATGGATTTATAGCATGGCGTAAAAACCATCCTTCATTTTCAGTAGATAACATAAAACAGTGGTGCAATATGTCTAATGATCATATGATCAAGTGCATCAAAGCTGATGACATTATAACGCGCATTGGTCCAGTATTCATTGTGCAAGGGTTAATGCAGTGGCGAAAACATCATCATGGTATGCAAAAAACAAGCCCAATGACTTACAATGATACAAGCTTTTCTAACAATCAAATAATACAATGGTGTAAGAAAAATCAGAAAAAATGCAGCGCTTTAAATACCATTGGCGTTGTTAATATAGTGCTTGGATTAAATGCATGGTATAAATCACTGCCTGAATGGAAACAGAAATGGGTTAAACATAAAATTAAAGCAAAAATTAAAGGCGATCCAGTTGTACCTTCTAAAAATCAAGTTATGCAATGGTGTGATAATCACTCAGAAACCTGTAAAAAAGCTTATAATGCTTCAATGATATTAGGAATTAACTGTCTATTATTGGGCATAATAGCGTATCACAAAAGTCATGATGGCCAAGTAATTAACTCAATGAATTACTATACTAAAGCTAATATCTAAATTTAAACCCACAACCATTGCAATTAGCCATATTGCAATGGTTCTTTAAATTTTAAAATTAACTCTAATAATTTTTTTAATTTATAATATTGCTGCTTATTTTCAAGCTACTCACAAACGAATAAAATTCACTCGTTATACTTTTAAATAAAAATCAAACAATTTAAAAATAACCCACTGTTTTATAAAAATTTTATACATGTTTTATTTGAAATATATTAGCTATATCAATTTATAATAAATTTAATTAAAATAGCCTCTTGAAAATTTTGAGAACAATAAATCTAATAAAGGAAAAAAGATGGATCTTCAAGAAGCATTAGAAGAATATGCAGTGGCTATTATATTTAACAAAGGCTCTGATGCTAGAACAAAAGCATTGGCAAAATTAGATGAAGCAATTAAGCTTCAAAAAGTTGAAAGTGCAATATTAATACAACAAGCTTTACATAGTTTAATGGGTAAGAAAGCACAATCAAATAATAATTCAACACCTAGACCCTTTAATGGTAAGCCTCGAACCAATAAAGATAAATCCTCTTTAATGCCTGTAGATTTACGCTTATTTTGCTAATAGTACTTAAATCTAGGCTATTTTGGCGAAATATGTTGAAACTTATCTGGCTTTATAAGAATTTCCAGCCATTGTACTGATTTATCAGACAATAAGTGAGTTCGCTCAATAATTCTTTGCCAATTAACATAATGGCTAAGGTATTTAGTTGAGACGCCATGAAACTTACTTATCCATTGTTTTAATCTACTATGATAAGAATTTATGTGTTGTATATGATATACACCATCAATGACTTTGATACCTCGACTTAAGTTAACAGCTTTGTGTTTGATATCTTCTTTATTTGCAAAAGCTTTATAAACTGGTGAGCTATCAGTACATAAAATAATATCATTTTCCATACAATTTAAGATTTCTTTCTTTAAATTATCATGATTAAAATCTCTCATAACACTGTAATGGATATGATTAGAGCGATCTTGGCCTACAACAACGGCTACTTGCTCTTTACTTCGACCTCTTTGATTAGCTTTGCCTCCCCTTTTTCTCGCATTACGATTCAAGTTTTTGTTACCTTTTTCAGATTGCAAAAAGAATGTTTCATCCATTTCAATAATACCTTCAAGCTTGGATTCATGAGCATCTTCAAACATAGATAAAAATCTATGACGCCATCGAAAACTAGTTTTTGGATCAATTTTACATACACTAGCAGCTTGATGTATTGTGCTTCCCTTAATTAATTCCTCAATATAATTAATCCATAAATCAATATGATGTAGATTTGCAATAGGAGTACCAGTTAGAGCAGTATATGTTTTTTTACAGACTTTACAGCGATAACGTTGAAGACCTCTAAGTTTTCCCCATCTATATGAGTCACAGCTATTGCAATGTGGGCACTGAAGTTCTGAGCATGTGTTTACAGTTTCAGCTATAACAAAGGCATTAGTTTTAAGAGCTGATGCACGTGTAAGTAAAACTTGTAATTGATTAATTGTAAGATCAGATAATGCACTTAAAAATGAATTAAATTT
>JAKJJQ010000090.1:0-7436 GCA_021713415.1 Thiotrichales bacterium 19X7-9
ACCTATCTCTTCGCAGATTGCCTTTAAACGGCACTCTACTTTTGAGATCAGCAAGGCCTTCCTGTATTTCACAGGAAAAACTATGTGGTAATGAGTGCTATAGGCACAATGAAATGATCTTACTAGCGACATTTTTTTAGTTTAACATGAAAACCTCTTCGGTTTTCAAACTTTCCCGTTTAATGTACCGCGTGGCAAGCCACGGGGTAATTGCTCAAATAAAATTTAAACGAATGTTTGTTATGTTTAGATAAAAAGTATATATTGTTAATGTTTATTATTTATTAAGATACTAATTCTAATTCTCCTTTCACTGTTGAACTCTGTTGCCCATAAGTAGAAAACGGCATACTTGAGCCAGTGGGATATAAATCAATTCCACGTTTTTCAAGGTAATCCCTTGTTATTTCATCTTTACAAAATTCATTAAAAATAATTTTTTCTATTTCCGATACCTTTTTGTGCTTTGGACGGCGTTTAGTTAAATCGTCAAATAGTTGATCTAGTTTTTCATAAGTAAAAGAAGTCATATCCACAGCAACTCCTCCATCTTCAATATGTGCATAACCTTTTAATTTCTGATTAAACCTTGATTGTGGACTCTTTTTAAAAGCTGCAACAAATGCAGATGATTCTCCAACATCTTTTTTACATAACATCCAATAATCTTCAAAAGCATTAATTATCTTATTTGTCATGCCACCATGAAGTAAATCATTAGTACTATCAGTAAAACCTATAATAGGAGCAGTTAGTGTAGTTACTCTCTCCTGTTCTCTTTTTCTGCTATTAACTACTGCTTTATAATAACTATCAACTGCTTGCTCTATATCAATATCTTTATTAACAAGCTCCTGATAAAAGTTCTCTGTTGCATCTGATCTTGAATTTAATATAGAACCTTCTTTATAGTTTTTTTGAATCATTGTTGTTAAACGTATTTTAAACTGTTCATAACTTATATTACTATCTTTTAAGATTGTTCTAATTATTTGGTCATTTAAAACCTTAGCAAGCGTAGATGGTAATTTAGTATCCTTTTCTTTTAATCCAAGTAACCCTATATACTCCAAATTTAAATCATCTCCACCACCTAAAGCAACATTTGTTTTAGCAGCATTAATTAATTTAAATAATAACTCTGATTTTTTCTTTTGATCTTCATATTTAGCGATAATACCGCTAATTCGACTTTCTATTAATTTCTCTATTTTGGACTTATCAAGTTTATCAACCACATAGAATGTATGGTTTGGATAATCATGTTCTATTTGAATTTGAAACTCCTTTTTTAACTCTGCAATAGTAGAACTACTTAATTGATACTTAAATTGACGTAAAACACTCATAACCATTTCATCAATTACTGATTGAATACGCCCTCTACGTGCAAAGTTAAACGTTATATCTCGATCAAAACTATCCAATGTTCTATCTAATCTTTGATTTAACGATTGAAGTTTACGACTAATTGTTTGGTATTCTTGATGTCTTTCTCTTTGTTTCTGCTCTCTAGTATCAATAGCATTAACGAGACTGATGTATCGGTCATTATATTTAAAATCTTGTTTTGCTCTTACATCACCTTGAGTAATTTTAATACCCAAAGCATACTGATCTTCATTGACTTGATCTCTTAGAATATTCGCTATTAAACCACATTGCCTTCTTGTAAAAAAACGATTTCTAAATTTAAGACAACGATCAAATATATGGTTTAATATGTTCTTAAAATTTTCAAAATCTAGGCCATCTTTGAATGTTGGTTTACCATTATTATAATTAAAATAATCACCAAATATGCGTTTAAAATAATACTCACTATGACTTTTTAGACCTAAACTTGAATCTCCTTTACAGTAAAGATCAGCAATTTTTAATAGAAAGCTTTCTCTCTTAATTAATATATCATCTTGATCTACTTTTAAACTACTAATTTGTCTATTAACTTCATTATATTGACTATTTAATCGACTCATATTTTCTTTATAATTTTTCTTTTTTAAATCTAACTTATTAAATTGACTACAATACGAAGACTCTTGTTCTCTACTTAACACATTATCTGCAATATTAAATCTTGTTTGACTTAATCTATTTACAGCTTCAAATTTATATTGATATACTTCTAAATGACTTAATACATCATAAGATAAAAGACAACTAATAAAATAATTTAAATTACTCTTAACTCTATCACATTTATGCTGAAAATCACCACCATATTGATACTGAGATAGCTGAGGCAATAAAAATTGACAAACTGTTTGTAAAAAAATCAAGCGTTCAATTGTTTCTTTAAATTTCTCCCCCGAATGCCAACCTCTTAAAGTTTCAAAACTTCTAGCAACCTTTTTCTTATTTGCCCCAAATAAACTATTATCTATTCTAAATGGATTAAATAACTTATTAAAATCATCATAATTAAAACTGTCAATATATTGACTTAATTGATCTGGATCTTTAATAGCTTCTATTAATTCATTAAGATCTGTATATTTATTTAACTCATCAATAAAAAAGTGATAATCACTTCTATCCAAATTATAGCTATTTGACGCTATATTCTTTTTAAAACCTTCTAATGTATGTGACATACCAACCTCCCTAAATTTAATTTATTTTAACGACCCTCAATATTGAAACTAACACAAAATAATCAAATAAGTTAAATGCTATAAAGCGTCCTTTGATATAAACAAAGCTTCATAAAATTGGATTTATAAAAGAATTAATTTTAAAATCAATATTATATTTTTTTAATAATCAGTCTTAGATTGAAATATATTTAAAAAGCATATCGTTCTATTTTGGCGATTTATAAAGAAGATTAATTTTAGCTATTACTCAAATTTTGGAGCAGCTGAGAAGGAAGTTCGTTGTCCTTTTTGTTGCTCCATTGCATGAAATAAATAGCTATCTTGTGGGCTTCCTTGTTGTATCGATTGCTTATGATTAAGCGCATTTAGAATAAAACTTTGATCTACATCGTTTTGCACTGCTTCATTGATAGTAAACTGTCCCTTACCTATTTGAAGCCTAGATACCATAAGTCCATTAATCATTTCCACTGCTGTTTGGTAATTTCTATCTTTATTAAAAAATGGCGCGACCATTTTATCAGCTTCTTCTATCCATCTATTGACAGTCTTTATCAATTGACCATATTGCTGTGACCGCCCCTCATCTTCTAAACCAAGTTTTTTTAAAATGATCTCTTGACAATACTCAATACGCTTATCTTTATCATAAACTTCATAGTGACCTTCATTATTATCATAATGCTTATTAAGCAATATATTAGCGACTGAATTTTTATCCCAATTACTTAAACGATGCTGAGCATCACTTAAAATAAAGGTAATATCTGCACCTAATGAAGATGAAGTACCTGAAATTTCATTCAATAACCTTAAACTTTTTGATGTTTCTTTTGGATACTCTTTTTTTACCTCTTTTCCTTGCATTAAACTTAAACGCATTTGAGATTCTTCTAATTCTTTCTGTATCCTTTCCTTTTCTAATTTAAGTTGAGCTAATTCTACTTCTAAAGAATCTGCTCTTTCTTTTTGAGTTTCTACTGCTTCATTTTTACTCTGCAACTCAGCTTTAGCATCGGATAGTTTTTGATCTAATTTTGTATTTTCCTCAATTAACTCTTGTTTTTCATCCTTTAATTCTTCTACTTCAGCTTTCATTCCTTTATTATCTTGCTCTAGTTGAAAAATTCTCTCATCTTTCTTACTTTCTTGAATTTTTAACTGTTGAAGGTCACTATCTTTAGATTCAATATCCGCTTCTAAGCGCTTTTTAGTTTCTGTAAGTTTTTCAACTTCAGTTTGCTCTTTTTCTTTTTCTAATTTTTTTGTTTTTTCTTTTGCTTTCTCAACTTGAGATTCAAAAGTTGATTTTAATAATTCCAACTGTTCATCATGTTTTTTAGACTGCTCTTCTATTTGCGATCTTAAATGTACAATCGTACCTTGTAGTTGCTGACTCTCTGCTTCTTTTTCTTTTAATTTTGCTTTTAACTCTTCACAAAGCTTTCTTAAATTTTCAATTTCTAACACTTGCCTTTGAATAATTGAATCAGCTGCACCAATTTTTCTATTCGCCTCATCAATTGCTAAACCTGAGTTTTTCAGTACTTCTTGATTCTCACTAATGAATCTTTCAAGCTTTTCCTTCTGTTGTTCGACAAATGCAATCCGCTTAGTAAAGTTTTCTTTAATTTCTTCAAATAATTGGTCTAAATCTCGATCCTTAATACCTGATGACTCTAATTGTATTTTTGCTAAAAATTGTGTATCTCTGGAAATAGATGCCTGACAGTCTGCAACCATTAGACCTAAACTTTCTATCATCTGTTTAAAATGACTTTCTAATGTTGTTTTTAATCCACTAATTTCCTCTTTAGCACCTTCAAGCTCTTTTTGTACTTTCTGGTTAGATTCATTTAAAGAATCAATTTGTTTCTCTTGAACATCAATTTGACTCTTCTGTAATCCAATCTGCTCACCTAAACTGTCAACTTGTTTTTCTAATGCAGTTTTTGATTTTTTAAGCGATTCATTTTCTTCTTTTTCTATTACTAACTCACCACCTAAACGCGTTACTTCTGCACCTTTAACTTGAAGTTGAATCTCTCTTTGTCTTAAGGATAATTGAAGTTCTTGTTCTTTATGACTAGTTAATTTACCAATAACTTGTACTAATTCTTCTAAATTTTCTCCTTTTCCAGAAAGTGTATTTACTTGTTCCTGTAAAAGACTAACTTTTCCTTTTTGAGCTTGCACTTGTTCTTCAAGATTACTAATTTCTTGACCTTGAACAGAAATAAGACTCTCATCAACTTCAACTACTTTAGTCTTAGCACCAACTAATTCTTCTTGAACATTAATCACACCATCTTGAGCCTGGCTTTTACTTGTCATTGCTGATAATTGACTTTTCACTGCACTAAGTACTGCTTGAGTTTTTTCTAAAGCATCTTTTTCTTTTTCAAGCTCTGCCTTCGTTTTATCTAGTGTTTCTTTAGTTTCAGTTAATTCAACTGCTGTTTCTTTTAATTTAGTTGCTAATTCTGCCTTTTCATGGCTCAGCCCAAAGACATCTTTTTTTCTAGCTTCAATAATATCATGATCTTTTTTAATAACATTGCTTAATTGAGACTCTCCAGCTAAATCTCTTGATCTTTCAATCAATAACAATTCATCTATTAATTTAGTATTAAAAAGTTCAACTCGTTGATTTGCTGCAAGCTTATCCTCTTTTTCTTTGATTGTTTTGACATAAGCCATTAATTTATTATAAGTATTATCCTTAAAGCTTTTAAAAACAGCTTTAAAGTCATCAAAATCATGCTCATTTTCTAAAGTAAATCTAATTGAAATATCTTCCTTATTATGCACACATTGGAAATATGGTTTACCTTGAAAACTTTCATTTAATTGCTTTATAGTAATAGCCCGGGCTTCCGGATTTAACATTCTAAACTCATGACTTACAAATATTTCTTCAATATACTCTGAAATCAGACCATAAGTAGACTTATACTCGGATCTTGGTAATTCAACCATACCATGATCTCTAGCAATCACAGTAATACATTGATCTAAATCTCTTCTCGCTTCAAAATATTTTTTTACTACATCAGCATAATTATCTTCAATAATTGACTGTACCTGTATATATTGATGATTAATTGTTTGCCTTTGACTTTCAAATAAACTAAGCATTTGGCTAATATGTTTATTAGTCGGCACATGCTTATTAGCTTCTAAATATTTTTTTAATTCCCCAATCGCATCACTATCTATATTTTTCTGCTTCTTTTTAATATTGTCATATAATTGATTATAAGCTGTATAGACTCTTTCTAATTCTTGTTGATTATAAACTTTTAAACTACCAGCAAAGTCAGCCATAACTGACAATTTATGCGTTAAAATCGAAAACTGCTTATACATGCCGGCTAAATCTAATAAGCCATCAACACAAAAGCCAATATCAGAACGTGTCGTACCTCCTTGTAATTTCCAATCAGCAACATAAGATTTATTTGCTTCAGCAAATTCTTGTGCAGTTTTTTGTCGTTCCTGAAAATCTCTTTTAAATCCTGGTATTTCAGCTATCTCAGTTTGACCACAAAATCCTGCTATTACTTGAAATCTCTCTGCATATGGGTTCTTCTTTGACTCAGAAATATACCTAGCACCAAGCACTTCACTTTCATGTTGAATACCAAACGTTTTAGTGGGTTTAACAAATGCTTGCCTGATCAAACCTTTTGATAAGTTACTCAAATCAGCACGTGTTAATAGTGGCTGTTTGTCATCACTTGTCATCAACATAGCAGCTAACTTCAAAGTAGCTTCTGCCATTAAATTTGAATCAAATGACAATTTACCAAAACGATCTTTAGCCGATTGATTCATATTATATTGTTGTAAATGCTGTTTGGCTTTTTGTATGTTTTCTATTGCAACTCCAACAAATGGCACTCGATCGTTGCCAAACTCCATTTCTCTTGAAAAGTCAGTTAAAAAGTTTTCAACTCCCTCTAAAAACTCAATATCTTTTGGTTCACCATTTAAATAAGGCAAGACTTCTGTTAATAAATGATTTAAATAATTTAAAACACCAGAAGTTGCATCATTTTCAGAACCTGAAAATACTCTACCTTCTATACGTAATTCATAATACTCATTCAGTGATCTTGCTGCTGATTGCAGTGTACTTTGATAATTACTGTCAACCTTACCAACATAATTAACTTGATCCATAGAAACACTAGATTCTCTAGCCTTTTTACCAAACTTATATTGGCCTTGATCTGCTTGTGGTGCATTAAATGGAGGCACATCATAATGTTTCAATAATGTTCCCTGATACATTTTTAAATATAATGCTGCTTTTTGATTATCAGCTTCTAAAATACTATGAACTAAATCAAATGTTGCCTTAGATGCACTAACTGCTGTAGAACCTAATGTATAGAAAACACCGCTACCCATTTTCACACTCCTGAATAATTACTAAGCTATTAATCATTAATAAACTTTATCAATTACCAAGCTATCAAAAATTTAAGAAATAAATAATATATAATTTAAATAAAATGTAATATTTATTATTTAAGTGAATGTTTATATGATTTTTTATTGAAATAAATAGATTGCAAATCAAATATATAATTATAATATAATTTTTGTAATAATTTAATAATATTTACAAATTACATGAAAATACACACTACACGACAGTAACGGTGTAACCCATTGATTTTTCATTGTTATCGTTCATTCTTATAATCGCCAAAAAACAAAAAAGAGCGATATGATGAAACACATCAATGAATTACAACAGTCACTGAAGCACTATTTTAACTTATCTTTTTGGAATACTGAATGCCTAACTTACTTTATTATTGCTCT
>JAKJJQ010000091.1:0-7358 GCA_021713415.1 Thiotrichales bacterium 19X7-9
CTAATATTACTCCCCTTTCTGAGGAAGTATTTGCAAATTATGATCGGAAAAAAGAGCACATTCAAGATGCTAATTATTACATTGAAATGAAGCTAAGAGAGTTGAAACGATCTTTATGAATCACACAGTTAATGTAACTATTTGATTGATTTATACATTTATACCTAATTTTTAATGATAGATAATCTTTCAAAATTTAATATTCATCAAGATATTGTTTTACTTAAAAATTTATTGCTATGTACTTGGCGGTATGGCTGAAACTTACCCTTGTCAAGGTGTTGAAAAGCCATTTGATCTATTTAGTAAAATACAATTGAGTTATCTTAAGGCTAAAAATAAATTGATGTAGTTTTGAATTCTATATTGCTGTAGGCTAATTTCTGGATAATTGATTAGAAACAGAGTTATTTTTATCTGTTTGTTGCAGCTGGAATATACAAGGCACTTTAGATTTATTATTTTCCTGATTATTTCCTAATGCATTTTTTATGGTTTTATTTAAAGAATCACGAAGTTCATTTATTTTACAGTCATTCACTTTTTCATTAATTAAATTATTAAGAGGTGCAAATCTTAACATATTATTATTTTTTTTAATCAATTCGCTCAAAATATGTGCAGATAGATTTATAGGTAGCCTATTTTCTGCATTGTTTTCTAAAGTTAAGCAATTTGTTAATGCAATTAAAAAAGGAATATCAAGGCTAGATGCTTGTGTAGTTTCTTTAGATAAGTGTGAGGTAGTTTCATAAAACAGTACTAAGTTGCTAATATTAGGGGATATCTTAATTGCGTCAATTGTAGCATTAATAATTTTGCTATCTTCTGCGAACTCTTTAGCTAGACTTTGGTTGTATTCAGATAATTTTGCAAGTATTGAAAAATAGGATTCATAATTTTCGCTGAATAAATTAATGTCATTTTCCTTTAATAAATAATTAAGTATATTATCGACATCATTTTTATTTAATAGATCAAACGTACTGTTTTGATTTAAAAATATATATTTTCTAATAATATTATCTATTAGAATGCCAATTTCTGACTTAAATTCACTAACACTAATATGATCAGGTAAATCATTAGAAGTCATATTATCATATTTACCTAAATTGCTCATTAAATACTTTAAAATTAGTGACAAGTTAGAACTTTGTTCACTAGGTGAAATTCTATCAGGGCTCTGATTAACATAGTAAATATACTCTGTAACATGATTAAGATAAAGGTGGGGGTTGTGAAAGTAAAGTCCCCTTTGATAATCCTCATTAGTTATTCTTCTCTGAAGCTCTTCATAATATATATGATCTTCTTCTAAATAATAATCTTCATTATCGTCATAGAAACTTTCATTTTGTGCTTGTATATTTCTATTGGCTATCGTGTGATTTACAAAGTTTATTTTATTTTTATTGGTTTTTATAATATTTTTTATTTCTTCACTAAACTCTACTAACGAGATAGTCATAGGCAGTTCAATTATATCATTACCATTAATCTCTTTTAAAATAGGAATAATTTCAGTATGATATTCATATGGAAAATCGTAAGCGTCGTTTATCTTGTTAAATGGTTCACCATTTATCTGATCTAAAATATCGTATTGCATAGCTGAGATTGTTATTTTGTCTTTTTTACTTTCATCTATAAAATGATAGTATATTAAAGTGTTATCATCAAAAGGAGTTTTACCGTCAGAGATTACTGTTTCATATTTCATGTTTTTCACTATTTTAGGTTATTTGATATTTTTGAATATATTTTGAATTATATATTTATAATTCATAACCTATAAATTATATGCAAATTAATGGTCTATTTTCCATTATAACTTTTCTAGTGTTATCTTTGAGTTATTATCGGTAGCATCTGTGTTATAGATTAATAGTTGTTCATTAATATTTTTATTATGTAAGTGTAAGTTTTTATAGTCAATATACGCTTTAAGAGATTTTTCATCAGTGATGTTTAGCGTTTTGCCTATTTCAGATAACTTATTATTTTGGCTAATTATATCTAGTAGTTTGGCACCTGAATTGGATAATTCATGTCCGCCTAATTTGTGTCTACGTTTACATATTAATCTGAATGTTGTTTTTATTAGATTATCATTGATGTCTAATCGATTAGCTTTGATAGAAGATAGAACATTATGTAAATCAATAAATTTCTTAGACTTACTATTTTGTTTGTTCTCTAAAATTATTTCTAGTAATTCTATCATTTGAGAACTGTTTATATTATTAGTTGTAGGTTGAAGTGTTTTAGTTTGTAAACATTTTTTCTCAGAAAGTGTTGGAGGAAATTTTTTATGGTAAGTCTCATTAAGCTTATAATTATTACATTGCTTAATTTGAGTAATAATATTTTGAAAGAACTTTACAACTGTTTCTTTGGGTTTGGCGGTAGTTTCATAATCCATTAGTGTTGTCATTGTATTCAAGTACGCTTTAGGTACGGTATAGGTAGCAAATGTATGTACAACTGTAGATCTAAATTGGCCATATGAATTATAAATTTCTTGTTCAAAGTGATTGAATATGTTTTGCTTTCCTTTCAATAACTCATAGTTATAAGTCAAGTATTTTATAATATCATATAATATAGTTATAGATATTTCTTTACCTTTGGCGTTAGATAACTCATTTCGTATTTCTGTCAAATTTTTATATACGTTAGATTCTTGGCTATATATTTTTTGGATAATACCAAGATCGTTATATAATTTATCTGCATCTATAGTTTTGGTTTGAGAGTATATCTGATTTATGAATTTGGAAATACTAACCTTATCTTGTTTACGACCTTGATTATTACTATGTTTGGGTTGTCTAATTTTTTCTTGGGGGCTATTAAATTCTTTTATTGTATTGACTTGAAGATTTTTATTATATTGAAATTGATAATTTATTGTATGATTAATGTTGGGCTCATCATTAGATTTAGGCTGTTGTTGAGTGGTAAGGTTAGGTAGTAAGGAGTCAGATTTTTGTAATTCGGCAATGTCTGAGGATGATAGTCTTAGCATGTCGTCACCAAGGTTGATAGGGTCACATTTATTTATATCTAACGTTTTATTAAGCCTTAACTGTGAATTATTTGATGAAAATTTATCTTTAGCCTTACAATTAGTAATCTTAAATATTAAGTTTGGATAATTACTAGTAGAAGGTGGTGGTATTTTAATATTATCTAGATTAGTATTATTAAAGGTAATAGGTAGCTGGGAACTGTTATGATAATATAATTGCATTGTTATTGTAGTTGCATTAATATTAATCATTAACTTATTAATTTCCTTTTTTAAATGCCTTAGAAAATATTTAGCAAAATTTTTATCTTGATAATTTTTTGTAATATAATTTTTTATATAATCATTCATATTGTTTGTAGTCTGTTGTATTTTATCTTCATAGCTATAAGTTTTAGGCATAATATATCTCCATCGTTTGACTTTTCCATTGAGTATGTATTTTTTATATAAATACATTTTATAATTTAAGTAGTTATCTTTATGGTGTGACCCCCATAATTTGGCCTTGATTTTTTATAAAATAATTTTATTAACGCGCTAGAGTTTGCATTGAAAAGTTAGAGATAGGTTGAAGTTTTAGCTCTATGTCCAGTGTTAATAGGTTTCTAAAAATATATCACTTTTAAAATCACCTTCAATCTAGGGGAGTTTGTATAAGTTATTTTGATATATAGTGAGTGGAAATATTAAATAGCTTAAGATAGAGGAGTGTAATGAATGTCAGATTATAATGATGCTTTGGAGAATATAAAGAAATTTAATGAAAATATAGAATTAAAAGCAATTGATTTTTCATATTCTGATTTAAGTAAAGAACAAATAGAATCACTTCTTAATGAAATTAATGATATTAATAGAGTGGAAAGTTTGGACTTAACAGGTGTAGAACTTACCCAATTTCCTAACAAAATTTTAGAATTTAATAGATTAAAAAGACTTATTATTGCTAATAATTATTTAATAGAAATACCTGATGATATTAAAAAATTAAATAATTTAGAAAAATTGTATTTATCTAATAATAAAATACAAAATTTACCAAATGGGTTAACTAGCCTTGTTCAACTGAAAACTCTTAAAGTTGAAAATAATAAATTACAGAGACTTCCTACTAATGCAGGACAGTTGAGTAGTTTAAAAGAATTACATTTGTCAAAGAATAAGTTCACTGAACTTTCAAAAGAAATCTGTAGTTTAACTAATTTAAATTTTCTAAGTATGAATGATAATCAAATAGTCTCTTTACATGATGACATTCAGAATCTTTCAAAATTAAAAATACTACAAATGAGTAGAAATAGACTTACTTATTGTGGGCAAATAGCAAATTTACAGACTTTAGAAAAACTTAGTTTAGAAAGTAATCAACTAGAAAATTTATCAATAGATAATTTAAGTAATCTAAAGTGGCTTAATTGTGCTAAAAATAACCTACAGAACTTACCAGATGAAGTAGGTGCACTAAGTAATCTAGAGGATTTAGATTGTGAGCAAAACTCAATTACTTCTGTTCCAGAGAGTATTAGAAACCTTAACCAAACTGTCCGCATTAATTTGCGACTAAACCCTTTATCAAATGAAACTATTCACTTTATTGAGTCTATAAATATGGATATAGAATATGGAGGTAATCTAACTACTGAAAATATATCATTTGATGATATATTAAAAAAAATGAATATTAGTTTAAGTGAAAACAATCTAAATTTTATAAATAACAACCAGGCATTACAAACATTTATTGAAAAAGCTTGGAGTTCTATGCTGTCTCAAACAGATTATGGCATAAAGATTATGAAAAATGGTTTAATACATCTTTTGGATCAAATTGAAAATAATTCCTCTATGATAATGGCAGAAGTAGAAAATAAAATAACTGATTGTTCTACACCTGTAGCAGATCTATTAACTCAACAATATATTTTTAAAATGAAAGAAGATGGAGAATTTGATCATACAGTTTGTGAAAAGTTAGCACTATCAGACTATGTATTACGCAGAGCAGAAAAATTTAAATTAAATAAAAGTGAAGCAATAGAGCAAAGAGAAGGATTATTAAATGCGGTATATTTAAAAGATTCGCATCTTGAGAAAGCTAATAAAATAAAAATAAAGCATGATAATGAAGCCCCATCAAATACACGTTATATTGATTTTTCTTTTAATCAAGTGCGTCAGGAAACAGCAAGTCAATTTATCAATATGTTTTGTATTTTAGATGAACAAGGTGAAGCTAAAAAGGATAGTGAAGGATATTTAAAATATGATGTTGATAAGGTTTTTGTGTTGAAAGATTCTTATGAAGAAAATGTACTTGGTTTAACATCTGAACATGCTAAAAAAATTAATACGCTTGTAAATTCAACATACGCTGATCTTTTGCAAAAGATATATAGCATAGAAGATGATAATAAAGTTAAAGAGCTATTGTCGTATGTATTTAATGGAGAAGAGAATAAGCAAGAACAACTTATACAATTAAAGCTCAATCTGCAAATATCTACTAAAAATACGTTGGAAGCGAATGAAGCTATATTAAACAAATATGTAAATCATATAAATGATAAACTAAATAATGCTTCTGAGGGTGATAATAATCAAACGGTAAGTGAGGAAGGTACTTCTCCTGATATGCCTATGTTTAATGCGCATAATAGTAATAATGAGCATGATAGTAATAATGAGCATAGTAGCAATGATAATGTGTAAATAAAGGGTTAGTACTGATGGCGATCAAACATGGCACAAGTTTAGATGATTATAAAAATAATAAATTAAAGAAAAATCTACAAGCTCTTGGATCTAAAGATTATTTTAAAGCATTTGATAAAGAAGGAAAAATAATATGCTTAAAAGAGATCTTAAATGATAAAGAGACTTTACAGCAACTTACAGACAAAGGGTTAACTGATGATGAATTTGATGAAACTGTATGGAGTATGGCGGATAAAAAATACTCAGATGTGCCTGATAATAATATGCAAAAATTTATAAAATGGGCTACCCAAGGGAAAAGTAATGATAATGCAGGTTTAAAAGTAATTTTAGATGGAAACAAAAACTATTATCTTGAAGTTAATAAAACAATTAAAAATGATTCAGCAAACTTCAATGAGATTGATAAAAAATTAATGGATAAAGAGAAAATAAAAAATATTTTTAATAGCATAGAAAGTAAAAATGAGAATAATAAATTCAAAACAACATATGAATCTAAAAATAGTAATTGCACTATAGAACAAAATCATACAACGGGTATTGCTGAAATCAAAAACTCTTTTGATGCAAAATCAGTAGCAAAAATGATTCAAATAAATGGTGGTAAAGCTACTTTGTCAGGAGGATGGGAGCTTGAGAATGTTAAAGCACTTTTTGATGAATGTATTAAGATTGGTGTTGATATTAATAATATTAAATTTGATCAGAGTTTGCAGTATCAAAATGGAAAAGAGGAGGAGTTTAAACTAGCTAGGATGGCTAAAATTTCACAGCAATCACAAGAAATATATGAGAAGTATTTTAATAATGCTAAAAGCATGTATCATCATAGTACAAGTGAAGGAAATGAAAGACTTAAACAATATACAAAATTTAATCAATTTAAGCCTGAAGAATTTAATAATTTAAAAATTAAATTACAAGAAGCAACAAAAAATACTGATAAAATTAAGAGAATTTCAAAATGTCAAACACTTGAAGAACTATGTGGGGTAGTTTTAATAAGTAGAAATAAAAGTAACGTGACCTCAACAGCAAAAAAGCTTAAAGAACTTTTAAATACTAATGAGTATAGTGATCTGAAAAATAAAATGTTTGGCAATAATGAAAAAATAAGAATTAGAGATATAAGAGCTAAAGCCTTAGTTGATAATAGTAGAGTTGAATCAAAAGATACTCATAAAGCTTATGAAAAGCTCTTTAAATCAAACAATGAAAATTTATTATTTTTTAATAATGAGCACATAGAACCTAAATCATATGATAGACAGAAAGGGCTAAATAACTAATCGTAAGATAGTTTAAGTAAAGCTACAATAAATTCACTAAACTAAATTGACACGCTTAATCGAGCATTACTATTCCTTTTAATAATTTAATTATATTTGAGCAATTACCCCGTGGCTTGCCACGCGGTACATTAAACGGGAAAGTTTGAAAACCGAAGAGGTTTTCATGTTAAACTAAAAAAATGTCGCTAGTAAGATCATTTCATTGTGCCTATAGCACTCATTACCACATAGTTTTTCCTGTGAAATACAGGAAGGCCTTGCTGATCTCAAAAGTAGAGTGCCGTTTAAAGGCAATCTGCGAAGAGATAGGT
>JAKJJQ010000092.1:0-7247 GCA_021713415.1 Thiotrichales bacterium 19X7-9
ATCCTAAGTCTTCTATTTTTTTCGGTGATTGGATTGCTTTATCTTCAATGATCTCAGTATTTAGAATTTCTCCACTTTGATCATCGTAAATCTCTGAAATAATGCGTTGTTTTAATGCCATTTTACCTGTCCAATTTTTGAATAATTTGGACTATAATAACATCTAAATAAAATTAAATACAGGTTTGTAGGAATGGACTCTCATTTCCATGTAATTGAAAAACATTTTTTGCTATGTCTATTGCTAATATTGTAAGATTATTCATGATGGACTCCTTGCTATTTAAGTTGTTGCAAAATAAGTCTAGCATTTACTAATAGGCTTTTACTTATTTATGCGAACGAGTCCATTTCATTACAACCTTAAAATATTCCATTGTGTGTCAGTAACATCAGTTTGATATTTAAGAATCATCTTTCAAAATTTAAATTTTCTGACAATGGCATTCATGTTATAATAATTAATTGCTTATGATGAAATAATTTTTAGTTTATTTGTTGATCTAAATTGCATTTCATTGGGTAACCAACTGACTTATTGGATAGTCTCTTACACAGTTATCTGAAGAGGCTCGACGATCATGACTCTGAAATAATAGTATTGGCTCTGTTCTAGGTGAATCAAATTCTTTGTTTAGTGCTTGAGTTATTTTTTTATAAACCGATTCGATCTCAATATAAGTAGATGACTCATTGATGTCTTTAGCAAAATTTTCAATTTTGGCTTTTTCTGTTGAATCAAAATGTGTACTAGGTAACGTTTCTACTAAACTTTCAATATTTGATTTAATTCGAGTTTTTAAAGATGATATACTCTTAACAGTCCTTTTTTGAACTTCTTTAATTTTTTTGGATGTTTTTAACATACCATCCCCAGAACTTTTACCATGAACTATTCCATCACTTCCTAAAGCCATTAAAGAAACCTTAAAATCATGCTCGAGATCTGATACTACACCAGAAGACTCAGGCACACTTGTCTTTGAATTTGCTTGTTCTAATTCTGTTTTACATTTATCAAGCTTTTGTATTTCCCTCTTTAAACTATCTACATGATGTTTTAAGATTTTTAATTTACCATTAACACTATTAGGTAAACCTTTACTTTTTATTCCATCATCTACGCCCAGATTATAAACACTTCCTATAGTATCTAAAGAAACTGTTACTGGAGTTTTATCCGTTAATTCCCCATTAACTTTAACCGTTGGTAATTCATTTCCTGATATTGGTTTAAATATCTCTTGATCACTTGCATGTTCTTCAATTACACGCTTAAATTCTTTTTCAGATTGATTTACTCTTTTTGTCACTCCTCTTGTAGAATGAAGCTTTTTCATAACAGCATTTAAATCATCCATCGTTAATAGCTTCTCACCTGCGTCAGGCAAAGTTATTTTTATATTACCATCTGTAAGTATATTAGCTATGCCCTTAAGCCTTCTATTAACCTTACTTTTATTTGCATTAACTGAATTATAATAGTTTTTCGCACCTTTAATAATCACTTTTCTTACAAATTTATCAACCTGTTTATCAAGTGCTTTTTCTCTAAAAAACTCTTTTAAACTATCTTTTAATAAATCATATGTTGCTTTACCTTCAAATTTACTGCTTAAGTCTGAAGGCCAATTTACTTTTATAGGTTCTTTCTTAATTTCAATCTGATTAATTAATTCTCTAGCCTTATCTGTACGTTGACTCTCATCTGAAATACTTGATTTAAGTCCTTTTTCACTAACAAAGTCAACTACATTTCTGCTATCATTACTATTCTTCATCTCAAAGTGCCCTATAAATAAGTCTCTTACTTTGTGATGTGTCTTCCTTTCTTCAGCTTTATAAAGCGTATATTTTTTATTAAATACATCTAATAACTCATTTATATATCCCATACGTAAATCAGCAGGCATACTCCCCCATGAAAATTCAAACGTGCCTGACCTAAAATATTCTTCAACATTTTTTTGAGATATAATCTCAACGCCTGTAAATGGCGTTGATGCCATTAGATTTAGAAAGTATCGTTGTTCGTCTTTATTTTTTAAATCATTTAATGTTGCTTCTACTGCATTAAATAATATAGCTTGCAATGCTATTGATACAGTAGAAATGCTTTCATTCATTGTTTTAAAGTTGCTCTGATTATATTTATAAGCATGTTTAGTCTCTACTGCCTGTAAAAACCTTAAAAGCTCGCTTGGAGTAAATGAATCAATTACTTGATCAATTTTATCAGTTTTTTCTTGAGTTAATAGATGAACCGTTAAATCAATAGCTGCATTATATTTATCTATTGGTTTCAAAGTTGATTTAACGTCAGCAACTAATCTTCTTTGTTGCTTAGTTGTTATACTAGAAGTATTTTCTTCACGTAACATTCTACTTGTCTGACTTGCCTTTTTCACTTCCTCAATACCAAAATCAGCCACACCCCACTTAGCATCTCTAATCAATTTTATCAAATCAATATGCTTTGGTGCTCTAACTGATGTTAAATTTAAATTGTCAACTTCAGAATAAGTGACTAATTTATCAAAAGCTTTTTGAAAGCATTTCAAATCTGGTGTTATTCGTTTTTTTAAATAAGATTCTCTTTCTAAATCTAAATTAATTTCACCAATACGATCTGTAAATAAATTTATAATTGCTATTCCTTTAGATGAATCATTAGTTGATTTCCAACTCGAGTGGTGATTAAATACCCTCCATTTAAAATCAGATGCATTACTTTGTAAAATACTTTTTCTAGTAGATTTATCTGAATCCTCAGAAACAACTTTACCTTGTTTCCAATCTTCAAGCGTCTCTAAAACCGTATAATATTCAGACAAACCATCAATATAACCTACTCTTTCTTCTATCCATGTATGAACTTTCTCCCTATTTTTTTTATCCCATGACTTTGGTTTTGAACTACTATCAGATTTAAAGCTATCAATATATTGAGATAATTGATCTAAAAACTGTTTAGCTGTCATAAATTTTATTGTTGTTTCACGGCTATTTGAAAATATGCTTTGCTTTATAACACCTTCAAGTTTGTCATCAGAACTTTCATCAAAGCTATAGCCATCATCCATTCTAATTCGATTAACTTCAATATTGCTTCCAACTTTAGGTAGCTTACTATCTTCCTTTACTTTAATTATATCAAAATTAGTATTAACAAACCTACTTTTTGCTAAAGAACAATCCATTCCAACAAAAGTATCTCTCAAAAATTGACAATCATTAAAATTCAATTCAAATTGTTCACTTATAAAACCAAATTGAATGTTTATAAATGAACATTCATTAAAACCCCCACTCCTAATACTCTGACTAAATTGAGTATTATTAAATATACATCCATTAAATGTTGTATTTTTCAAATCTAATTCATCAGAGCCTTGAAAACGACAATTATTAAAAACGCAAGAGTCAAATACAGCTTTCTTCATTTGACAATCTGAAAATCTTACATTCTCAAATTGAACACCATCTAATACTGTTGAATCATCAATTAAATATCCAGTTAAATCCATATTTCTAATACGAACTCCAGATAAATCTACTCCACGCAAATCATGAGGTAAAGTTGCACCTTCTTCACCATCAAAGATCATATTCATTAGTGAGAATGAATTTCCTTTTTTTACATCAATCACTAAACCTTGCAAGTCTGTTGCAGTAGCCATAAGTTTTGTATTTTCATTAACTGTAGTTCCACGAAAATGTGCTTTTGTTGCTGAGCATTTTATAAATTCAACATCACATAAACTTTTAGGCATAACCGCGCTATCAAACCTAACGCCCATAATTTGACCATTAAGCTGTGCATCTCTTAAATTACTAGAAGACATATCTATTGGAAGTGTCGTTGATAAAGGAGTTTTTAGACTATTATTAACTACCTTCTCAGCTTTACTAATATATTCCATTAAACTTGATTTTAGAAACTTTGAATTACTACTATCTAATACTGGATAAAAAGGTAGGTGTTCTCTCCATGCTTCTAAGCATGTTTTTAAATCAAGCTTGTCACCATCTATTTGTTCTATTATATCATTTAAACTATCACTTTCTTTTGTAATCTTTTTCTTAAATAAATTCAATTTCTCTTGCAGCTCATCTACTGAAATAGAACCTATTTTTGAATGTTTATAGTTTGCAAAGCGAAAACCAAGATCACCACTATTTTCATCATGAATCATACTTAAACTAGCTGCTCTGAGGTCAAATTGACTAAAATCAAGCCCTTCAGATGATAATTTAGCAGCCATTAATGGTAAATTAATATGATCACTTGCATTTACTGATAACCAAAATACGGTTTCAGATAACTTTCTTTTTACTTCATATAATTTAGTTGATGTTTTTTGTAATGCAGTTTTGACTGAAGTTAACTGACTAAACACCTCTCCAGGTTTAGGTTTGACTTGAATAAACTGAGAAAATTTCTCACATTCTTGTTCATGGCTATGAGTTAAACTTTCTAACTGCTTAGTATACAATACTAACTGTTCTTTAATATCTAGAAAAAGAGCTTGATTTTCTAATTTAACCCTATTTAATAATTCTAATTGTTGAGATAGGAATTCTACTTCTTGATTAATAGACGTTTTTACTCTGTCTATTTCTTCTGTAAACTCTTCTTGTGCTTTTTCATCACGAGATGCTAACTTATCACTTAGTGATTTCTCTAATGTTTCAATTCGGCCAGATAAATAACTTTTAGTCTCATTTTTGATTAAATCTTTTCTTTCTGTAATTAACTCTTTAGCTTTATCATTTTGTGTGTTTATTAAAGTTAATTTTTTAGAATGTGGTTTAAAGGCAATCAGCTCTTTACCTAAACTTTCATTCGCGGTTAAAGTCATAACTTGTTTAAGTGAATTAGTATGTTTATCAGTAACTTTTGATAACTGAAGTTTTTCTTTAGCAACACTTTCTTTTGCTACTTTTAAGCTTTCTATAGTAGATTCAACTTTTGGATGTAGACTCTCATTTAATTTATCTCGCACGGATACTTTTATTTTCTTTGCTTTAAGACCAAAATGCTTAAATAAATCATCGCTGTTGCAATCAATTTTTTTAATTTGTGATACCAATGTACAATTTTCATCTTCTTTTGGTTTTAACTTAAAATGTTCTCTCTTGATTCCAAATATATCAAGACTTTTAAGTAATTCTCCGCGACTACGTGATTGACTAAAAGTCTCCTGAGATTTCATAAACTGATGGGTTTCATATAAAGCTTCAGCAATCCCTTCATAAGTTAATGCAGAAACATTATCACTAATTATTTTTTTATAATTTTCTATTTTTAAAAATTTTTTATCAGACTTATTAAAATTTTTACTCAGTGAATCTTTATATATTTCTTTTGCATTGTCAGTTGCAGTTTTTAATAACTCCCAACGCATCATTAAATCAACTTTATCTCCATTAAGTTCTGTTAAAGATTTAAGCTCTCCTTCTAAAGATTTTAGTTTACTCTGCACTTTTTGTAATTTTATATATTGTTGTTGATATTTATTAGCTGCTTCAAACAATGGTTCTATTTTTTTATCTAGTCCGCTTTCATCACGTTTTATCGTCTCTGTAATTGTTTCTTGCCAAAGAAGAAACTGTGTAGTTTGCTTTGAAATATCATTAGGTAACTCATCTATTTCAACTTTTTGGAGCAATGCTTCGTTTAATGTTTTGTTTACTACATCAGCTGCATTATTATATTCTTCCAATATAGCCTTTTGCTTACTTTGAAGACTTTCAAGGTTATCTATTAATGTATTTAAATATGAATCATTCTTTTCTAATTGACTAATTTCACTTGTTGTAATGCTAGAATTGTTACTTATCTTTTTAAGTGTTTGAATTTGAATTTCAAGGGATTTAATTTCTATGATTAAACGTTCAGTTTCTTTCTGTCTAGTAATAACTTTATCTTCAAATTCTAGTTCTTTATCATCAAAGTCGTCTAATATAGGTAATTCTTCATCATCTGACTCATCTTCAGAATTAAACTCAGGTAAGTTCATATCATCATCTAGCTCAGTAAATACTTCATTAGTATATCTATCACGGTTAATATAACTTCGATATACTTGACTATCTCTCAATCTTGCATCAGAATCATGACGTCCAACGGATTTATCAGACTCAACAGATAAATAATTACTACTATAATTCGGAGTAATTCCTGTTACTCTGTCCATTAATGAAGTACTAATAACTACCTCTCTTTCAAGTGGATCTACGCCATTAGCAATTAATGATAATATATAATCTTGAACATACTGCGCACGATTATTATCCAATGTATTTTGATCAACTAACCTAACCTCACCAGCAATAGCATTAAGACGGTGTTGATCGACTTGATCTGGTTGATCTTCTCCTAAAATACAATCAACTAATTCAATTGTATAATCACCACAACGATAAGTATCCTTTTGAACTTCTTGTGTCACAGATAAGATTTCAGTAAAATTAAGTTTTTCTAATTCACGTCTTCTTTTTGAAGAAATAGTACTGCCATATGGATCCACAAAAATAGCTTTTTTAGGTATTGCATTAGGAAATAAAATAAGTGCTTCATTATGCGCAGCACCTGCATTAATTGGAATTACTAGCTGGTCATAAGCTTGCCAGTTTTTACCATCACGAATACCTACCCTTCTTGTTCCTGAGTAACTAAGAGAATCAAGAACGACACCTTCTTCACCTAAGGTTTCATTATAATGTGTTAATACGCGATCAACTGTTGATGCATCATCTAAAGATCCTATAACAACTGTTCGCTTTGCTGCATAATTATGTAACTTTTTATATAATATTTGTTCAATAAACTTTGATTCTAACCAACTTTTTAAACCAATATATTCTTTCATTACAACCCTTAATATTTTAGAGATATCATATAAAATATGATAAAAAGTTAATCTTAAAAAAAATATGGAATTATTTATGGCTTTTTTCCATTTCTTGTTGGTATGGAATGTAGATAGAATAAGAGACTATCCAATAAGTCAGTTGGTTACCCAATGAAATGCAATTTAGATCAACAAATAAACTAAAAATTATTTCATCATAAGCAATTAATTATTGGCTATTTTGGCAATATATGTTGAACTTGATGCATAGGAATTTCAATAATATTTACTATCTAATTATTTTATATAATAATTTAAAATTATTTACTTTTAATGATTACTTACTTTGATAAAGGATATTGAATAGACAATATTATGGCAATAGAATCT
>JAKJJQ010000093.1:0-7020 GCA_021713415.1 Thiotrichales bacterium 19X7-9
CTGAGCATGTGTTTACAGTTTCAGCTATAACAAAGGCATTAGTTTTAAGAGCTGATGCACGTGTAAGTAAAACTTGTAATTGATTAATTGTAAGATCAGATAATGCACTTAAAAATGAATTAAATTTTGATTTTCTCATAACTATATACCCCAAAAAGAATATTACTGTTATAAGAAATATATTCAAGTTCAACATATATTGCCAAAATAGCCTTATATTAAATCTCTTAGAAGATTGACACTAGTGTTTGGTAAAGCTATCAGCGATCATTTCAGCTTGTTTTAATACCGTTTCGGTAGCTAATTTTTGCATATCAGGTGGATAGCCATATTGGCGCAATGTACGTTTAATAGTGACTTTCAATTTTGACTTCACACTTTCTTTTATGGTCCAGTCAATTGTTGCATTTTTTCTAACACGTTCTGTTAATACAATTGAGAGCTCCCTTAATTTATCTTTTTGCATTAATTCTCGTGCACTATCATTATCCGCAACCGCACTATAAAAAGCGTATTCATAATCCGAAAGTCCCAAACTTTCAGCTTCAGAGTCCATGTTGGTAACATCTTTAGCTAAATTAATTAGCTCTTCCATAACCTCAGCGGCAGTTAAAATTTTGTTCTGATACTTTTTGATAGATGAGTCGAGCATATCTCTTAACGATTTAGCTTTAATTAAATTTGTTTTTGATCGAGCAGAAATTTCGTTATTAAGAAGTTTTTTCATTGCCTCTAAAGCAAGGTTTTTATGCTCCATGCCCTGAAGCTCTGCTAAAAATTCATCTGATAACACAGATATATCAGGCTTTTTAATACCTGCAGCATCAAATATATCTATCACCTGGTCTGAAACTAAAGCCTTATCTATTACCTGCTTGATAGTAGTTTCAATCTCTTCATTAGTTTTTCCACTTTCTGCAATATCAAATTTAGATAATCTTGCTTTTACTGCTTGAAAAAATGATACTTCTTCTTTAACATCGGTTGCTTGATGATGTGGAATTGCAATTGCAAATGCTTGAGAAAGTATAGTAACTTCGTTTACGAAGCGCTTTTTTCCATCTTCTAAACCAAGGATATGATCTTCTGCTGCAAGGATTAAAGATAGTTTACGACTCGTGTTTGCATCAAAGTATTTTTCATATTGAAACCCATGAAACATTTGACTGATAACCTCTATTTTCTCTAGCATCAAAGTAACTGCCTGCTCTTGAGCAACAGTTGGATCACCTTTACCACCTGAATCTGAATAAAATGAGAGTGCTTTTTTTAGGTCACTTGCAATGCCAAGATAGTCTACAACCAAGCCACCTGGCTTATCTTTATAAACTCTGTTTACTCTAGCAATTGCTTGCATTAAATTATGTCCTTGCATTGGTTTATCAATATAGAGCGTATGCATACTAGGCGCATCAAACCCTGTTAACCACATATCACGAACGATCACCAATTTTAATTCATCATCTGTATCTTTCATACGATCAGCTAAAGCTTGGCGTTGAACTTTGGTAGTATGATGCTTAGCAATTTTTGGCCCATCGGATGAAGCAGATGTCATTACTACTTTAATAACACCTTTATTAAGATCATCAGAATGCCACTGAGGTTTGATTCTGATGATTTCAGCATAAAGATCAGCTGCTATGCGTCTGGACATAGATACGATCATACCTTTACCATCAAATACTTCTTGGCGAGACTCAAAATGACCGACAATATCTTTAGCAATATTCTTGATACGTTTTTCACTGCCTATGAGTGCTTCTAACTGAGTCCACTTTGCTTTTGCTTTTTGAGTCTCTGTTAGGCTATCATGCTTCAGTTCTTCATCAAGATCTTCTATTAGTTGTTTCCCTTCATCACTTAAGTTAACTTTAACTAATCTGCTTTCATAATAAATTTTAACCGTAGCTCCATCCTCTACAGCCTGAGCAATATCATAAATATCAACATAGCGACCAAACACAACGGGAGTATTAGAGTCTTTATTTTCAACTGGAGTACCTGTAAAGCCTAAATAGGTTGCATAAGGTAGAGCATCACGCATGTATTTAGCAAAACCATAAACAATTTTTTTACCTATTACTTCATCGCTTTCATTTTTTTCATCAATCGTTTTTGGCTTAAAGCCATATTGTGTTCTATGTGCTTCATCTGCAATAACAACAATATTCTCTCGCTCAGATAAACATTCATGAATATTACCTTCTTCAGGTTGAAATTTTTGAATAGTTGAGAAAATAATACCCCCACCAGATACCTTAAGATATTTTTTTAGCTCAGCACAGGAATTAGCCTGCTTAGGTTCTTGGCGTAAAAGTTCAGAAGAGGCTGCAAATGTTTGAAATAGCTGATCATCTAAATCATTTCTATCTGTAATAACAATAATAGTTGGATTCTTAAGTGCTTGAACAATCTTTCCTGTATAAAACACCATTGATAGTGACTTGCCACTACCTTGAGTATGCCAAACCACACCTCCTTTTCTATCAGCAAAATTTTTAATTGCTTGATTGTTGCTATAACCACTTGCTCTTAATGTTGATTCAACAGCTTTATTTACAGCATAATACTGATGGTAAGCTGCTAACTTTTTAACCGTACTAATGCTTATAACTCCTGTTTCAGAGTCTTCTTTTTTATTCTTTTCAAAGACAATAAAATGGCGAATTAAATCAAGTAAAGTATACTTATTCAACATACCTTTAATTAGTACCTCAAGCTGACTTTCTAATCTTGAAGCTTCCACTTGAGAATCAAATGAGCGCCACGTCATATAACGTGTTAATTCTGCTGATATAGTGCCTGCCTTGGCTTCTAAGCCATCAGAGATAATATTAAATGCATTGAATTTAAATAGAGCTGGAATCAATGCTTTATATGTTTCTAGTTGATTAAAAGCTGTTTTGATTGTTGCGGTCTCATCTGTTGCATTTTTAAGTTCAACGACAACTAATGGCATACCATTAACAAATAAGATTAAATCAGGACGTTTAATATGATTATCTTCAACAACAGTAAATTGATTAACCACCAAAAATTCATTATTTTCTAAACTGTCAAAATCAATCAACCAAGCCTTATCCCCTCGTTCCTGTCCATCAATTACATAAGAGACAGGCACACCATTGGTTATAAATGTATGAAAGCTTTCATTATCTGTCAGTAAATCTGATGAATGAATACGCTCAATAGCTTTTAAAGCATCCTCTTGAAGTGCTTGATCTAAATTTGGGTTGATACGACTTACAGCTGAAATAAGTCTATTTTTTAGAATAACCTGCTGATAATTTTTTCTTTCTTGATCTGCTGCATCTGGTGCCAATTCTCGACCATGAGCATATGAAAAGCCATTTGATTTAAGTAGTTCAATCGCTAGCTGCTCTATATGCCCTTCTTTCATGTTATGTCCCTATTCTTGGCGAAAGCATATTCATAATAAGCTTAATCATCAAATCTTTTTGCTTGGGGTCGGACTCAGCGACTAAAAGTGTTAATGCTGCAAGACCCGAATCGTTAATAACAAAGTCACCTTTATCATTGAGTAAACGATTGTTACGATTTAAAAAATCAGCAAATAAGAATGCTGCACTTCTTTTGTTGCCATCAACAAAAGGATGATTTTTTATAACGAAATACAATAAATGCGCTGCTTTACTTTCAATCGATGGATACGCTGGTTCACCAAAGATGCTTTGATTTAGACTACCCAATATCCCCGAAATTCCATCTGCTGTTGGTTTTGCAAATAACGGTGTTGCCTCACCTTTAGAAATCAAGTTACTACGTAGCTCAGTTAATCCCATTTGGGCACACTCAACGCTTGGCAAGCTACCGCCTAATTGTTCAGGCGGTACATCCAACAAACCATCATCATAACGCTGTAGCCACAAAAAAGTCTGTGTATATTGGCTAATAATATTCACTAACCCTGTTGTCATTGGATCATCAGATTGTTTCATTATCGCTGCTTTATTAATTAATACGACAGCTTCATCTAACATCCTTGCATTTTTTTCGAATCGCTTATAATCAATGCTATAGCCTTGCTTTAAATAGTCACGTAATACACTTGTTGCCCATATTCTAAACTGTGTGCCTTTTTTAGAATTAACACGATAGCCAACCGATATAATCATATCAAGATTATAGTGTTCAATATTCCTTTTAACCTGCCTATTACCTTCAGTTTGAACTATCTGGAATTTCCGGATAGTTGCCTTTTGCTCAAGTTCATTTTCTTTGTAGATATTATGAATATGTTCATTGATGGTTCTAATATCTTTATCAAACAGATCAGCCATTTGCTTTTGAGATAACCATAAAGTTTCATCTTCAAACTTAACATCGATTTGCGTATGACCTTCTTTGGTTTGATAAATTTTTATCTGGCTAGTCATAGGCAACCCTTATCTCACCACTTATTAGCTTAGGTAAAAGCGTATCACGAATGCATATCAAATTATTGATTTGTAATTTATTTTTATTTATTTTTTGCAGCCAAACTTTAGTCAAATCATTAAATTTTTCTATTAAATTTTTTGGGAAGTTTAGAAAACTTAAAGACTTTAAGTTTGTTTGACTAATTTTAGGTTGTACAGCTCCAGTAACTATTTTTTCAATATTTTTATTTAACAAATAGTTCCAAATAAAGTAATTTGTATAAGGTTTTTTAGCCTGTAATACATGCGTATGATTGTTCACCCAAAACTTACCTGTAGCGTATTGTAAAACAGGAAAACCTTCATCAGTTATTACCGTTCCATCTTCTCCTAACAAAATATACTCACCATTAAAGATATAGTCGTTTACATAATCCATGATTTTTGCTGCGCCATAATAGGGGTATAGTTTACCCTCCTTCATATTATCCCTTTGCATTTTTGACAAAGGAATTCTTTTATTATCGAATATATCTATCACATCACCTAAATTCATTGCCTCCCACCCATCATCTGCCTTCTCAACAAACCATTCTCGAAAAAGCGTTTGTGCCAAATCTTCTAAAGTTTTATTTTGGCGATGTAAAAGATCAATTTTATTATCAAGGCTAGATAGCACTTCTGCGATGGCTTTTTGTTCAGGGAGGGGTGGTAGGCTAATATCTTGAGAATATGCTGTATTTCTATTTAATCCAGGCACAGCACTATCTTCATTTAAACTATCTAATTCAAGTGTAATAAGAAGATAATATAAATATTCAAAATCATAAACTAAACTATTTGGTAAAATATAATAGCTTGTATCTATAGCAAAAAATGGCTTATATGATTTATATATCTTACCTATCGTCCCTTTTCGCCCAATAATTATCCCTTTTGAGTCTGTCAATGCTATGTTATGCCAGCCAGTTAGACCTGCAGAACTATAAACTGGAATAGAACCCTTCTTTCTTTTATTTTCAGGAAGTGATTTTCCATAATTAAATGTTACTATATCTCCTAAAATACACTTTTTCCATCTATCCTGAGATTTATTTGCTATATCATTCATAGACAACCTTTGCTAGATTTTCAAGAATACGCTGGTTAAGCTCTGTCTCTTCTTTAAGCTGTGCTTCAAGCTCTGCTTTTAAACTGATAAAACGCTCTTTAAAATCAAAATCATCCTCAACTTCTTCGAGTCCAACATATCGCCCTGGCGTTAGTACATAATCCAATTCTTTGACACGTTCAATCGAAGCTGAATTACAAAAACCCTTAATATCTTCATATTTGCCATCAATATTACGCCAATTATGATAAGTATCAGCTATTTTTTGAATATCTTCTTTAGCAAGCTTTCTTGTCCTTCTATTAATTAAATGTCCTAAGTTTCGCGCATCAATAAAAAGAATTTCATGACTTCTATCTCTATATTTTCCATTGGTACGATTACGACTGATAAACCATAGGCAAGCTGGAATCTGGGTATTCAAAAATAATTTCGCAGGCAGATTAACAATACAATCAACAAGCCCCGCATCAATCAATGCTTTTCTAATTTCGCCTTCGCCAGAAGTTTTAGAAGTTAATGAGCCTTTTGATAATACAAAGCCTGCTTGCCCTGTAGGTGCCAAGTGATATATAAAATGCTGAATCCAAGCATAGTTGGCGTTGCCAACAGGCGGTATTCCATATTTCCAACGTCCATCACTTTTAAGCTGATCACCGCTCCAATCACTATCATTAAATGGTGGATTGGCAAGAACATAATCAACTTTTAAGTCCTTATGCGCATCATTTAAAAACGAACCCTCATTATTCCATTTGACTTGTGAGCTATCAATACCGCGAATTGCCAAGTTCATTTTGGTTAATCGCCAAGTTGTCTGATTAGATTCTTGACCATAAATTGAAATATCATCAACTAAACCTTGATGATCTTCAACAAATTTTTCAGATTGAACAAAAAGCCCTCCTGAACCACAGCATGGGTCCAAAACACGCCCCTTAAAAGGTTCTAACATTTCAACTAAAAGCTCAACCACCGATCTTGGCGTATAGAATTGACCACCTTTTTTCCCCTCTGCTAAAGCAAACTCGCCTAGAAAATATTCAAATACATGGCCAAGAACATCTGCACTTCTTTCCTTAGACTCTCCAAGCGCTATATTACCAATCAAATCAATTAATGCACTCAACGATTTTATATCGATGTTTTGTCTTGCATAAACCTTAGGTAAAACTCCTTTTAATGATGCATTCTCGTTTTCAATAGCATCCATCGCCTTATCAATTAGTTTGCCAATTTCAATGTTTTTTGACTGAGAGTGAAGATAGCTCCAACGAGATGAGGGAGGGACAAAAAATACATTTTCAGCTTTATACTCATCAACATCTTCAGGGTCAGCACTTGCATACTCACCTTCACCTGATAATAATTTTTGATAAAGCCCTTCAAATGCATTTGAAATAAATATCCCCGCGGCAAGCAGCGGGGTATTAAAAGAGTCGCAATTGCGCTTCATCCAGTTTTAACCCTTGATTCTTAACATACCGCTCCACCACTTTCCAGTTACCTCCTTCACCAACTGTCCCA
>JAKJJQ010000094.1:0-6260 GCA_021713415.1 Thiotrichales bacterium 19X7-9
CATGATGGACTCCTTGCTATTTAAGTTGTTGCAAAATAAGTCTAGCATTTACTAATAGGCTTTTACTTATTTATGCGAACGAGTCCATTTCATTATAACCATATTTAATCATAATTTATATACTATAAATATTTTTACATATTTTCTAAATATTCATTTGTTAATTTGGTTATGTAATGATTTCTTAAACAAATAATAACGATTGGAGGTTGGAATATGTTATTAAGTAAAAAATTCAAAAAAACTATGTTATCGATGATGATTGTTTGCCCACTGGCTTTGCAACTGAGTGCATGTCAAGATTCATCTGGTGACTCAGGCTCATCTCATAGATCAGTTAGCACATTTTCATACTTGATTTCTAATAAATCTGAAGCAAGTGTAACTAGTGTGGGTCAAATATCGATTGAAATTGGTAATGTTGGCGATGTCACAGCTGAAGGTCTTAAAGTTACATTAAGTGGTGTTTCTGGTGTAATGATTGCAAATACAATCCCATTAACGATAAAAAAATCAGGTATTATTAATATTACTATCAATGCTAAAGGAGCAAAAGTAGGACAATCAGCGACTTTAAGTATTAGTGCAACAAATGCAAAAAATTCATTACAAATACCCGTTAAAGTGATTGCCAATGCTGCAGAAAATGTTTCTCTAACATCTAATTCAGAAGTTTTAGGTAGCGGTAGTACAAAGCAATACACCTTAAAAAATCAAGGTGATAATGCAATTGATAACTTAACTTTTAGTTTATATCAATCAGGAACTAGTGAAAGTTATTTACTTGGAAAAGTCGCAGATAGTACTTGTACATCAAGTTTATCACCTGGGCAAAGTTGTACATTTAATGTTACAGCACAAGATACTGCAGTGAATGCTAATGTTGATCTAAAAGTATTCTCTTCAGAAAAACTGATTACATCGCAAACATTAAGTATTATTCGTCCAGTATTAAATGTTGAGGCTCGTGATTCATTAGCACTATTTAAAGCAAAGAATATTAAAACTGCATCAACAAAGCATAAATTAACTCAAATAACAATTGTACCAGGTTCGCATCAATATATTGCTATAGAAAATATATCGCCTGTAGATGTTAAGAATTTACAGCTGACAATACCAGCATTATCAGGCGTTGATGAAGATCAAAAAAGTAGCTGTATTAATGGTATGACATTAGCAGCTAATGAATCTTGTAATATTATTTTAGATGGTAGTTTAAGCAATTATCCATCAGGCAGTGATGAATTATATGTTTCAGGTTCAAATGCAAATGAGATTAATAAGTTAGTTGTTGGTTCTAGTAATTCAGATGGCCTTCAAATCTCAGGCAATTATCATCTTGTCACAAGTAGTGCATTTACTACAAGGATTCCACTTTCAGTGCGTAATAATTACTCAGATCCAATATCAAAATTAGCGACTACAATTACTCCAAGTGATGGTAGTTTTGAAGCATCATATGATAATGATTGTGGTGTAACTTTACTAGGTACATCTTTTTGTAAAGATGACTTTCAATACACAACATCAGCCATAACAGAAGCAAATGCATATCAATATTCACTTATCTATGGAAATACAGCATATGGAGGTTCTGAAAGTGCAGGAGTTACTTTAGGAGTTGATGTTTATCCAAAATTTTTCTCATTATCAAATTTAACAAATGGTTTAGCATCGAATGATATCAATCATATTGAAGTTGCTAATGGTTTGATTTATGCTTCGACACCAACCGCCCTATCAATTAGTGCAGATGGAGGTAATACATGGAAAAATATTACAGCAGCAAATGGTTTAGCTAGCGCTCATATTAATGCGTTTAGTGTATCGGGTAAGTCAATTTATGTAGCCACCGATGATGGTGTATTTATTAGTTCAGATAATGGTAAAACGTGGACGAAAGATATCATTAATATTGATGGAAATGATCAAGGGCTATCTCAAGTTCTTATTGCAAAGAATGGAGATCTATACGGTGTGATAAATAGAGGACCAACTCAAGATTCAAAATATGATCAATGTCTGGTTTTAAGTCTTGATAATGGTAAAAGTTGGAGATTAATAACAGGCAATAATGGTAATGATGGAACAATATCAAGACATGTTTATAAAGCATATATAAATGATAACACTATCTATATTATAACCAATAAACAAGATTTAATATTTACTGATAATATAGCTAAAGGATGGACGACGATTAAAAATAAAATTCCTTCTTCAGGAATTAATGATATCTGTGTATTTAATAATACAATTTATCTGGCGACTGGGAATAGTTTAATGATTAGTGTTGATAATGGAAATAATTGGAAAACACTTTTGAATGATGATGTGGTATCAAATGTAACTGTTAATAACGCAGGAATTTATGCTTTTGCATTTTTTAAAGGTGGTCATGGTTTATTAGTTAGTGCAGATGATGGCAATCATTGGAAAGCATTAAGCTCAGATAGGTTTAGTCAGATTGTCGAAGAAAATGGATCTCTATATGCTATTCTTCAGGACAAGCCCGATCATGGTAAAGGGCTTGAAATTAGTAATGACAATGGTAAAACTTGGGAATTAAAGCAAGAAACAAATGGTTTACTTGGTAATGGTTATGGAGTTAGACATATAGAAGTGAGAAATGATACTCTTTATGCAATTAAAAATCTCGACAATGCTGTTTCAACCGCTACATTATTAAGTAAAGACTATGGGCATACTTGGTCCAGATTGATGATAGGAGAACATATGACTAATCCAACTGATATTGTAATCTCTGGTGAAACTATGTTTGCAACTGTGCATCAATCTGATGGATATAGAGCATCATTCCTGAGTACAGACGGAGGCCAAACTTGGGATGAAAACGCGCTTAATTTTGATCCTTCTTCTTATTCGCGTATGGCTATTTTAGGTAATAATATTTACGTAATCGACGCTTCTTATAAACTACACGTTAGTAATGATGGAGCTGCTACATGGTCTAAAGTTAATTTGCCAAAATCTGATCCTGCGGTAGAACCATCTGTGTATAACATTGCAACAGACGGAAATAATGATATATATGCTTCTGCTGCGGATGGTGGGTTATTACATAGTAGCGATAATGGTAAAAATTGGTCGTACTATCCTGAATTCGTTGGAAAGACAGTTTTTGATGTAGCCGTTAATGCAAATAATATTTATGTGGCAACAGATATAGGAATTTCTATTAGCCATGATCAGGGAAAAACTTGGAAAACTAAGAATACAGCACCTTGTTTAGCTCAAGCGATTTATGTTGTTGGTAATACAGTTTATGCTACGATTTATAATCCAAATATTGGGAGTAAAGGTGTATATTCTGGATTAATAAGTAATGATTCAGGAAACAGCTGGAAACCAACAACATCATCCCCAGAAAATGGATTAACACCTAATGCATCTATAGTTTCTCCTAAAGTGGTTAATAATAATCTTTATGTTGTAACAGACAGTGGTATTAATATGCTAGGTTCAGTACTAATCCCTGATTAATAAGGTTTGTATGGTTGAAAGTATTGGGTACCAACCTCAAAATTCTCAATGCTTTCTTCCATACTAAAAATAACCTGAGCATCCGTTATTAATGTCAAATATTTCTTTCTAATTTTTCTCTTCACGGTGCACCTCTTTTCATAACGGCAGATGGTATACCAATAAGTGGTTATATTGCAAAGATTTTTATTGGTATATACCCTTCTGGTACCTATGACTTAAATTTATCTAATGTTTGTATTTACGCTTATTTTCAAAATCTGTTTGGTGATAAAAATAGTAGTAATGATAATTTATGTGGACCTACAACAGCTCTAAAAATAATTATAAAATCCTACGCTATTATAAAAGCTTTAGATGGTACACAGTTTAATATGCATTTACCGATAGATGGCAGCGCTGTTGAATCAACCCCTCACCACTTAAGTTATCAAACCAATGCTTCAAATAAAAAGTTTGGTTTAAAACTTAGATGTAGTGTAACAGATTCTAATGTTTGTCAATTAGTCAATGGTAGAAATAGTAAGCATAGAGCGTATATTGTTCAGTATAAATCAGATCAAACAGGTATATATCAAGATTTAACACCTGATGATTCGACAATTGGTGTTGTGAGTACATCAGCTAGTGCTAATACACCTTATAATGATTTATACGTTTGAGTATCCGTCCCAGAAGATAAAAACTTTAAACAAGAGGCAATGCCGCATGATACTTATACAGGTAGCTTTACCTTGTATGCTGTGGGAGGGTTTTGAGGGGTTATTATTTCTTTTTATAATTCTTAATATCTTTTTTAAGCTTAAGGATAGTTGCCTTCTCAAGGCCAGTAATAGCAACAATTTTATCAATAGAATCACCGTACTGTAACATATTTTTAGCCATCTCGAGTCGACCCTGTTCGAGACCTTGCTCAAGACCTTGTTTAATGCCTTTTTTGGTAGCCTTAGCTTCCCATTGCTCACGTAGCGTCATAATATCAGCTCCAGTTAAATCATCTAGTAAGCAGTTTATCTTTTCTTTTGATTATTAATATCTTTTTTAAGTTTAAGGATAGTTTCAAGTTCAAGAGAGGTTAAATCAGCAATTTCTTTAGGATTGTAGTTTTTAAGCAGCATATTTCTAGCCGTTTCCTGTGCTTTTTGAATAGCACCTTGCTCAAGACCTTGTTTAATGCCTTTTTTGGTAGCTTTAGCTTCCCATTGTTCACGTAGCGTCATAATATCAGCTCCAGTTAAATCATCTAATTTCTTTAAAGTTTCTCTAGCAGTATGTTCAGAGTCTAAATCTAAACTCATTAATAACTGAACAAATGCATCTTTAAAGTCTTTACCATCAAAATAATTTGCCAGATTAGGGTATTTTTCTAGTATATCTACTAATCGTTTGGCTAATTCTTTGTCTCTTGAATATTTTAACACCAATTGAAAGAAAAATCGAAATCCTTGTGATGCGATTTCTTCTTCATCTAGGACGGTAAGGTCAATTAATGTGATATCTTGAAATGCATATTTCTCAGCAAGTTCTTTATCTTCAAAGCAATTAAATATCGATAGGCTGTGAGGATAACCTTGTTTTATGCCGTGATAAAGCAAAATTGGTACAACAATTGGAAGCTTATTATTTCCCTTAGCAAGATGTTTTTCCATGATTCGAATGACATACTTATGAAACCTAAATGGTAAAATATCATGATCTTTTAAGCCACTTTCATGTTCACAGAGAAAGTAAATATAGGCTTTTTTGCCTTTAATTGGCACACTCCAAAGTACATCGGTAATCAATTTTCTTAACTCTTGATCAATATGTTCGCTTGGTTCAAGCTTCATTTTTGAGAAATTAGCAAGCTCAACTAATTCTTTAGGTAGAACAGACTTGATAACTTCTTCTGCAATTTCTTTTTTTTCTAAATTGAATTTAAAGTATTGATCAAATTTGGGTTTATTAATCTCTGTGTTATTTTTTCTGACAATCATAATAATAAATTTAAAGTAAAACAGTTGGTTATACTATAACATCATTTAATCAACTAAATATATTGTTCTTTAATAATTTTATAGCCATGACTTATTATATTAAACTTAAGGATGAAAATGGCTTGGATAGTCCGATTTGGAAGCTATAAATGTGATGTACTAGTAAGCAGTTTATCTTTTCTTTTGATTATGAATATCTTTTTTAAGCTTAAGGATAGTTTCAAGTTCAAGGCCTGTGCCTTTGGCCACATTTTCAGGCGATAAACCCATAGCTAAAAAATTTCTAGCCGTTTCCTGTGCTTTTTGAATAGCGCCTTGTTTGACACCTTTTTTGGTAGCCTTGGCTTCCCATTGTTCACGTAGCGTCATAATATCAGCTCCAGTTAAATCATCTAATTTCTTTAAAGTTTCTCTAGCAGTATGTTCAGAGTCTAAATCTAAACTCATTAATAACTGAACAAATGCATCTTTAAAGTCTTTACCATCAAAATAATTTGCCAGATTAGGGTATTTTTCTAGTATATCTACTAATCGTTTGGCTAATTCTTTGTCTCTTGAATATTTTAACACCAATTGAAAGAAAAATCGAAATCCTTGTGATGCGATTTCTTCTTCATCTAGGACGCTAAGGTCAATTAATGTGATATCTTGAAATGCATATTTCTCAGCAAGTTCTTTATCTTCAAAGCAATTAAATATCGATAGGCTGTGAGGATAACCTTGTTTTATGCCGTGATAAAGCAAAATTGGTACAACAATTGGAAGCTTATTATTTCC
>JAKJJQ010000094.1:6270-6632 GCA_021713415.1 Thiotrichales bacterium 19X7-9
AATATCTTGAAATGCATATTTCTCAGCAAGTTTTTTATTTTCAAAGCAATTAAATATCGATAGGCTGTGAGGATAACCTTGTTTTGTGCCGTGATAAAGCAAAATTGGTACAACAATTGGAAGCTTATTATTTCCCTTAGCAAGATGTTTTTCCATGATTCGAATGACATACTTATGAAACCTAAATGGTAAAATATCATGATCTTTTAAGCCACTTTCATGTTCACAGAGAAAGTAAATATAGGCTTTTTTGCCTTTAATTGGCACACTCCAAAGTACATCGGTAATCAATTTTCTTAACTCTTGATCAATATGTTCGCTTGGTTCAAGCTTCATTTTTGAGAAATTAGCAAGCTCAACTA
>JAKJJQ010000095.1:0-6444 GCA_021713415.1 Thiotrichales bacterium 19X7-9
ACCTATCTCTTCGCAGATTGCCTTTAAACGGCACTCTACTTTTGAGATCAGCAAGGCCTTCCTGTATTTCACAGGAAAAACTATGTGGTAATGAGTGCTATAGGCACAATGAAATGATCTTACTAGCGACATTTTTTTAGTTTAACATGAAAACCTCTTCGGTTTTCAAACTTTCCCGTTTAATGTACCGCGTGGCAAGCCACGGGGTAATTGCTCAAAAATATTTATAAAACATTGTTATCTTAACCGTTATTTTTAAACGCATTTTGCCTATAGTTTAATAACATATCTGCCTGTTTTTCATCCATTTGAAAACTTTCTCTAGATATGGGTAATGTTTTTTTCATACGCATTGCACCTATTACATCAACAATTGCAATAAATTCAGAAGATAGTTTTTCATATAAACGACTAAGTAATGGCATTCCATGACTTAGTGCATCACATAAAATACGATAAGCACTTTGACCTAACTGAATAAAATAATGTTCATCAACCCGTTTTCTTTTGGTTCTCTCTGGGAAAAGGCCTGAATAAATCAAACACTTATCTGCTACTTCTCGCATTTGATCATGGTTTTTGTTATTTTTTTCATCTAATGCTTCTAAAAACTCTATAGCTAATACTGCATCGGATAGTGACTTAGTTCGATTAAATCGCATTAACATCATAACAACATAACCTTCCAACTCGTGTTCAAGTTGAATAGATGCATCCTCCTGAGCCATTAAAATTAAATCATACCAATGTCCAATCTCGGTATTTTGATAAATTAACTTCATCTAGTTACCTTAGCAATTACTATCATTATTTACGACACCTCTTTATTATAATTATGACCCAAAATTCAATATTTTGCATAAAATTCAATATTTATATTGCAATTATCAGTTTATATTTTGTCTCTTTGCAATACAAAATATATGGTTTATATATAACTCACCAACGATAATAAAGTTTTGGAGTATAGTGCGCACCTGTTTTAAATAATTGACTTTCATATAATATTATCTTGTTCACATCAAGATTTTGTTGAATTTCTAATAATGGGTAATATGGTTTTGCTAAGTTTTTAGATACTTTAACCCTTGCGATGGTTAAATGCGGAATAAATTTGCCTCTTTTTTGGAAAATAGCTGCTGAATTAACAATTGACAGCACATTTTTCTGTAAATTCATTAAAATTTCATTTGGTTTAACCATTACAGCAATGACTTTAGGATTTGTAACGGGAAATGGTAAAATTGATACTAACTCTAAATTAAATGCTGTTAAATTATATTGATCTAACATCTTAAATTGATCTTCCAGATGCATCAGTTGTAATGAATTGATTTCCCCTAAAAAACTTAAAGTAATATGATAATTTTTTACCTGTGATAGTTTTAAAAATTGCCTACCACATAGTTTTTGATAGTACTCTGCATATTGATATATTTTTTTTGCTGTTTCATTATCAATAGGAATTCCGATAAAAGCTCTCATTAAACTGACCTTTTTATATAAAACACTTCATTTTTTTCAATCTATTGAAAATTTATTATAAATTTTTTATTACTTTTACCACTGTATATTGACTTAACCTGAGATTAAAGGACAATATAAAGCAATATACGTACGATGATTTAATTTGTATCAAATTATAATGAGAAGATTTTTTTAAAACAGGTACTAAACAATGAAACAAGCATTAACTGAACTATTACAACAAAGCATTGATAATTTAATTAAAAATGACTTATTAGCAAATGATACACAAGCTAATATTATTATTACACCAACAAAACAAAAATCTCATGGTGATCTAGCAACTAATCTTGCATTAACACTCTCTAAAGCTGCTAGAAAATCTCCAAATGAGCTGGCAAATCTTATTGTTAATAACCTTCCTAAGTCTAATTTAATCAAAAAAATCGAAATTGCAGGTCCTGGGTTTATTAATTTTTATTTAAATCAAGCTTATCAATTCGAAATTATTAAAACGATTCTTTCCAAACGACAATCATTTGGCCAAGGCAAACCTAAGAATATTAAAATAAATGTAGAATTTACCTCAGCTAATCCAACTGGCCCTTTACATGTTGGTCATGGACGTGGTGCTGCAATAGGCTCAGCAATCGCTTCACTACTTAAATTTGCAGGTTATGATGTTGAATCTGAATATTATGTCAATGATGCAGGAAGACAAATGGATATTCTTGCCACTAGCGTTTGGCTTAGATACCTCCAGTCAAATAAGCAATCTTTTTCTTTTCCCTCAAATGGTTATAAAGGCGATTATATTAATGACATTGCAATAGATCTAAAAGATCAATATCAAAATCAGTTTGTCAAAACGGTTTCTGAAGTATTTTCTAGTGTCTCTGATGATTTTAACTCTGAAAATAATACAGGTGATAAAGAAAAACATATTGATGATTTAATTTTTAACGCAAAACAGTTACTTAAACATGATTATAATATCATTCATCAATTTAGTTTAAATGCAATTTTAGGTGATATTAAAGCAGACTTAGAAGATTTCGGAGTTCATTATGATAATTGGTTTTCTGAAAAATCATTAGAAGAAAATCAAGATATTGATAAAGCTATTGATTTTCTTGATAAAAAAGGCTTATTGTATGAAAAAGAAGGAGCAATTTGGTTTAAATCAACTAACTTTGATGACGATAAAGATCGTGTTTTAGTAAGAGCAAACGGACAAAGAACTTATTTTGCATCAGATGCAGCTTACATGCTAAATAAATTTGATCGTAAATTTGAACAAGTTATCTATCTTTTTGGCACAGATCATCACGGCTATATTCCACGTATAATGGCCCTAGCAGAAGCATTTGGGTTTGATAAAAGTAAAGTGAAAATACCATTGATTCAATTTGCTATTTTATATCAAGGCGGCGAACAAGTACAAATGTCAACTCGCAGCGGTTCCTTTGTAACACTGCGTCAGTTACGCCAAGAAGTTGGTTCTGATGCCGCTAGATATTTTTATATTATGCGAAAAGCTGATCAACACCTTGATTTTGATCTTGATCTTGCAAAATCCAAATCAAATGAAAACCCTGTTTATTATGTACAATATGCTCATGCAAGAATTTGTAGTGTTTTCAGACAGTTAAAAGAACAAAATAAAGTTTATGAATCTAATATTGGCTTAGATAATTTAAGTTCTCTTGACTCTGATATTGAAGCAGATCTAGCTAATAAATTAATACAGTATCCTGAATTAATTGAAAAAGCCTCTGAAAAGCTTGAACCTCATTTATTAACAAATTATCTTCGTGATTTAGCGCAATTATTTCATATGTACTATAATCAATATAAGTTTATTGTTGATAGTCAACAAATAACTCAGGCAAGATTGGTCTTGATTGATAGCATAAGAGAGGTTATAAACAATACATTATCTCTATTAAATATTAAAGCACCTGAGATAATGTAAATTTAAATAACGGAAATTCAAAACACGGTAAAGGACCATGGTAATAAGAGATTATGCAAAAAATACTGTAACGGCACAGCCAACAGCAAAACCAAAAAGATTCAAAACAGCAAATAAATTGAAAAATACTGCTGCAAAAGAGCTTTCTGCATCATCCAACCAAAAAAGCACAAAAAAAACAGCAACTTCTAAATTTCAAAAAACAACAAAATCCATAAAGAGGTTAACTATACAGCCCAGTAAAAAGACAACTTCAAAAGCTAAAAGAAAGCCTACAACTAAAGCCAATTATAAAAAAAATAATCTAAAAAGTAAGCATTCATTTAATCTAACTAAAAAAGCAAAATCACAACTAACATCAATTTCTGTTTTTGTATTATTAGGGTTAATAACTGTTATTCTTCTGCTTTTATTATTTTATGTTATGTCACATAAAAAAACGACTGAAATAAAAGAAATTACGCTACCAAAACCTGCAAGTTTCCTTAACCCGCCTAGTTTGAATCCTAATAAACCAGCACCGGTAGTTACAATACCAATTAATTCTAACAAAAATAATGAATCTCAACTACAAGATACAAATAGCCAATTAAATAATGATATTCAATCAAATTTGCCTACTCAAACTACGATAACTTCTCAACAAAACAATGATACTGAACCAAAATTCACATTTTATGATACCTTAACTAAACAAACTGTCCAAGTGGATGCCACACCAAAAGTCCAACAAAAGTATGAATATACTTATGCCTTACAAGTTGCATCTTATAAAAATCAAAATGATGCGAGTAGCATGAGAGCTCGACTATTACTTATTGGGTTAAAGCCTATTGTTGCTAAAAAAGGCAGCTATTATGTTGTTTCTATTGGGAATATTAAGTCAAAACGTGAAGGTGATGTTATTAAACATAAGTTAGAAGCAAATAATATTCAAGGCAGCATGCTAGTTCAAACAGCAAAAAAACCAATTAATTGATGATTATAAATCTTAAATAAATGTATCTTATATAAGATACATTTATTTAAATCCAAAATTAAAAACCAAGTTCTTCTCTTAATTAGCTAAAAAATTCCTACTTAAACTACTATAATTTAATTAAAATCGATATACTTTTAAAATGTAAGGGTATTATGCATCGGATTACAATTTATGGCGAACAACAATCAGTTTACATCTGGTAAAGAGTATTTAGACACAAAGATAACAACTATTACGTCTGACACCGTTGGGGGGCATGAGAATACGCATTTTGGGAGTGAATCGTTACTTGCCAAATACACAAGAACTATATTACGTGAAGCCCCTACTACAGAAGAAACAATAGACCATACATCAAGCCTTACTGTTAATGAAATAGCTCTATTAGTTGAGCTTGGTATCGATATAACTACTTTTAATGCTACCTTACCAGAACTATCTACTGACTCACAGATTACTGACAATATTCAACTAATTAAACCCATTATTTTCACAGGTACTGTAGATTTAATTAGTCTGTTTGATCAGTCTCTAAACTCAAGAGTAGTGCCTAATCTTCAACAAACTGATTTTAACTTAGAAGGAGATGCAGAAAGTACAGAAATCGGACTAATCCCTGTAGAAGAAGAGACAGAAGAAGAAGATGAAGGAATAGAAGAGGAAGTTGAAGAAGAAGCCATAGAAGCACCAACCGTTATTGAAGGCACTGCTGATGGTTCAATTACAGAAGATGTTAGTGTTATCAATGATCAAATCTTTATATCAGATACATTAACTATAAGTAATGATACTTTTATAGCTGAGACTATTACTGGCGTTTATGGTGAATTAACAATTGATACAAATGGAAATTGGTCTTATTCAGCCGATAATAGTCAATCTGCGATTCAAGCCTTAGGTCAAGGCGATACGTTAACTGATACGATTACTGTAACTTCAGACAATGGTACAACCCAAGATATTACTATCACCATTACAGGTACTAATGATGATCCTACCATCGGTGGCGACACAACGGGTGGCGTAACCGAAGATGCAGCGGCTACTTTAACTACTTCTGGTACATTAACGATTTCTGATACCGATACAGGCGAAGCCGTCTTTAATGCTGAAACCATTTCTGGCACTTATGGTGACTTAACCATCGAAGCTGATGGTGATTGGTCTTATTCTGCCGATAACTCTCAATCTGCGATTCAAGCTTTAGGTCAAGGCGATACCCTTACCGATACGATTACTGTTACTTCAGATGATGGCACAACCCAAGATATTACCATTACCATTACAGGTGCTAATGATGATTCTACCATTGATGGCGACACAACTGGTGGCGTAACCGAAGATGCAGCGGCTACTTTAACCACGTCTGGTACATTAACGATTTCTGATACCGATACAGGCGAAGCCGTCTTTAATGCTGAAACCATTTCTGGTACTTATGGTGACTTAACCATCGAAGCTGATGGTGACTGGAGCTATTCTGCTGATAACTCTCAATCTGCGATTCAAGCTTTAGGTCAAGGCGATACCCTTACTGATACGATTACTGTAACTTCAGATGATGGTACAACCCAAGATATTACTATTACCATTACAGGTACTAATGATGATCCTACCATTGGTGGTGATACAACGGGTGGCGTAACCGAAGATGCAGCGGCTACTTTAACCACGTCTGGTACATTAACCATTTCTGATACCGATACAGGCGAAGCCGTCTTTAATGCTGAAACGATTTCTGGCACTTATGGTGACTTAACCATTGAAGCGGATGGTGACTGGAGCTATTCTGCCGATAACTCTCAATCTGCGATTCAAGCTTTAGGTCAAGGCGATACCCTTACTGATACGATTACTGTAACTTCAGATGATGGTACAACCCAAGATATTACTATTACCATTACAGGTACTAATGATGATCCAACTATTGGTGGTGATACGTCAGGCTCTGTAACCGAAGATGCAGCGGCTACTTTAACCACGTCTGGTACATTAACGATTTCTGATACCGATACAGGCG
>JAKJJQ010000096.1:0-6395 GCA_021713415.1 Thiotrichales bacterium 19X7-9
ATTCGTTGGTATTTGTCTTATTCCTTAAGTTATCGAGATGTTGAAGAATTATTGTTAGAACGTGGTTTTAAAGTGGATCATACAACTGTATATCGTTGGGTTATTAGTTATGCAGATCAATTAGAAGAATCATTCAGGCAAAAACACAAAAAATCTAAGGCATACCGTAGTTGGCGCATGGATGAGACTTACATTAAAATTAAAGGCAAGGATTATTATTTATATCGTGCAGTTGATAAAAATGGCGATACTTTAGAGTTTATGCTTTCTGAAAAACGAGATGAAGAATCAGCATTTAAGTTTCTTAAAAAAGCTATTGGCCAGCATGGTTTACCAGAATGTATTACCATTGATAAAAGTGGCGCCAATGAAGCAGCTATTATTTTATTAAATTGTATGTTGTATCTAATTGGGCTTTGGCCATATTGTTGGGTGGAAGATCGCCAAATTAAATATCTGAATAATCAGATTGAACAAGATCACCGAGCCATAAAAAGGCGAACGAGACCAATGCTTGGATTTAAATCATTTAAGTCAGCTGAATCTACTTTAGCAGGTTATGAATTAATAAACATGTTAAGAAAAGGCCAGCATTTAGATTGTGCTAATCAAACTATTTTTGAACAATTTAACTCACTTGCAGGTTAATTGTACCCAGAGGATGCATAATTGTATAAAAAACAAACTGATAGAAGTCTTTGCAACAAAGCCATCAATAGTGTTATTTATATATTTTCATGATATATTTATAATGTATTTTTGGATTTAAGCTCATGATTAGACTTGAAACTAGCAAACGCTACTATTTAATTAACTTAACCAAAGATTTGTTTGATCAATGGTGTGTTGTTTGTACATGGGGTTCTAAGCTATCAAGATTAGGCAATCAACAAACTCATCTTGTTAACGATGAATTAGCAGGTCAAATTTTAATTGAAAAAGTCATCAAAACTCGTAAAAATCATGAATATGAAATTATTAAAGATTAGTGCATTAACTCGTTAAAAAATGGTATAATAACCCCATTAGTTTTAGTGAATAATGGACTTGCCAATTGTGGCTAAAAAGACAAAATCAGATTCAATTACTCAACCACACGACGCTCTATTCAAAGCTAATTTAAGCAATAAGAAAAAGGCGGAAATTTCATTAAAAACACATCTACCAAAGTCATTGATTAAGCATGTAGATTTCTCAACACTTGAGCCAATGCCTACCGAGTTTATACGCCATACGCTTGGTAAACTTGCTAGTGATATGCTTTATAAAGTAAAAATCAAAGGCAAAGATGCTTATTTTTATTGGCTTTTCGAGCATCAATCCAGCCCAGATTACTTAATGCCATTTAGAAATTTAACTTATGAAATCCAAATTATGCAAGGACATTTAGATGCTGGCAATGATAAACTCCCTATCGTAATCACTCTGGTATTTTATCATGGTGAAACTTCGCCCTATCCTTATTCAAATTCAGTTTATGATCTATTCGAAGATGTCGAGCTTGCTAAAAAATACGCCTTTAATAGCTTTGAATTAATTGATTTAACTGTCATGACTAAAGAGCAAATGGCACAACTTAACCCTGAGTTATTATTTGAATTTCTACTAAAATACAACAAAGATAACTTAATCAAAAAGCTCACTGAGTGGTTAATTAATAATCCTGATCAATCGCTTTATTTCTTAACTTCTAGCAAAAAACTTCTAAATCAGGTATTATCATATATAGAAGCTCAAGATAAACCTAACAAAAAATCAGTAGATAAATTGATCAATGTCATCAACAAAAATACTGACGGTGAATTTATGAATTATTTAGAAAAAAGAGAAGCTAACGCTAAAAATCAAGGCATCAAACAAGGCGTTAAACAAGGTCTTGAACAAGGGCGAATTGAGATGGCTAAAAATATGCTACAGTACGGTGATTCTATTGATAAAATTGTCGCTATTACTGGCCTTGAGAAAAAAACTGTTCTTGATCTTAAGAAAAATTTTGAGAATAATTCTCTTGGCACTTAACTAAATATTTAATAGTGGAAGCAGTCATATCCAAAACATAATCCACTAAATCATCAGTAGGATTAATGGATGTTGGCTCAGAACCATGACTAATACCATCTTGATTTCTTACTGTTCCAACGCTACTTGTTAGTAATGATTTTAAAGATGTATATTTTGCCTGTAAATATTTAGGAACTAATTGTTCTTCAAAAACAACATCTATGAGTCCAGAAAGTGTTTTAGATGTATTACTGTTGTCTTTTTTATACGACCATCCATTATAATCACATATATATTTCAATGTTGTTTCAAGAGATTTACAAGCATTGGAAATAGCATCACTATAAAACTTATTTTTATAATGTTCATATGCTTGCATAAATTCTTTATTTACTGTGTCATATTTATCACTATTTATAATAGTTAAAGTTGGTTGAATAATTTCATTATATGAAAATTCAGAAGTTATTTTTATGATTTTATTATTTGCAAATCTATAACCAATATTATGTTCTTTGAATCTATTATTTATTTCATTTATACCATTATCTATTTTGGAATGTGTAAGCTCTCTACGACTATTTAAAAAATGATCTTCTCTAGCATAGACATTCATATATATCATTGATAATTCAATAATATCCAAATCTTTAAGATAATCATTAGAATCAATAAAATAATTCGCTAAAATTTCAAAATATGATTTCCTAAGAGAATTATTTCCAGATTCTAAAGACATCAAACCATGTTCTCTGCAAAACCATTGTGTAATATCTTGATATGGTTCATCGTTTATGTAAAGTAGCCCGTTATTATAATTTAGTTGTTTAATAACTTCACCTAAAATATCTTTCCAAACATATATAATCTGAACTTTTAATTTTTCACAAATATCATCAAAACCCCATGATTTATTGTTTTTAGTTAAATTTTTTTCACGTTTAGAATAAATGTCTATAATTGCCAATATGTATGCCCCAAACTGAACTCATTGTACAATAACTTTTAATATATTCTACCGCTACATTTTCTTTTGAAAATATACAACGAACAGGTATTTCCCAAGCTTTAATTTTACCTGATTTTTTACGTGCTTTCTGATTCGCCATACGGACAATGTTTGATAATCATCTTAATTTTGATAAATGATAGCATGAATTAGGTTGTCATATATTTTTTAACGAATTTTTGTATAAGTAATAACGATCGTTAGTTGTCATATAAAAAAGCGTATATATTTATTTTGATTAACTATAACAATATGTATAATTTAAAATCTGTTTTATGGTTAAAGGTTAACATCATTAAAAATGACCAAAATAATTGCTTATATTCGTATCTCAACAAATAACCAAGATATTCAAAATCAGAAATTGGAAATCTATGAATACGCAAGAAAACATAACTTACAGATTGATCAATTTATTGAAGTTGAAGCATCAACTAAAAAATCAACCAAGCAAAGACGTATAGAAGAATTACTATTAAAAATTAATCCTAATGATACTGTAATCATTACTGAACTCAGTCGTCTTGATAGAAGTACTTCTGAAGTGATTGACCTAGTAAATGCTTTAATTCAAAAACAAGTTAGATTAATTTCTATCAAACAAAAGCTTGATATTACTGATCACGACCTTTCATCAAAGGTTATGGTAACAATGTTCTCTTTATTTGCCGAACTTGAACGTGACCTTATAAGCGCACGAACAAAAGAAGCATTAGCCAATAAAAAATCTAAAGGCGTGAAACTTGGTAAGCCAAAAGGTACAATACAAAAAAGTAAATTTGATCAAGATATTAATCGTATTAAAGAGCTATTAGATTTAGGTTTATCAGTGCGAAAAATAGCAAAGCATCTAGGTTTATCTAATCATATAGGATTAAACAATTATATTAAAAAGCTAAATCTTAGAAAAAAGGAAACCGTATGAAAAAACTTGGCAGAAATGAGTCTTGCCATTGCGGCTCAGGTAAAAAATATAAAAAATGTTGTCTACCTCAAGAAAACACTAAAAAACAAGAAAATAAAGAGTTTTTTAATCAGGCATTTAAACTCCCAGAACCAAAAAAAAATCAAAATTTCTCTTGTAAAACATTACCTACAATACCCATGAGTGAAGAATTAAATTTAATCTTTGATAAATGCATAAATCATGTAATTGAAACTGATAAAGCTTTTTTTAAAAAAGCAAAGAAGGATATGTCAACTCTGTTTAGACATCGAATGGCATTTGACGGGTATTCAGAAAATAAAATAAACAAATTTATAGATGCTTTAGATGAAAACTATACGAAAATATGGGCTGTATCTAAATGGATACCAGATTTGCTTGATCAAATGGAAATTGATGAACATAATATATCTGAAAAACAACTTATCAGAAAACTTGCAAATCAAGATGGTTTCTTCAATGAAGATGAAAAGCAAACCGCCCTACTTATTAGTAATGCAGCTTTTTCATACTACTTAGTAGAAGAAGTTTTAGAAAATAACAATCAAATCTTACTCAAAGACCTTCTCTTTGGAAATAAATTCAATGTTACTAATGACCTACTACCTAAAAACTTAGTTAAGGGTGAAATAATATTTGCCCAATTTATCCTATTAAAAAATCAATATCATTTATTTGGTATATGGCCTCATATTATCAAAAATAATCATTTAGATAAAATTGAAGAATACCGTTTAAAATGCATTTACAAATATACAAAAGATCAGAAAATAACAACAGATCTTTTTAGGACAAGATTTGAAATGGACTTAAGGGATATTTTATCCATCGTTATGTCTGACTATAATTTTAGATCTGAAAAGCTTTTATATGAAAATTCCTGCCATTGAGCATTAACTCAATCGCCTCTTTTCTATGATTTTCAGCTTCGGATTGAACTTTTCATGTTACATCTGTAGTATCTCATAATTAGCTCATAGGATACATTTATTTGTAAGACACTTATATGAGACAGTTTGATATTTTTTAAAAATCTCTCTCTAGCTCAATCATTGTAAGCATTTCAGACAACTTAAACACATTTACCTTAATTATCAAAATACGGTGTCCGTTTGACTAGTTAAATTTGACACAAAACATTGAAATCTGAATCACTCACTGATAGCTTATTAGTTACAGCAATTAAAAAATATTAAAGGACTGATCAATGAAAAAAATACTTCTAACACTTGGTCTAATAGCATTAACTAGCTCTGCATTTGCAACCTCATATCAGGTTTATAGCCAACCTAACCAAAAGTCTAATGTTATTGGCAATATTAGTGATCAAAATAGCCAAGAATATATCAAAATCTATCAAAAAAATAACTGGATTAAAGTGGGTAACACTAATACAGGAAATGTTGGATGGGTTAATATCGGACAGAATGCAGATAAACAAAGCCAAATTCAATATCAGAATATGCTAAACTCTCTTAATCAGCAGTACCAACAATTACAAGCTGAAAAGCAAGCATTTGATCATGCTTATCAAAATAAAATTGAACAATTACAATATGAAGTAAATGCTTTACAGAATAAAATAAATAATAACCAACAAAACTCAGAATCTACACAATCTAACCCTCAAGTCCATCGATATTTCAAATCCGTCAATGTTCAAACTAACCAAGATGGTAAAACTGCTACTGTCACTAAACAATGGCTTGGTAAAGATGGCAAAATACATAAAGAATCAAAACAAATACCTGTAGCTGACCTTCAAAATATGTCAGTAATGTAACAATTTAAATAACATAAATTAGGTATACAAATAACATATCACATTAGTAAACAGCATTAATTATTGCTATAATTTAAATATGACTGGCTAGTTGAGGGAACAGCACTAATCAAAGGGAATCTATATAATTACACTAGCGAGCAGACTCATTACATTGAGAAGCCCATGTGTTTTTGCGATTTACCGTCCTAAAATATATCACCTCTTCAGCCAGTTACAAATTGGTTCTGTTGCAAAAATTTCTATCAGTTTATTTTTCATACAATTATGCATCCTCTGGGTACAATTAACCTGCAAGTGAGTTAAATTGTTCAAAAATAGTTTGATTAGCACAATCTAAATGCTGGCCTTTTCTTAACATGTTTATTAATTCATAACCTGCTAAAGTAGATTCAGCTGACTTAAATGATTTAAATCCAAGCATTGGTCTCGTTCGCCTTTTTATGGCTCGGTGATCTTGTTCAATCTGATTATTCAGATATTTAATTTGGCGATCTTCCACCCAATAATATGGCCAAAGACCAATTAAATAAATATCCCCGCGGCAAGCAGCGGGGTATTAAAAGAGTCGCAATTGCGCTTCATCCAGTTTTAACCCTTGATTCTTAACATACCGCTCCACCACTTTCCAGTTACCTCCTTCACCAACTGTCCCA
>JAKJJQ010000097.1:0-6089 GCA_021713415.1 Thiotrichales bacterium 19X7-9
GATGCAGCATTTTCTATCAGTGCATTTTTACATCGGAATAACTTTAATCATGATCAAATTGGTGAGACTGAAATTATCAGTAATGAACCTGACTATTTACAACCTGATATTGATGGTTACTTGTCTTGGAAAATAGAATTTCTTGTACCATTTGCTTGTGGTGAGAGTGTTTATGAAGCCAATGGTGAAGCCCCAGATGTAGAAATAGATTCGAGTATTAATCATGACTGAGTTAGAACGTATTGGTGAATTGGAAAGAAGGTTATCAAATTTAATTCGAGTGGGTACAGTCTCGCAAATAGATCCAATCAAAGCACGTGTGCGTATTAAAGCAGGTAATATTTTAACGACATGGCTTAAGTGGATGACTCAACGCTCAGGTGATTGTCAAACCTGGTGGTCGCCATCACTTGGTGAGCAAGTATTGGTTTTATCACCAAGTGGTGAATTGAATAATGGCATTGTATTGCCATCAATTTATACAAGCAATCAGCCAAGTAGTGATTTAGCGTTAGATAAAAAAGTTTACTCAGATGGCACAACAATTAGTTATAGCTATGCGGATAATAAATTAACAATCAACTGTGTTGGCTCTATTAATATATTTGCTGCAACGTCAGTGAATGTAACAACAAATGAAGTTACTTTAAAAGCTAATAGTATTTATGCAGAGTGTCCAATGACAACGATCACAGGCAATGTATTAGTTCAAGGTAGTTTAACTTATCAAAGTGGCCTATATGGTTCAAATTCTAAAGGCGGCTCAACCGCATCAATTGAAGGTTCAATTCATGTTACTAGTGGAGATGTTACAGCAGATAATATTTCTCTTAAAAATCATGCCCATCGAGGTGATAGTGGCGGTACTACATCAAAGCCTATATAAAAAGCTATAAAATAGTACAATATGTATTATTTTATGTGTTTTTTATTATTTAATTATATTAATATGATAATTTGAGTTATTAATTAATTTTTGTTATTATTAGGATGGATTAATTTAATGTAAATAATTAAGGATACTCACATGGGGTTGTTTGATAGTGCTGATGAAGTAAAAGGTGGTTCTTTTTATCGTAAATTTTCACAAGCATATGGTAGTGAAGACCTAGACACTTATTTCAGTGGCTCAAAGATTGCTCAAAGTGGCATATGCTCTGGTTCTGGATTACTATGGGTTAGACATTATTTGACCAGTGATACACCTTACAGTAATGATCAAATGCGACTAGACAAAAATGATATTTTGACTACCCAAAAAGCTGTTCGAGTTCGTGATCAATCTTTAAGAAATCTTTTAATTGAATGCGGTATGAAGCCAAGAGCAAATCATTTAAATAACTACACTTTTAAAGTAGATGAAGCAAGAGATGTTGCTCATTTACTTTGCGGTTCAGAAGGTATTAATACTATAAGCTATCACCATCCTGAATTTGGCAATCATGTAGTAACTTGCTTTGTTGATAAAGAAAATAAGCAGCTCTATTTTTCAGATGTACATAAAGGTGATGTTTCTTTACCTTACCCAGCAAGTATTGATTGGCTAACTAAATATTTTGAAATTTTTCATAAAAGCTGTGGCGAACTTACTGTTACTCACTTTGAGTCTAACTGGAATGAAGAAGCCTATCAAAAAACATTTGCTTCACTAACAGAAGATGCACAGCTATATGATAAGCCAAAGCTAAGTGAAGAAACTCCGCTGATATTCAATGCATTTAAACATAGCTCAGAGAAAACTACAGAAATTACACTAACTTGAGGTATATTAGTTATGATTTAATCTGTCATGTAGTAAGTATTATCTTTATTTAGTGAAATCCCTTCTGCTATTTAGGATGTAAATAAATTTGCCTCATATTGAATACAACACTGCAACCCATATTAAGCCTTTACTGGTCTAGATACGTAAATATTTCTATGGTAATTCTCAGTAGTTGATGTATAAAAATAGCTATGAATAAATTTTAGAACTATCAATTACCTTATCCAAAGCATTTGTTTTGATCATTTTATACTGACTGTAATAGTAACAATTAGTTAGATGATCAATGCAAGGTATATCAAGAGTAACAGGTCAAAAGATAACAGATATTGAGCATGTTAAACAAAGCATTGCTGATATTTTAACAACACCTGTTGGCTCAAGAGTTATGTTACGTGAATATGGCTCTACTCTTTTTTTATATGTTGATCAACCAGCTAATCAAATGACTTTGGCAAAGCTTTTAAATTCAACTGCTGAAGCAATAGATCAGTGGGAGATGCGTGTAGATTTAACACAAATTGATATCAATCTTAATTCAGATGGTCAGGTAAGCATTGATGTTGAGTTTACATATAAGCCTGATGGTGAAGATAAACGGTTAAATGGTGTCACGGTATGAGTAAGTTTGATTTATCTAAATTGCCACCACCAGATTCAATTCAGTCAGTTGATTATGATCAAAACTATGCTTTGCTCTTAGCTGATTTTAAAACACGTATGCCTGAATATGATGCAACGGTTGAATCTGACCCTGTGATTAAAATATTAGAAGCCTGTGCTTATGGTTTAACACTCTATGAACAACGTATTAATGATTCAATTAAATCCGTATTAGTTTCTTTTTCACAAGGTGCTGACTTAGATAATTTAGGTGCGTTATTAGCAGTTGCTCGTGAAGAGGATGAAACAGATGAAAGATATCGAGGCAGAATATTAACGGCTTTAGAGAAAGCATCATCAGCAGGTAGTCAATCAGCTTATGAAGCACTATCTTTTGAATCGGATAGTCGAGTTGTTGATGTTAAGGCATTTGATGATCAATCTCAGCCAGGTAAAGCCTTTGTTGTTGTCCAAGGCAATGAAGCTGATTCAGGTCAAGCAAGTGATGACTTGTTAGAAACAGTATCTAATTATTTAACAGACCCAGAACGAAAACCATTAGGCTGTCAGGTAATTGTATCTAGTGTGTCGCCTTTAGAATATACGATTAATGCAGAAGTTGTTCTTGACCCACAATCAGATAAGAGCGTTGTTTTAAAAACAATGCAAGATAACATTGATACTTTAATTGCAGATCGTCACAAAATTGGTGCAACAGTACCATTATCAGAAGTCTATGCACGCTTAAATATTGAAGGTGTAGCGTATGTAAAAGAGTTATACGCACCAACTAAAACCATATCAGCAAGTGACACCCAAACACCTTATTGTACAGAAGTAACCATTATTGAGGCAGTAGAATGACTGATGTAAATATACTGCCACCGAATGCTACTGATTTAGAAAAATCCTTAGTTGGTGCATTTTTAAATCAGATTGAGCTAAAAAATAATGTCATTCGGTTGTTATTTAAACCTGATTTATGCCCAATCGAGTTTTTACCTTATTTAGCCAGTTACTTATCAGTTGATTTTGAACCTTATAACAAAGCCGATGAAGCACAAAAGCGACAAATGATTGCTGAATCAATTGATATTCATCGTAAAAAAGGCACATTAGGCGCACTAGAGAAAGCATTAGGTGCAATGGATTATGAAATTAATGTTAGAGAGTGGTATCAATATTCAGGTGGTATACCACATACATTTACCATTGATGTTATTACGGATACAACTAAAAACGATAAGTTAAGTCTTGATTTAGATTTAATCAGAAATGTCATTGATACCAATAAGAATGTGCAGAGTGCTTATCTTTTTAATTTAGAAACACGATCACAATCCATTGTAAATGCAGGCTCAAAAGTTGCCTTAAAAAATAAAACAATTCTTTATGGAGCAGTTTAAATGTATGAAATTCTGATAACAGAGAATGGAAAGGCACAATTAGCTGATAGCGTTTTAACTGGTAACACAGTGATGTTTTCATCATTTAAGATTAGTAGCCAAGCAGATGATATAAGCTTAAATCATGTTGTCTACAGTGCTTTAATGAATAATGTTGAAACAAGTAATGATGAGATATGGATTAATTGCATTGTACCTGAAAGTGCAGGTGGCTTTTGGCTTAAATATATCTCAATTTTAGATGATAAAAATAATATTATTGCGCAAGGTAATATACCAGAATTCTATAAAGCAGAGGATAATCTATCACCAACAGTCAGTGATTATACAATTAAAATAAAATACGATAATGCCGATCAAGTAACGATAAATTTTAATACGCAAGCGTGTTCTACAGTCGATAACTATTATCAATTAGCTGAAAGCTTAATTCGACTAATGAATGATCATACAAGCCTTGCAATTGATTACGCACAAAATAAGACTGACACTCAACAGGTAGATGTTGATTTAGAGCCAATTGAAACTCGTTTAGATGATTTAGAGAAATGGCGCAATAACTTAGTTGCTTTTGATATTAAAGGTGAAGGTCGTTATAAGTATCGATTTGATCTTCAACATCTACCTTATGACATGATGTATCCAGTGATATTTCAATCAGGCAGTAATCGTAATGGCAGTCCTTTATTAATTGATATATATCGAGCTTATTATTGGCAAAGTGAAAGTGACTTAGATGGTGATAAAGTTAAAGGTGAGCCACATGTAGCAGGAGTGGATATTAGAAGTTACTTTTTAGATGAAGATTGGTCAGGTAATGCAAACGGAAGCATTATTAAGTTAAACGTTCAAAAGTATCGTCAAACTGTTGCCAATCTTTCAAACATGATTGATGTAAAACAAGAAAAATATGACGAGCAAGGTAACGATACAATGTATAACACAGAGGGTATGGTTAATTGCCCAGCTTTCAGTGGCTTTTATCTTCGTGGTAGATTGGTTTATGAAGTCATCACTAATAGCCCATTAGTGAAATTTAGCTTATATGAAAAAGAAACCGTATTTTCTCATAATGCAGATGCAAGCTATAACTACCAGTGGTCGGCTGTACCGTTATCTGTATCAGATGCACGCATTAATTTTGGTAATACAAGTTTAATCAATCTTTAAGGAGAATAACAAAGTGTCAAGTATAGATGATGTAGTTAAAGCTGCACAAGATTTAACGGATACCGTTTCATCAGAGTGTGATCGTATTGATGAGAAGCTTGCAGAATTAGAAGCTCTACAAGCAGATATGGAGCAACGAGAAAAAGATGCTTGGTCGCCTTATTGGCGATTAAGTAGAAATCAACTAGGTCAGGTGACTGATGGCAATTTAAATTATTTCAGTAAGGTTAATGATTGTGAGGTTACATTTGAAGTCTATCGCACGATCAAAACAGGCATACCTTGGGAAAATAGAGATCAAGAAGAACAAGAAATATTAACCGCGATGGGTAAGTCAGGCATTACCTATACCCAGCCTGAATTTAATGTCGTTAAAATGAATTGGATGAACAAGGCAACAGATGATGCAGCTCGTACATTTTTACAACAGGTCATTTACCATACTTGGGTTACACATGGCTGTTATGCCAAATTAATTAATGGTGTTATCAGAGGCAGTTATTTTGATGGCATTACTTCTGAATGGGGGATATGTGGCAGTAGTATTTTATTAAAAAGTTCTTCTTATGCCACACCTCATCCTTATGCTGAAACAGATACAGGTGAGGTCTTATTTTGTATGTTAGGCACAATGGCTGGCCGTTTCCCAATTAGTAGAAGTAAACCAATGTGGGGCTTTATCCCTTATGTACAACAAATTGAAGATTAATATGAGGATTAATAATGGATGAAAACAGTTTAGTTGTTGATGATGATCATTTAGGTAAATCTAAAGATACTCAACGAGAAGAATTAAGAAATAAAATACACCAATCAGTAGGTGATGCTGAGGCTTTATTTAGTGTTGATTCTGATTTATTGCAAATGATGACTTATGCAATGGTTAGCTTATATGATGCCATTGAAACGAATGAAACGTATTCGGGTATGTTAGATGCAGTTGACCCAGATATTATTCATTCATTGAGCCTTTTATCACAAGGCTTAAAGGATAAATCACTGATCTTTCCAATTGATACAAAACGTCAATATAAATCAGAAGATGAAATTATCGATAAACTAAAAGATCGCTATACAGAAACATCAGTTTATTTGGGTGATTACTATAGAAGTCGAAACCTTACTAATAACAATAAGGATGGTAG
>JAKJJQ010000098.1:0-5691 GCA_021713415.1 Thiotrichales bacterium 19X7-9
TAATCAGAAAAAAAGATAAATTATTATATCTCTACAAACGTATTGTCTAAATTACAATATAGTGATGAGTATATGAGTAAAACACAAAATCAAATATTAACTACCTTTTCATTCATCATGATTGTACTTAATACATATGCTCTATATGACAATATTATGTATTATGCAGGAAGTCATCATGACTTTATAGAGTCTGGAATGTTGCTATTTACAACAATTACACAAGCATATTGTATTTATATTTTCTTCCTATTTAGAGCATTAAAGATTAATATTTTCGACAAGATTATCATATATTCTATTGGGTCTATCTCAATTATTTTAAATTTTTACTATTTATTACTTGATGCTCAATGGGATAGCCACATTCTAACAGTTATATTTTGGATGGTATATAATACATCTATGATCATATTTTCTTTAATTATTTTTCATTTTCTATATGAACAAAAAACATTTTTACCAAAATAATGTTATTTAAAAACGTTACATATGAACATTCCATAAAATAACCCGTTTACGGAATGTTTTGACTATTTTAAAACTATATCTAATTGATATTAATCGTATTATTTTAGAAACAGAAACTAATCTCAATGTTCGTTTTACGGAAAGTTTACTTATATTCATGTTTGAACTATATAAATCAGATTTATATCATTACTATATTATTTTGATTTTTTCAGTTGTATTTAAAGGATATAACTCTAATCATTGTTTTACGGAACCTTCTGAATTACTAAGTTTTTTAGAAAAACTTAAATTAAAATATTTTTTGTGAAAATTAATATACAAGGAATTCACAAAAGCGTAAATAGCGTTTGAATAAACTAAGGATCATTTCATGATTATTGATACATTCATAGCTTTTAATAATATTTATAAAACCTCCATATCCAGTATCACGATGTAATAAAGAAGCCTCTATTTCTTCTGCCATGCTTATGTTTTGTAATCCATAGCCAAGACCGAAATGTAGATATTTAAAGTTAGGTGATGAGTAATAATAAGTTGATTGGGGGAAAGAGCTATTTTCTAAAAAAGAAATAAAAGCCCTAATGTTATTATTTATTTCATATGTTTTATCAAGAAGTAATTTCCAAGAATCAGATTGAGACAACACAATTGCATTATGATAATTATTTAATTGTTCATATAAAGAATTAATATCACTTTCAGTCTTTGCATCACTTATCGTATTAACGAACTGTTCTTCAGTAATTTGGGGTTGTTGGGTAAAGCTATCATCATTAGCTATAGAAATGATTTCATCTTTATCATATTTTCTACATAATTTTATAAAAAAGTCTTTAGAATCTCTATTTTCAGTATTTGTTAAAAATGTATTAAACCTACTACTCTTAATTTTTAATATTTGATTGTATGCTTCATTAAATGCATCTTCTTTCTCATTATCTGTATAAAAGTCACTTTTAGCGATCATAATATAAGTTATGAATTTATATCTATAATAGTCAACATCAAACTCTGTAGCTGAATAATAGTCTTTTCTATATTCATTAATCATTTCATTAATATCTTTGAAAGAAAACCCACGGGTTATCATGCCAGTTAATATAGAAGATATTGCACGATTATTTAATGCATAATTGCTTTTTTCCTTAAATTCATTTTTTAACTCAATGGTCAAATCAATATCGTACTGACTTACTAAGTCAATAACATTATATGGCCCATTCCAAGTATCTTTACCATCCGTAATTTCTGTTACTCGCAGAGCTAGCCTAAAAACTTTCCTTGAGTAGCTTATAATTTCATTTCTAGGCAACCAATTTTTCTTCCACAATACTTCTAATGCTTCAACTAGCGAATGACTAACAAGATGATCTCTTCTCCAACCATGCCGTAATATAGTATTGTTAACTCCCTTTCTAATATAATATATAGACTTTTGACCATTCATCTTGCTACATAATGTAGCAAGATGAAAATAATGATTAGTAGTAGATAAAAAATCTTCTTCACAACTTAATTCACTTTCAAAGAACTCTAATTCATCTAGGTTAATAATATCTGTAAACAGATCATTATTTGATGAATATAAGCTTAGAGAAAAATTAAATAAGTCAAATTCATCTTTTCCATTTAATACGCTTTGCTTTATATATAGCAGATTTTTCGAATTTTCATCAGAAAAAGCAAATATTTGACCAATAATTTTCGATATTTCAGAAGTTAAATATGAATGAAAATTACTATTATGACCGTATAATTTCATAAAATCATGATAATTTCTAATAATTTTCTCTATCTTAGTATCACCTTTTAGCATACTGATCATATCAACAAATAAAGCTGCATATAGATTTATCTGGGTATAGTAATTAAACCTATGTTCACACTCTTTCAAGTATTCTCCAAATAAACTTATATTAGAGGTATTAAGGGTATATAGAATAACGGAGTATTCAGCATATAATTTATATGAACCCCATTCATGAGGTCTGTTGTTATTTATTCTCTTTAATTCTTCTTCTAAGTAGTTTTGCTGATCATTAGTTAGTGTTTTATTGTAAATAGCTTTACAAAATAGAAGACTAATATTGTCTACTGTTATTTCCTTAATTTGATCTTTCAATGTTTCAGTGAATTTATTTACATTAAATAACAAAGGTAAATAACTAAATATAGATTTATGTTTATTCAAAACCAAAACTTCTAGTAGCATTAATAATTCTATTTCATCTAACTCAGGAAGTAGTTGAATAACTATTGCTAAATCCTTATCTAAACAAACTCTAAAATATGATTTTATCAATTTTTCTTTATTACTTTCTTGATAATTCATAGCATAATGATTTTCATCTATATTCCCATAACTTTTTCTTACCAAGTTTTTTAAAATATCTATTGGTTTCTCATCCTTAATAACAATCTGAATATATAAATATTTTTCCCAACTATCCCAATATGGATTTCTTTTTTCATGATGATCTTTATTTATGCTTTCAAGAAATTTATAGTCGTTAACTAATGTAGTTATATCCTTAAACTGCTTTATAAGCTCTTTAGCAAACTCTCTTTTACCGAACTTCCAAAATATAGAAATATTTTCTATCAAAGATGAAACACCATTGCTATATAAATCTATCAAATCATCTATTATTTGGCTATCATCAGGATTTTCTTTCCAAGAACTAAATTTATTCTTAATTTCATTTATATCAAAGAATATTTTATCCTGAATATCAAGATTTTCATCAGTTAATAACTCCTGAAAAACAGCCTCATTTTGTATTGCTAATGAAGTAATAAAAACATCTGAGCACATATAATTTGGTTTATTCATAGCAAAAGAGTTATGATCTCTTAAATAAATATTAATTAAATTAAGTTCAATAATTCCTAAAATATCCCTACTTCTTATATAATTACTCCTCATATACTTTAAGAAAAGATTTTCAAAAAAATCTTTATTTGATAGTACATAAGTTTTTCTAAGAATTTCTGGTGACTTTTCATACTCATCTGCTAAATACTTGATAAAAAAGAAGTCTTGATATCTTCTATGATGGTATATAAATTCTTCACTATGATGATTTATGTTATGATGGGAATATGGTGAGTCAAAAAAACAGTTTGCAATATAATCTAATATTGAGTTCACAGATTTATAGTCAATACGAGGATATTTATCCATGATTATTTTTTGAATATCTTTCTGGGGTAATCTAAATTGAGATTTATTTTGGAATTCAAATGATATTTGTTTATTTATATCTAAAATTTGCCTTTTTTTAGGGTTTAAAAGATTAAGTTCTTCAATATTTTTTGAAAGATTTGGATTATCAAAAAGCTGTTCTATTTTTAGTTCAAATAAGTCTATTACGGTAGTTCCTTCATTAATATTTTCAATTAATTCCCAAAGAACTTCAATCAATAATACATCTCTTATTTCCGATAAGAGATTTTGATTATTTTTTTCTATTTCTTCTAAAAGATTTAGCTTATTATTATTTCGCAATGTAAAGTATTTTTTAATCTCATTAATTGTAAGATAGCTTATTTTATACTCATTAATTTCAGAGAAATATCTACGAATTTTAGCTTTATTAGAATTTCCTGACCTACAAGATATAATAATTTTTTTTGTATGATTATCTGCTTCCAGAGTATGGATATGTGATAATACATGATCTACTTTTTCTGTACTTAATTCATCTAAACCATCAAGTAAATATGTAAATTTATGATTACTATTTCTAAGCTTATAATCCTTCTGCCTATCACGAATTAAGTCTTCAAGATTATTAAAAGCACAATCTTTTAAATTTATAATCATTGGCATATTTGCTAATAGCTTTGCATACCTTTCATCTAAATTACTTTCTTCATATCCCGAAAGAATAGAAAAAAACTTATACATTAATATGCTTTTACCAGCACCAGGCGAACCACTTATTATAATAATTTTTTCCTTACCATTAAGCACTTCTTGAATATTTAATGAGTCATCGTTGCCTATTTTATTTAGTGTGAATTCAAGATAGAATTTTGCATTTAATAACGTTTGATAGTCAGGATTTATACACTTCTTTATAAACCCTATTTCATCAGATGGATTAAAGTATAGTTGGACTAAGTCATAATTCTCTGGCTTATTAAGTATTGACTCAAAGTTACTTTGCAGTACCCATTCTAACTCAATATCATTATCTTTTGCCGTCTTCTCAACATTATTAAATTGTGTCGTTTTCTTTTTATTAGATTTTGAACTCTCTGACAATTCTTGATTAATATAGAAAACTATTTTAGTTAATTCAGGATTTTTCTGTTTTGCTTTATTAATTGACTCTTGGAGCAAATTATAGTTTATCCTTGAATCAAACCACTTTGTTTGAAATCCAATCATTTCATTTTTATAGTTAACGGGATCTGTTTCAATACCTGCTTGATTTTTATATCTATGAATTCCAGATATAACTTCATATTTTCTGCAAAATAAAAAATATGTTAATTGTTCAAAAGCACTATTATAATTTGGATTATTTACCTTAAATTGGTTCCAATCTATTTTATTTTTGATTTGATTAGACTTACTTGTACCCATATAAACCCTAAGAAATTTTATAATCCTTAATAATTGTCTTAATTGTATATTTAAACAAATAGATTATGAATAAATACCTTAGTTATTTTTCAGGCAGATTCTTAACAAAACTCTTATTTATTATAATTAACATCATAACTTTAAATACTGATACAAAGTTTCACGACTAATATTATAATCCTTTGCAATATGGCTTTTCTTATCACCATTTTCGACTCTTTTTTGGCTCTTTTCCATTTCTTGTTGGTATGGAATGTAGATAGAATAAGGGTTACAATGGTGTGATGAAAAATAAAAAGTCTTGTAAAAATGGCCCAATTTACCTTACCTCTAGATATTGATTCTCTTGAAATAATTTCACAACATACTGATTCCAAAGGAAATATTATATTTACCGTTGAGAGCAAATGCACTAAAACCAAGTGTCATAAGTGTGGAAAAGACGCGACAAAACGCTATGGCTATAGTGCACCAATTGAGGTTAGACATACATCAATTTTGGATACACCTGTTATTTTAAGAATTAAACCTGTGCGCTATCAATGTGAGCATTGTGATGATCATCCAACAACTACAGAGCAGTACGATTGGGTAGCCGAAGGCGGTAAAATTACCAAAGG
>JAKJJQ010000099.1:0-5448 GCA_021713415.1 Thiotrichales bacterium 19X7-9
AGTTATCAGCAGAATAAGACCAATCACCATCCGCTTTAATGGTTAAGTCACCATAAGTACCAGAAATAGTTTCAGCATTAAAGACGGCTTCGCCTGTATCGGTATCAGAAATCGTTAATGTACCAGACGTGGTTAAAGTAGCCGCTGCATCTTCAGTTACAGAGCCTGACGTATCACCACCGATGGTAGGATCATCATTAGTACCTGTAATGGTAATGGTAATATCTTGGGTTGTACCATCGTCTGAAGTTACAGTAATCGTATCAGTAAGGGTATCACCTTGACCTAAAGCTTGAATCGCAGATTGAGAGTTATCAGCAGAATAAGACCAATCACCATCAGCTTCAATGGTTAAGTCACCATAAGTCCCAGAAATCGTTTCAGAATTAAAGACGGCTTCGCCTGTATCGGTATCAGAAATCGTTAATGTACCAGACGTGGTTAATGTAGCCGCTGCATCTTCGGTTACAGAGCCTGACGTATCACCACCAATAGTTGGATCATCATTAGTACCTGTAATGGTAATGGTAATATCTTGGGTTGTGCCATCGTCACTTGTAACAGTAATTGTATCAGTTAACGTATCGCCTTGACCTAAAGCTTGAATCGCAGATTGAGAGTTATCGGCAGAATAAGACCAATCACCATCCGCTTCAATGGTTAAGTCACCATAAGTACCAGAAATCGTTTCAGAATTAAAGACGGCTTCGCCTGTATCGGTATCAGAAATGGTTAATGTACCAGACGTGGTTAAAGTAGCCGCTGCATCTTCGGTTACGCCACCCGTTGTATCACCACCAATGGTAGGATCATCATTAGTACCTGTAATGGTAATGGTAATATCTTGGGTTGTGCCATCATCTGAAGTTACAGTAATCGTATCAGTAAGGGTATCGCCTTGACCTAAAGCCTGAATCGCAGACTGACTATTATCAGCAGAATAAGACCAATCACCATCCGCTTTAATGGTTAAGTCACCATAAGTCCCAGAAATAGTTTCAGCATTAAAGACGGCTTCGCTTGTATCGGTATCAGAAATCGTTAATGTACCAGACGTGGTTAAAGTAGCCGCTGCATCTTCGGTTACAGAGCCCGTTGTGTCGCCACCGATGGTAGGATCATCATTAGTACCTGTAATGGTAATAGTAATATCTTGGGTTGTGCCATCGTCACTTGTAACAGTAATTGTATCAGTTAACGTATCGCCTTGACCTAAAGCTTGAATCGCAGATTGAGAGTTATCGGCAGAATAGCTCCAGTCACCATCCGCTTCGATGGTTAAGTCACCATAAGTCCCAGAAATCGTTTCAGAATTAAAGACGGCTTCGCCTGTATCGGTATCAGAAATCGTTAATGTACCAGACGTGGTTAATGTAGCCGCTGCATCTTCGGTTACAGAGCCTGACGTATCACCACCGATGGTAGGATCATCATTAGTACCTGTAATGGTAATGGTAATATCTTGGGTTGTACCATCATCACTTGTTACAGTAATCGTATCAGTAAGGGTATCACCTTGACCTAAAGCTTGAATCGCAGACTGACTATTATCAGCAGAATAGCTCCAGTCACCATCAGCTTCAATGGTTAAGTCACCATAAGTACCAGAAATCATTTCAGCATTAAAGACGGCTTCGCCTGTATCGGTATCAGAAATCGTTAATGTACCAGACGTGGTTAAAGTAGCCGCTGCATCTTCGGTTACGCCACCAGTTGTGTCACCACCAATGGTAGGATCATCATTAGTACCTGTAATGGTAATGGTAATATCTTGGGTTGTACCATCATCTGAAGTTACAGTAATCGTATCAGTTAACGTATCACCTTGACCTAAAGCTTGAATCGCAGATTGAGAGTTATCGGCAGAATAAGACCAATCACCATCAGCTTCAATGGTTAAGTCACCATAAGTACCAGAAATCGTTTCAGCATTAAAGACGGCTTCGCCTGTATCGGTATCAGAAATAGTTAATGTACCAGAAGTAGTTAAAGTAGCCGCTGCATCTTCAGTCACAGAACCTGACGTATCACCACCAATAGTTGGATCATCATTAGTACCTGTAATGGTAATAGTAATATCTTGGGTTGTACCATCATCTGAAGTTACAGTAATCGTATCAGTAAGGGTATCGCCTTGACCTAAAGCTTGAATCGCAGACTGACTATTATCAGCAGAATAGCTCCAGTCACCATCAGCTTCAATGGTTAAGTCACCATAAGTACCAGAAATCATTTCAGCATTAAAGACGGCTTCGCCTGTATCGGTATCAGAAATCGTTAATGTACCAGAAGTAGTTAAAGTAGCCGCTGCATCTTCGGTTACAGAGCCCGTTGTGTCGCCACCGATGGTAGGATCATCATTAGTACCTGTAATGGTGATAGTAATATCTTGGGTTGTACCATCATCTGAAGTTACAGTAATCGTATCAGTAAGGGTATCGCCTTGACCTAAAGCTTGAATCGCAGACTGACTATTATCAGCAGAATAGCTCCAGTCACCATCAGCTTCAATGGTTAAGTCACCATAAGTCCCAGAAATAGTTTCAGCATTAAAGACGGCTTCGCCTGTATCGGTATCAGAAATCGTTAATGTACCAGACGTGGTTAATGTAGCCGCTGCATCTTCGGTTACGCCACCAGTTGTGTCGCCACCGATGGTAGGATCATCATTAGTACCTGTAATGGTAATAGTAATATCTTGGGTTGTGCCATCGTCACTTGTAACAGTAATCGTATCAGTTAACGTATCACCTTGACCTAAAGCTTGAATCGCAGATTGAGAGTTATCAGCAGAATAGCTCCAGTCACCATCAGCTTCAATGGTTAAGTCACCATAAGTCCCAGAAATAGTTTCAGCATTAAAGACGGCTTCGCCTGTATCGGTATCAGAAATCGTTAATGTACCAGACGTGGTTAAAGTAGCCGCTGCATCTTCAGTTACAGAGCCTGACGTATCACCACCGATGGTAGGATCATCATTAGTACCTGTAATGGTAATGGTAATATCTTGGGTTGTACCATCGTCACTTGTTACAGTAATCGTATCAGTAAGGGTATCACCTTGACCTAAAGCTTGAATCGCAGATTGAGAGTTATCAGCAGAATAGCTCCAGTCACCATCAGCTTCAATGGTTAAGTCACCATAAGTACCAGAAATCGTTTCAGCATTAAAGACGGCTTCGCCTGTATCGGTATCAGAAATCGTTAATGTACCAGACGTGGTTAATGTAGCCGCTGCATCTTCGGTTACAGAGCCTGACGTATCACCACCGATGGTAGGATCATCATTAGTACCTGTAATGGTGATAGTAATATCTTGGGTTGTACCATCATCACTTGTAACAGTAATTGTATCAGTTAACGTATCGCCTTGACCTAAAGCTTGAATCGCAGACTGACTATTATCAGCAGAATAAGACCAGTCACCATCAGCTTCAATGGTTAAGTCACCATAAGTCCCAGAAATAGTTTCAGCATTAAAGACGGCTTCGCCTGTATCGGTATCAGAAATCGTTAATGTACCAGACGTGGTTAAAGTAGCCGCTGCATCTTCAGTCACAGAACCTGACGTATCACCACCAATAGTTGGATCATCATTAGTACCTGTAATGGTAATAGTAATATCTTGGGTTGTACCATCATCTGAAGTTACAGTAATCGTATCAGTAAGGGTATCGCCTTGACCTAAAGCTTGAATCGCAGATTGAGAGTTATCGGCAGAATAGCTCCAGTCACCATCAGCTTCAATGGTTAAGTCACCATAAGTACCAGAAATCGTTTCAGCATTAAAGACGGCTTCGCCTGTATCGGTATCAGAAATCGTTAATGTACCAGACGTGGTTAATGTAGCCGCTGCATCTTCGGTTACAGAGCCCGTTGTGTCGCCACCGATGGTAGGATCATCATTAGTACCTGTAATGGTAATAGTAATATCTTGGGTTGTGCCATCGTCACTTGTAACAGTAATTGTATCAGTTAACGTATCACCTTGACCTAAAGCTTGAATCGCAGATTGAGAGTTATCGGCAGAATAAGACCAATCACCATCAGCTTCGATGGTTAAGCTACCATAGGTGCCAGAAATGGTTTCAGCATTAAAGACGGCTTCGCCTGTATCGGTATCAGAAATAGTTAATGTACCAGAAGTAGTTAAAGTAGCCGCTGCATCTTCAGTCACAGAACCTGACGTATCACCACCAATAGTTGGATCATCATTAGTACCTGTAATGGTAATAGTAATATCTTGGGTTGTGCCATCATCTGAAGTTACAGTAATCGTATCAGTAAGGGTATCGCCTTGACCTAAAGCCTGAATCGCAGATTGAGAGTTATCGGCAGAATAAGACCAGTCACCATCCGCTTCAATGGTTAAGTCACCATAAGTACCAGAAATCGTTTCAGCATTAAAGACGGCTTCGCCTGTATCGGTATCAGAAATCGTTAATGTACCAGAAGTAGTTAAAGTAGCCGCTGCATCTTCGGTTACAGAGCCTGACGTATCACCACCAATAGTTGGATCATCATTAGTACCTGTAATGGTGATAGTAATATCTTGGGTTGTACCATCATCTGAAGTTACAGTAATCGTATCAGTAAGGGTATCGCCTTGACCTAAAGCTTGAATCGCAGATTGAGAGTTATCGGCAGAATAGCTCCAGTCACCATCAGCTTCAATGGTTAAGTCACCATAAGTACCAGAAATCGTTTCAGCATTAAAGACGGCTTCGCCTGTATCGGTATCAGAAATAGTTAATGTACCAGAAGTAGTTAAAGTAGCCGCTGCATCTTCAGTCACAGAACCTGACGTATCACCACCAATAGTTGGATCATCATTAGTACCTGTAATGGTAATAGTAATATCTTGGGTTGTACCATCATCTGAAGTTACAGTAATCGTATCAGTAAGGGTATCGCCTTGACCTAAAGCTTGAATCGCAGACTGACTATTATCAGCAGAATAGCTCCAGTCACCATCCGCTTCAATGGTTAAGTCACCATAAGTACCAGAAATCATTTCAGCATTAAAGACGGCTTCGCCTGTATCGGTATCAGAAATCGTTAATGTACCAGAAGTAGTTAAAGTAGCCGCTGCATCTTCGGTTACAGAGCCCGTTGTGTCGCCACCGATGGTAGGATCATCATTAGTACCTGTAATGGTGATAGTAATATCTTGGGTTGTACCATCATCTGAAGTTACAGTAATCGTATCAGTAAGGGTATCGCCTTGACCTAAAGCTTGAATCGCAGACTGACTATTATCAGCAGAATAGCTCCAGTCACCATCAGCTTCAATGGTTAAGTCACCATAAGTCCCAGAAATAGTTTCAGCATTAAAGACGGCTTCGCCTGTATCGGTATCAGAAATCGTTAATGTACCAGACGTGGTTAAAGTAGCCGCTGCATCTTCGGTTACGCCACCAGTTGTGTCGCCACCGATGGTAGGATCAT